>DASUFY010000128.1:0-32932 GCA_036274315.1 Planctomycetota bacterium | reverse complement strand
TCGCGACGCAGCGCACGCGTGAACTCGCCGACCGAACCGTAGCGGCGGTCGCGATCGGCAGCGAGCGCGCGGCCGACGACGCGAGCCAGGCCTCCCTTCAGACTCGCGTGCACCCGCGCGGTGGCCGCGTGCGGTCGATCGAGCGTCACGTGCACGCAGCCGTCGGCGCCGGCGGCTGCCGCGCCGGGCGGCCGCTCGCCGGTCAGCAGTTCGTGCAGCACGACGCCGAGCGCGAACACGTCGGCCCGGTGGTCGACCGCGGCAGCGCGCATGGTGAACTGCTCGGGCGCCATGTACGCGGGCGTGCCGTTGACGAACTCCTCGTCGCCGCCGCGGCCCGCGAGCGTGCTGAGGCCGAAGTCGACGATCTTGGGCACGGCGCGCCCGCCGCGCTCGAGCACGAGGATGTTCTCGGGCTTGAGGTCGCCGTGCCGGATGCCGCGCCCGTGCAGGTGGTGCACCGCGTCGGCGATGGCGAGGAACAGGTCCAGACGCGCCGCCCGCGGCAGTTGCTGCCGCTCGCAGTAGTCCGTCGCCGCCTCGCCCGGCACGAACTCCATCGCCAGCCACGGCTCGGGTGCGTCGCCCGCGTCGAGCAGGCGCGCGACGTGTTCGTGTTCGACGCGGGCCATGGCCTCGACCTCGGCCCCGAACGCGGCCAGCGCCCGGTCGTCGGTGCGATCGGCGCGCAGGACCTTGAGCGCGACGCGGCGGTGGAACGGTTCGGTCTGCTCGGCGAGCCACACCTCCCCCATGCCGCCGCGCCCCAGTTGCCCGATCAGGCGGTAGGGACCGATGCGCCGCTCCGCCCCGGCCCGTTCGTGCGGGCTCGCGACCGAGGGGTCGGGTCCGGCGGTGGAGCTCGGCGGGCTCGCGACGATCGCCTCGGGGACGGCCCCGCTCGCGGCGGCCAGGTTGGCCGCGGCGAACAACACAGGCAACAACCAAGCGCGCGGGGTCTCCTGGCTCATGGGCGCGCGCCCCTGCATGCATCGGGCCGCGCGGAGGTGTTCTTGCCCGGCGCCCCCACCTCGATGCGGGCGCCGCCGGGCCACGCCGCGCTGGCAGTCTGGCACGGCGGACGCGCAGCGTGCGCCAGTCTGGCAGATGCGGCGGGCGCGCGAAGATCGGGCAGCCTCTCGAGAATGGTCGCACGATCGCGGCACGCACGGCATCCAGTGGCCGCCGATGCCTGCGTCGAGCAACCCGCCGGGAGAGTCAAGTGAGAGGACCTAGACGCCAGCGACTGAGCCCGAGAAGCGGTATCCTCCAGGCCCCGCTCCATAGGAGGCTGCCATGCGTCGTGCCGCTGCGGTCGCGTTCTGCTCGTTGTGGGTTGCCTGTGCCTCGCCGCGTCGCGCGCCCGATCCGGCGGCGCCCGAACCGGAACACGAACACGAACACCCGAACGGCATGTACCAGCGAGCCCAGGCCCGGCGCGGCGACCGCGGCGTGCCGCACGACGCGCTCGTGCACGCGTGGCAGCAGAAGCAGGCCATGGCGTTCGTCGACGACCTCGGCGCACCGGTGCAGTGGACGTGGCTCGGACCGGGCAACGTCGGCGGCCGCCTGCGCGCCATCGTGATCGACCCGAACAATGCGCAGCGCATGTGGGTCGGCTCGGCCGGCGGCGGCGTCTGGTACAGCGACACGGGCGGCGCGAGCTGGCAGCCGCGCAACGGCCTGCTGACGATGTTGGGCTGCGGCTGCCTCGTGCTCGACCCGGGCAACGCCGACCACCTGTACTTCGGCTCGGGCGAAGGCTTCTTCGACGCCGAGCAGGGCAGCAGCAACACGGCGATCCTGCAGGGGGCCGGCGTGTTCGAATCGATCGACGCCGGCGTGACGTGGAGCCGCATCGCGAGCACCGCGACCCCGGACTGGTACTTCGTCAACCGCATCTCGTTCCAGTCCGGCAATGCGCTCGTGATGCTGGCCGCGACCGCCAGCGGCATCTGGCGCAGCACCGACGGCGGTCAGACCTGGAGCCGGCGCACGACGACGCGCACGCTCGACATCGACTTCCACCCGAGCGATCCGATGCTCGCGATCGCAGGGCGCGCCGACGGCTTCGTGTCCCGTTCGATCGACGGTGGCGTGACCTGGAGCAACACGCTGATCTCGCCGACGGCGACGCGCGTCGAGCTGGCCTATGCGCGCAGCAACGCGAACACGGTCTTCGCGACGGTCAGCGACGCGGCGTGGAACATCAACGTCTGGCGTTCGCTCGACGGCGGCCAGAACTGGACGCAACGCAGCAGCGCGGGCATCGGCACCTACTCGCTCTACAACAACTGCCTCTGGGTCGACCCGACGAACGCGAACAACCTCGTCTACGGCGGCGTGCAGATCTACCGCAGCATCGACGCCGGCGCGACGAACACGCAGATCTCGTCGGGCGCGCATTCGGACTACCACGTCGTCGTCGAGGCTCCGGGCTACAACGGCAGCACCGTCAAGCGGCTCTATGCAGGCGACGACGGCGGCCTGCACACGCGCGCCGACTGGCAATCGGGCAGCTGGACGGCCCTGAACAACGGCCTCGGCGTCACGCAGTTCTACGGCGCGGCGATGAACCCGAGCTCCGGCACCATGGTCGCGGGCGCGCAGGACAACGGCACGAGCCGCTACACGGGCAACCCGAATGCCTGGGTCTACAACGTCATCGGCGGCGACGGCGGCTTCTGCGCCGCCGACCAGAGCGACCCCAACTACCTCTACGGCGGCTACCAGTACCTGGGCCTGCAGCGCAGCAGCAACGGTGGCGTCAACTGGAGCGACATCCGCGGCGCCACCACGGGGGACATCGGCTTCAACTTCATCCCGTACTTCCTGCTCGACCCCAATGACAACAACCGCATGCTCGCGTGCGGTCGTTCGCTGTGGCGCACGAACAACGTCAAGACCGGCACGCCGCCGCTGTGGACGCAGATCAAGGCACCGCGCAGCTGTCCGACGCTCGCGCCGATCCCGAACGACCACTTCGCCGACAATCCGTACTGCAACCTGTCGACGGCGCAGATCGCGCTCGGCAACCCGGACGTCATCTGGGTCGGTCACAACGACGGCGAGATCTACCGCACGAGCAACGGCACCGCGGCGGCGCCGACCTGGACGCTCGTCGACGGTGCCGGCGGCCAGTTGCCCGACCGCTGGGTCAGCAGCATCGCGATCGATGCGAGCAACCACCAGCACGTGATCGTGAGCCTCATGGGCTACACGCCCGACAACCTCTGGGAGACGCTCGACAACGGGGCGACCTGGCACACGATCGACGGCACGGGCAGCGGCGCGCTGCCGGAACTGCCCGTGAGCTGGGTGCTGATGCACCCCGTGGCGCCCGACCTGCTGTTCGTCGCGACCGACCTCGGCCTGTTCCACAGCACGGACGGCGGCGCCTCGTGGGCGCCGATCGCCGACGGCCCCGAGAACGTCTGCATCGACCAGCTCGTCTGGAAGAACGATCGCGAACTGCTGTGCGTGACGCACGGTCGCGGCGTCTGGGTCGCGACGCTGCCGTTGGCCGGCACGGCGGTCGTGGGCACGGGCTGCGCCAGCGGCACGCCGCCGGTGCTGACCGCCACCGCGCCCGCGGTCGGCACGACGATGCAATTCCAGCTCGCTTCCGCCCGCCCGAACGCCCCGACGTTCTTCGCCATCAATTTCGGTGCCCCGATGCAGGTTCCGGCGGGCGGCGGTTGCACCGTGCACATCGACCTGGCCAGCGCCGCGATCGTGCTCGCCGGCGCCACGTCGGGCACCGGCGCCTGGACCCACCCGCTGGTGGTGCCGCCGCAGTCGTACCTGATCGGCATGCAGTTGACCGCACAGACGTTGTTGCTCGGCAGCGGCGGACCGATGCTGGGCATCGGCGACCTCAGCACCGGCCTGCACGTGTTCCTCGGCCTGTAGCCGGGACGATTCGCGAGGGAGCGAACGAACGCCCGCAATGGCGCCGCCGATGCCATCGCTCGGGTGGCCTTGCCGGCGAGCACGCGCGGCGCTGCAATACGGGCGGTTCGGGAGGATCCGTTTCCATGCCTTCGGAGGAACCATGCGTTGCTCTGCCCCAGTTCTCTGCCTGCTCTCGTCTCTCGCCGCGTCGATCGCGGCCCAAGGTTACACGACCGACTTCGAGTCGTTCACTGCCAGTGCCGGCGGCACACCGTGCGCCGGACAGGATGGCTTCTACGTGCCGGCCGTCGCCGGCAGCATCGACGGCGCGCTCTACACGTACGCCGGCAACACGCTCGGCGTGCCGCTGAACGCGAACGGCGGCGCGAACTTCTACGCCGGCCTTTCGATCTCGCCGAACTTCGCGCGATCGCAACGTGTGGTCACCGTGCCGACCGGCCGCATCCACATCGAGTTCGACGTGCTGTGCAACTACGCCGGCGCCGTCACGCCGACCAACAACATCGGCAGCTTCTCGTTCCAGCCGTCGGGCACTTCGGTCTACGTGAACCTGCTCGCGCGTTGGCCCACCGGCGTCTTGTTCCCACCGACCACGTGGAACGCCGACTACGTGCTCGGTCCGACCGCGGCGGGCACACAATCGGTCCTCGCCGATCCCGCCTTCCAGAACCTCGCCGTCGGCGTGTGGCACCGCTGGGGCGTCACCGTCAACCTGACCACGGGTGAGCACATCAACTTCAGCATCCGGAACGGCACGACCGGCATCACGACGGTCTTCACGCCTCCTGCGTCGCTGCCGCTGCCGGGCGCCGGCACGGCGATGCCGACCGACTTCCGTCTCTTCACGGGTGGTGCCGACAACGTCTTCGCCGTCGACAACTTCACGATCACCTACGGCGCCGACTACACGACGTTCGGCGCCGGCTGCGCCGGAGCGCTCGGCGTGCCGACGCTCGCGGCTTCGCCAGGCTCGCTGCCCGTGCTCGGCCAGACGCTCTCGGTCGACGTCGGCAACCTGCCCGTCGGCGTCGGCCTCATGATCACGGGTCTGTCCAACACGTTGTTCGCGGGCGCCGTGCCGTTGCCGCTGCCGCTGGCGGGCTTCGGCTTCCCCGGCTGCGACCTGCTCGTCGACCCGATCCTGAGCGATCTGATCGCGGGCGCTGGCACGACGGCGACCTGGTCCTTCGTGATCCCGATGGCGCCGACGCTGGCCGGCTTCGAGATCTTCAATCAGGGTGCGAGCCTCGATCCGGGTCCGATCTTCCTCAAGTTCAGCAACGGCGGCCGCGCCGTGCTGGGCCTGTAGGTCTGGGCCTGTAGGGTCTGGGCCTGTAGGGTCTGGGCGGGGCTTCGACCTGCGGCGCGCGCGTCGTTGGCGACGGCCGCGTGCCGCAGCGCAGCTCGATCACTGCGGCGACCGCGCGCCGAGCGCGCGCACCGCGACGATGTAGGCGCGGATGTCGGCGCCGTGCGCCGGTGTCAGGTCCGACTTCTCGAGCATGCGCGGCAGCACCTGCTCCCACTGCTCGAACGCGAGCGCGTCCGGATGCACGGGCTGATGGCAGGCCGCGCAGTTCGTGACCATCAGGTGGCGACCGCGTTGCAGCTGTTCGAGCGACAGCGCCTGCGCGCTCGCGACGGCCGCCATCGCCTCGTCGACGAACGGCAACGGCAGCGTGGCGCAGCTCGCCGCCACCGCGGCCGCGACCGCCAACGAGGCCGCGCCGCGCAGGGCCCGCGCAGCTCGGCTCAAAAGTCGACCTCGAAGATCACACGCAGCTGGAAGGCCGGCTCGTCGTCGCCGCCGCTGCCGAGGAACAGCGCCGTCGTGGTCAGCGCCCACTCGTGGCCGCGCACCGCGAGGTTGGGGCCGAGGAAGAAGTTCTCGCGCCCCTCCCACTCCCAGTCGGGCAGCGGCTTCTCGTAGAACAGTTCGGCGCCGACGAACAGCGTCGGTTGGAACTCGTACGACGCGCCGAGCGACTGCCGCAGCTCGCCTTCGCTCTCCTCGAACTCGAACGTCTTCTCACCCTCCCAGCCGGCGCCGAGCATCAGGTTGTAGGCGATCTCCCAGCGGTCGACGATCTTGTCGACGATGAGCACGTTCTCCCATTCGAGCATGCGCGGGCCGAGCCCGAGTTCGGTCTTGTAGGCGAAGCCGACCGCGTCGTGGCGCGGATCGGAAAGGCGCCACTTCAGCTCGGCCGCCGACATGTCGTACTTCGTGCGCTCTTCGGTCGCGCTGTCGACCCAGTGCCACTCGACGAGGTCGACCGCGAAGTGCACGCCCTCCGAGATGCCGTACTCGATCTCGGTCTTGAAGTCGATGCGGTCGAAACTGCTGTCGGCTTCCGTGTCGTGCTTCCACGTCGCCCACTGCTCGAGCTCGAAGCGGCCCGGCAGCGCCCCGTGCAGCGACTCCTCGACGTAGGTGAAGCGCCGATCGATGGGCCGCGCGAGCGGCGGGTCCGAGAGACCCTGGGCCTGCGCGAGGGAACTGGCGAGCAGCGCGGCGCCGAGCGAGAACGCGGGGTGGGCGAACGGAGGGCGGATGGGTCGTGGAGCCAAGACGGGACCCTGCGGCGCGAGGGGACGGGATCGGGGTCGGGATGATTGCGGGCGCGCGCGGGTCGGGCAAGCGCGCGCTGCCCGGAATGGCACTTCTCGCACCTTTGCGACGAGCGCACGGGACCGCGCCGGACCGCACACCTACCGCCGCCGCACCGCGAATTGCATGTGCGATGCGGCGGCCAACCAGTGCGCCTTGTGGTGCACACGTTCCTCCGCGAGCAGCCACTGCTTGCGCGCCTCGCCATCGGCGAGCAGCTCCTCGTGGCGGCGCTGCACGAGGCACGTCTTGCCGATGCGCGATTCGACCGTGAACCCGGTCTTGTCGAACAGCGACGCCAGCTCGTCGGCATCGAACATCTTCATGCCGAAGCGCTCCGCCTTGCGTTCGGCGCGCCACTCGGTGCGCCCCGTGCGCAGCAGCTCCAGCGCGCCCGCCGCGTCGCCCTCGTCGAGCAGTGCGCGCACGCCGGCGCTGCGGTTGTCGACCGACAGCACGAGGAACGCACCCGGCGCGAGCACGCGGTGCAGTTCGCGCAGCGCCTGCTCGGGGTCGTCACAGAACGACAGCGGATCCCCCTGACCGGTAGCGAAGTCCAGCGACCCGTCGGCGATCTCCGCCATGCGTTCGAGCCCGGCCTGCACGAACACGCACGGCAGCCCGCGCGCCGCCTCGGCCTCGGCGGCCTTGCGCGCCTCTTCGAGCATCTTGCCGCTCGGGTCGAGGAACGTCGTCTGCAGGCCCGCGCGCAGCAGCCGCACGCCGAACCAACCCGTGCCGCAGCCGAGATCTGCGCCGCGCGCGGGCCGCTGGCTCGGCAGGAACGGCTTGAGGTGCCGCCAGCTCAGGTCGCGGTAGAAACGCCAGTACGGGCTGTCGTAGACCTGGTCGTACTTGCCCGCGATGCGGTCGTGGTACTTGCGGTTGCCGCGCATGCAGCGCGCACCTTAGCGCGCGGCCGCGCGGCCAGCCGCCGCGCGGCGCGGATTCGGGTATCGTGCGCCCATGCGACGAAGTCCCTCCTCGGCAGGCCTCGCGGGCCTGTTGCTCGCCGGCGCCGCCGCGGCGCAGAGCGCCTGTCTCGATCAATCGTATGTGCCGGCTGCGCTGACCAACGGGCTCGAGGTCACGGCCAACCAGCCCGTGACCCAGACGTTCACGGTCGGGCGCACGGGCCAGCTGGTGCAGGTCGAGATCTCGCGCATCAACCACCACAACGGCGTGTCGGGCAACCCGCTGCAGATCGACATCGTCGCGACCGATGCCACCGGCACGCCGACCACGACCTCGCTCGCGAGCGTCACGGTGCCGCCGGCGGGCATCTCGAACGCGATCGGCCCGCTGCGGATCGACCTCAGCGCCTTCGGCGTGGCGGTGACGGCGGGCCAGGTGCTCGGCCTCGCGCTGACGAGTCCCAACGCACCCGGCACGCCGAGCTACGCGTGGTGGGGCGAAGCGCCGGGCGGCAGCTACGCCAACGGCCAGGTCTTCATCCAGGGCACGCTGGGGCTGTCGGTCTGGGACCTCGCGTTCCAGACCTGGGTGTCCGTGCCCGCGAGCTGGCAGGGTTACGGGGCGGGGCACCCCGGCACGAACGGCATCCCGGGCCTGACCTCGTCGGCCAACCCGGTGCTCGGCACGACGCCCGACGTGCTGGTCGGCAACAGCGCCGGTGCGCCGACGATCGGCGCGCTGTTCTTCGGCCTGGCCCGGGTCAACGTGCCGACGCCGTTCGGCGGCAACGCGCTGCTCGTGCCGATCGCGAGCCTCGGCTTCGTGGCGCCGCTGGCCGGCGCGCAGCTGCCGTTCGCGCTGCCGATGGACGGTGCCCTGTGCGGCTTCGTGATCGACATGCAGGCCGTGCTCGTCGATGGCGGCGCGTCGGCGGGCATCTCGTTCACGCCGGGGCTCGAGTACGTGCTCGGCGACTGAGCCGCGCTGCGGCGAGCGTGTCGCGCTGCGTGCGCGGGCGCCGCACGAAGTCCGCCGCACCGCCGTTGCAAGCCGCCGACGCGTCGGGCACGCTCGCGGCATGAGCGAGCCCGAGACCCTGCGCCCCACCGAACGCCTGCAGCGCAGCGTGGTCAGCTACTGGCTCGTCGTCTCGTGCCTGCGGGCGCTGTTCCTGACCACCCTCGTGTGGTTCGTCGGCCGCCCGCTGCTCGCCGCACACTGGCGCGCCTGGTCGCCCGCGCTCGAGCAGGTGCTGTTCGGCGTCTGCGTCGCTGTGCTCGTGCTCGCCGTCGTGACGCCGCCGCTCAGCTATGCGCGGTGGCGCTTCGGCTTCCCGGGCGATCTGCTGCTCATGCGCTACGGCATCCTGTTCGTCGAGGAACGCGCCGTGCCCGTGCGGCGCATGCAACACGTCGATCTCGTGCGCGGTCCGGTCGAGCGCCTGTTCGGCCTCGCCACGCTCGTCGTGTTCACGGCCGGCAACGAGGGCTCGGCCTTCAGCGTGCCGGGCCTCAGGGCCGACCGGGCCAAGGAGCTGCGCGATCGCATCGTGCAGGAGCGTGGTGACGGACGCCTCTGACGGGCCCGGCTCGGCGCCGGCGGCCGCACCGCTCGCAGTGCCGCAACCGGCCCAGGTGCTGGCCAAGGGCCATCTGCACCCGGCGATCCTGCTGCTGCACCTGGTCGCCACGGTGCGCCAGACCGTCGTCTGGCTGCTGCTCGGCCTCATCGTCGAGCGCTGGCTGCTCGTCGTCGCGATCGGCCTGTTCCTGACCAACCTCGCCTACGCGTTGGCGCGCTACCTGACGCTCGAGTACACGCTGACGAGCGAGGAGCTGCGCATTCGCGAGGGCATCCTCGAGCGGCAGGAACGGCGCATCCCGCTCGATCGCATCCAGGACCTCGGCTTCGAGTCGACGATCCTGCGGCGCGTGCTCGGTCTCGTCGTCGTGCTCGTCGAGACGGCGTCGGGCCGCGGCGTCGAGGCCCGCCTCGACGCGCTGTCGCGCGCCGACGCCGACCACCTGCGCGAGGTGCTGCTCGCGGCGCGGCTCGCGACGACGACGTCGGAACGCGAACCGGCGCGCGCGGCCCCGGCGACCGGCGCGGCGACGGCCCCGACCCCGCCCGCGCCCGAGTGGCTCGTGCACCGCACGACGGCCGCCGAACTGCTGCTGCGCGGCATGACCGACCTGCGGCTGTCGGCCTTCGTCGTGACGGGCTTCGCGGCGCTGCAGCTGGCCGACCAGTTCGGCTTCGCGGTGCGCCTGCGCGGCATCGCGGGCACCTTCGAGCACTGGCTCGGACAGTTCCCGCCGCTGTGGATCGCCGGCATCCTCGTCGCCATCCTGCTGGCCGTGATGGCCTTCGGCGTCGTCACGGCCACGCTCGGCAACTTCGTGCAGTTCCACGGCTTCGTGCTGCAGCTGCGCGGCGACGTGCTGCTGCGCCGCTACGGTCTGCTGACGACGCGCCAGAAGACGCTGCCGCGCGCGCGCATCCAGCGCGTGACGATCGAACAGCCGTGGCTGCGCCGCCTGCTCGGGCTCGCCGTCGTCAAGGCCGACTCGGCCGGCGGCAGCCGTGCGCAGGGCGAGGACAACGCCGGCGGCTGGGACGTCGTCGTGCCGCTGACGCGCCTGCCGGTCGCCGACGCGCTGCTGCCGGCCCTGCTGCCCGGCATCGAACACGCGACGTTCGGCTGGCAGCGCGGCTCGCCGCGGCTCGTGCTGCGCACGGCGTTGCAGGGCGTGCTGCTCGCGGGGCTCGGCACGCCAGCGCTGTGGCCGTGGGCGGGACCAGCGGCGCTGCTGGCGCTGCTGCTCGTGCCGCTCTGGGCGCTGCTCGGCGTGCTCGTCTGGCGCAACCTCGGCTTCGCGCTCGGCGGCGAGTTCTTCGCGCTGCGCCACGGCGTCGTCGGCCGCTACTTCGCCTACGTGCCGACGGCCAAGGTGCAGGCCGTCGTCGTGCAGCAGGGGCCGATCGCGCAGCTGCTGGGTCTCGCCGAACTGACGGTCTACGTCGCGGGCGGCTCGCCGACGCGGCTGCCCGACCTGATGCTCGGCGACGCGCGCCGCATCTCGGCCGAGATCGGCGCGCGCGCGGCCGCGGCGGCAGCCCGCGACTGGTGAACGGTTCGCGATTCCGTGCCGGCCGCTGCAACCGCGGCGACCGTCCGTTGCACAGTGCAGCGTGCAAACACCCACGATCACCATCGGCTGCGGTCTCGTGCTCGGCGTCGACGCGATCCCCGTGCAGGTCGAGGCGACGACGCGGCACGCCGGCGACGGCACGCCGCGCCTGCTCGGCCTCGTCGACGCCTGCGTGCGCGAGGCCTACCACCGCGTGCTGCAGGCGTTCTTCGCGCTGGGCCTGCCGCAGCCGCGCGGCGTCACGACGGTCAACTTCGCCCCCGCGGCCCTGCGCAAGCACGGCAGCGGCTTCGACCTGCCGCTCGCGCTCGCGTTGGCCGGGGCGGGCGGCCTGTTCCCGCCCGAACGTGCCGACGGCCTGTTCGCGTTCGGCGAAGTGAGCCTGCGCGGTCGTATCCTGCCGGCGCGCGGGGCGGTCAGCGTCGCGCTCGCGGCGCGCCAGCATGCGGCGACGGCGATGGTGTGCGGCCCCGAGGACGCCGAACTGTGCGCGGCCGTCGACGACCTGCCGCTCCACGGCGCGACGACGCTCGCCGACGCCGTGCTGTGGCTGGCCGGGCGCCGCGAGCTGCCGCGCGGCGTCGCCCCCGCGCGCTCGCGCAGCGAACCCGTGGCCGACCTCGCCGACCTGCGCGGCCATGCGACGCCCAAACGGGCGCTCTGCGTCGCGGCCGCCGGTGGGCACAACCTGCTGTTCACGGGCCCGCCGGGCACCGGCAAGAGCGCGCTGCTGCGACGGTTGCCGGGCATCCTGCCGCCGCCGACGGCCGACGAACGGCTCGCGATCCTGCAGGTGCACGCCGCGGCCGGCCTGCGCTGGCCGGCCGTCGACCGCCGCGCGCTGCGCGCACCGCACCACACGAGTTCCACCGCGAGCCTGCTCGGCGGCGGCGCCGACGTGCGCCCCGGCGAGGTCACGCTCGCGCACCACGGCGTGTTGTTCCTCGACGAGCTGCCCGAGTTCCGGCGCGACACTCTCGAAGCGCTGCGCCAGCCGCTCGAGGACGGCACCGTCACGGTCGGGCGCGCGCGGCAGACCGTGACGATGCCGGCGCGGTTCCTGCTGGTCGCGGCGATGAACCCGTGTCCGTGCGGCTACCTCGGTCACCGGCAGCGGCCCTGCGTCTGCACGCCGCCGGCGGTCGCGCGCTACCGGTCGCGGTTGTCGGGGCCGCTGCTCGACCGCATCGACCTGCAGGTCGAGGTGCCCAACCTGCTGCCCGAGGAACTGCGCGGGCCCGAGGACGCGTTCGGCACGACCGCGCACCTGCGCGCCTGCGTGCAGGTGGCTCGCGCGCGGCAGCAGCACCGGCACGAACGGTTCGGCATCGTGCGCGCCAATGCCTGGCTGCAGGACCGGCAGCTGCTGCAGGCCTGCGCGCTCGACGACCGCGCGCTCGCGGCCACCGACGAGGTGCTGCGCCTGCACCACCAGAGCGGCCGCGGCCGCGTGCGCCTGCTGCGCATCGCGCGCACGCTCGCGGACCTCGACGACCGCGCCTCGGTCGCCGAGGTCGACGTGTTCGAGGCGGCAGCGCTGCGCGGCTTCGGCACCGCAGGCGCCGCGGCGCACTGGTAGCGGCGGCGCGGGTGCGGCTCAGCCGTCCTTCGGGATGCGCACGATCGGCCCCGGCACGGGTCCGGCCGCAGGCACCGGCCCGGCCGGCGGTCGCACCGGCGGCCGCGGCGCCTTGCCGTGCGCGGGCCGCTCCGCCAGCGGGCCCTGCAACGTCGGCGCGAGGCCTTGCGGCGACAGCTCGATCGTGCGCCGCAGGAACTCGAAGTCGGCCGCCAGTTCCTGCCACGCCGCGCGCGGCGCGCGACAGACGAGCACGAGGAACTCGCCGTGGTTGGGGATCACGTCGACGGTGGCCTGGATCTGCGTGCCGCCGACGCGGCCGCTCGCCGAGAGCCGCAGCGCCGCGCGGTCGCGCACGAGGCTCGGCTCGCGCGACTCGATGCGCAGATCGGGGTGCAGCAGCGCGAACCAGTTCGCGACCGCGTCGGCCGCCGTGTCGAGCGGCGTGTCGGGCGCGAGGTGGTCGAGGCGCGACAGGCCGATGCTGGCCGCGTGCGCCTCGCAGACGAGTGCCACCTGGCCTTTGGGCAGACCCTCGCGCACCTGCCAGGCCGGATTCGGCACCCACAGGCCGAAGTTGCCGCCTGGCTCGCTGGCGATGGCGCTCGCCTGGGTCGCGCCGCCGACCGCGAGCCGGGCACTCTCGGCGCTGCTCGGCATGGCGACGAGTGCGGGTCCGGCGAGTTCGCGACGGATCGTGCGCGCGCTCGCGTCGAGCCATTCGGCGTTGCGGCCGCTGGCGCTGTTCTCGGCGATCTCGGTGATCTGCAGCGGCTTGCCATCGACGACGACGCGCCGCAGCCGGGCGGCGTCGAAGCTGCGCGTGCCGAGCTCTTCGGTCGCGGGGTCGAACATGATGGCGTCAGGTGCCGCGGCCCCGGTCGTTCGCGCGCGCGCCCGGGCCAACAGCGGGAACGTCGAGTCGGGCCCCCAGTCGAACGTGCGTTCGGTCCGGCCCGAACGATCGAGGTGCGTGACGACGAGCTGCCCACCTCGGCTCGCGGCCTCGACGATGCGCTCGTCGCCGATGCGCTGGGGTTGGCCATCGACGCCGGGCACCGACACCGTCGCCAGCGCCGGATCGCTGATGCGCTCGCGGAAGTAGCACGTCTGCGGCGTCCAATCGGCGTCCGCCGTGCACAACGACGTCACCTGGTAGCGGCGCCGGCCGTCCTGGAACTCGTACTCCTCGCCGATGGTCGAGAGGCCCTCGGCGCTGTTGCTCACGGTCGTGTGCAGCCAGCCGACCGCGAGACCGCGCGCATCGTACAACACGAACCACTGACTCGACGGCGGCACGACCGCGGTCGACGTCGGGGCGACGCGGCCCAGCCCGCGCCGGATCGCCTTCACCTCGGCGCGGCTCAGGCCGACCGTGGCGCCCGCGCCGAGCTCGAGCTCGATGTAACCATCGATCTCGGCCGTGATGCGCCCTTCGAACTGGTCGCCGTTCACGAGTTCGACGATGTCCAGGCCGCGCGCCGTCGCGGGCGGGGCCGGTGCCTGGCTCGGCGGGGTCGGGTCCTGGCACAGACAGAGTAGCAGCGGCAGCAGCGCGTTCATGCGGGGGTTTGGCCTCCGCAGCCGCTATCGAACGCCCGATGCCACGGGCTTGACCGCTGTCGCAGAAACCGACGGCGCGCTACGACCGCATGAGCCGCCGCCAGCCCGTAATCGCCAGCACGGCGCCGAGCCCGAGCACGGGCAGCACGAGCAGCCAGCACGGCACGGCCAGCAGGTCGCCCCAGAAGATCCACCACAGGTGGCGGCCGCAGCGGTCTTCCCAGCGCACGGGCGCCAGGCCCTGACTGGCATCGACGGCCGTGATGCCGAACAGCGGTTCGATCGTGTGCGCGCTGCCGTCGCGCGGGTGTTCCGCATGGTCCTCGAAGGCGCCGCTCTGCGACAGCCACGCGTAGTGCCAGTTCACGTGCAGCGGCGAGTAGCGCGGCCGCCACGACAGCACGTCGGCCGGGTCGATGGCCTCGGCCTGGGCCGCCGTGAGGCGCCCCGCCGCGACCTCTTGGGCGGCCTCGGCCTGCACGGCCTGGGTCGCGAGCTGGATCACGCCGCGCGTCGGCGCGACGACGCTCGTGAGGTTCACGAACATGCCGAGTCCGACGAGCGTGGCCCACAGGCGCGGGTGGCTCAGCCACGGGCGCATCTGCGGCAGCGCGATCGCGAGCAGCGCGACGATGCCTGGCGTCACGTAGCGCACGCCCCAGCACTCGCCGCCCTGCCAGCCGCTCGCCGTCGCGAAGAGCAGCATCGGCAGCGCGAACAGCACCCAGCCGAGCCAGCGCAGTTGCGCGACGTGGCGCGCCCGCGCCGCGAGCGGCAGCGCGAGCCACAGCAGCGGCGAACACCAGACGATGCCGCGCCCCGCGGCGAACAGCAGCTTCGTGAGGCCCACCCAGACGGGCTGGTTGAACCACGTGTCGGCTTCGGGGTAGCCGGTGTCGAACGGGTTGCCGAAGCGCGCCGTGTCGACTGCGAGCAGCAGCGCGAGGAACGGCAGCCCGCCGAGCGCGAACCAGGCCAGGTCGGCCCAGCGGCGGCGGCGGCGCGCCGCGAGCGCGATCGCGAGGCCGCACACGAGCACGAGCATGGCGTTCTGGTAGCGCAGCAGCACCGAGGCACCGGCGAACGCGCCGGCGGCGAACAGCGTCGCGCGCGACACGGTGCCGAGATGGGCGCGCACCGTCATCAGCAGCGCGGCGAGCAAGCAGCAGAGACCGGGCCCGTCCGACAGCGTCTCGCGCCCGAGCGCGAAGAACTGCGTGCCGCCGCCGATCGCGAGCGCCGTGATCGCGGCGTCGCGCGCGCCGGCGCCGAGCGTGCGCGCCAGCAGGAACAGCAGCAGCAGCGACGTCGCGGCGCAGGCAGCAGGCACCGTCATGGCGATCAGGCCCTGGGTCAGCACGGGGTGGCCGCGCACGTACGAGTGCGAGAACACGCCGCCGGGCGCCACGCGCTCGCGGAACGTCGTCTCGACCCCGGGCGCCAGCGCCTGCAGCGCCTCGCCGGCGGCGACGAACGGCACCAACAGCCAGACGTGGCCGATCGGAAACCACACGTACGAACGACCGTTCGCGCCGATCTTGCCGAACTGGCGCGTGCCCCGGTGCTGCATGTCGGCGATGTGCAACGCGCCCAGCCGTTCGCCCTCCGACGCAGCACCGTCGCTGAGCAGCCCGCTGTCGCCGCGCAGCCACAGCGCGCGCGCCGCGTGCATCGTGAACGCCGTGTCGGTGTTCTCGAAGTTGCCGTGCGCCACGGCGACGAACGCGAGGAACGTGCCGAGCCAGGCACAGGCGAACGCGCGCCAGCCGGCGGCCGCGCCGTTCATCGCCCACCCCCGCCGGCCAGCTGGCCCGGGTCGACACCGAGCAGCGGGAAGGCCCACCACCACAACATCGGCACCAGCAACACGGCCGCGAGCACGTCGATGAAGATCCCGGCGCGCGCCATCTGGCCGAACGTGATCTGGCGCGACGCGAAGACGATCGTGTTCGGTGGCGTCGCGATCGGCAGCATGAAGCCGCACGACGAGGCCAGCACGGTCGGCACCATGAGCACGAATGGATCGAGGTTCGCGGCCTTCGCGCCGTCGCGCAGGATCGGCAGCAGCAGCGTCGCGACGGCAGTGTTGCTCGCGACCTCGGACAGCAGCGTGATCGCGACGATCAGCACGAGCAGGAACAGCGCCGGGTGCACGGAGCCGATCATCGGCCGCAGCAGCTCGCCGAAGGCGCCCGACAGGCCGGTCGGATCGAACGCCGCGGCCATCGCGATGCCCCCGCCGAGCAGCAGCAGCAGATCGAACGGCATCTGCCGCGCCGACTCCCAGTCGACGAGCCGCGCCCGGTCGGCCGTGCCCGCCGGGATCAGGAACGCGAGGATCGCCACGAACACCGCGACCGATCCGTCGGCGACGTAGGTGTCGCTCGTGCCGGCCGGCACGACGTGGTGCGCCCAGCCGTGCAGCACGTCACCGGGACCGAGCACGACGTCGCCGCGAGTCATCCACAAGAGCACGGCGCTGCCGAACAGGATCGCGGTGCGCACCTCGGCCTTGCTCCAGCGCGGCAGCGCCGCCGCCTCGGCCAGCAGCTCTTCGCCGCGGCGCAGGCGCAGCCCCGGCAGCGGCAGCGCCACGCGCACGACGACGATGCTCGAGACGACCGCGAGCAGCAGCGCGTAGGGCGCCAGGGCCACCACCCAGAGCAGGAACGAGATCGGCGCGTGCCCCTCGGCGACGAGCTTCTCCTGCGCGGCGAAGAACAGCGCGTTGGGGGCCGTGCCGATCGGTGAGCCCATGCCGCCGATCGAGGCACCGAACGCGATCGCGCACATGATGCCGGCGCCGAAGTTGGCCTGCGCCTTCGGCGCCAGTTCGCCCAGGTTGGCCATGCGCTGGACCAACACCGTGCCGATCGGCAGCAGCAGCAGGGCCACGGCCGTGTTGCTGATCCACATCGAACACAGCGTCGCGGCCAGGAAGAACCCGCCGACGAGTCGCCGCGGATGGGGCCCGAGCGCACCGACGATGCGCAGCGCCAGGCGGCGGTGCAGGCTCGAGCGCTCGACGGCCTGCGCCAGCACGAAGCCGCCGCCGAACAACCAGAGGATCGGGTGGCCGTAGCCTCCCGTCAGCTCCGCCGTCGACCGCACGCCGAGCACGGGCAGCAGCGCGAGCGGCAGCAACGAGGCCGCCGCGATCGGCATGGCGGCCAGCAGCCAGCACGCGGTCGTGAGGCCCGTGACGAACAGCAGGCGGCAGGCGGCCGCCGGGTTCGCGCCTTCCCCGTACGGCATGTAGTGGCCGAGCCACCAGCAGCAGAGCCCGATCAGCAGCGCGAGCAGCAGGCGGCGGCCGTGCACGTGCCGGTGCATGGCCGGCGAGGGTTGGGTTGCGGGTGCCGTCACGAAGGCGGTGGAGCCACCGCGTCGGCGACCCATTGCAGGTAGGCTTCGAGCCCGTCGGCGACCGCGACTTCGATCACCTCCGGCAGGTCGTACGGATGCAGTTCGACGAGGCGCTGCCGCAGACGGCCGGCGGCGGCCGCGGTCGTCTTGGCGACCAGCAGGCGTTCTTCGGCCTGGTCGACGCGGCCCTGCCAGCGGAAGAACGACCGCACGCCGGGCACGACGTTGACGCAGGCGCAGAGCCCCTCCTCGACGACCGCCAGCGCGAGCTCCTCGGCGCCGAGGTGCCCCTCGACGGCCGTCGCCGGGGCCGTGCACAGCACGAGCACGACGTCGGGCTTCACTTGCCGCGCGCCAGCCGTTCGGCCAGCGCCGGATGCAGTCCCGCCGCGAGGATCTTCGCCTGCGTGCGGCGGAAGTCGTACGGCACGCGCACGATCTCGACACGATCGCCGTCGACCACGGCGAAGCTGGCCCGCGGATCGCCGTCGCGCGGCTGCCCGACGCTGCCGACGTTGACGATGGCGGGCCCGTCGAGCCGGAACTCGTTCTGGTCGTCGGTCGCCTGCGTGAAGCGGTAGTCGGGGCGGTGCACGCCGGGCCAGTGCGTGTGCCCGACGAAACACGGCCGATCGATCAAGGCGAACAGCTGGTGCATCTTGTCGGGCTCGAGGAAGCCGTCGCTCTTGAGCACGTACTCCATGACCGGATCGCGCGGCGAACCGTGGCAGAACAGGAAGCCGTGGTCCTGCATGCGCTCGGGCAGCGTGCGCAGGAACTCCCACGCGGCGCGGCGACGCGGTCGCAGGAACCTCGGCCGCAGCTGCGTGCGCGTGTAGAACAGCGCCTCGCGGGCCAGCGGATTGAAGTCGTCGAGCTCGTGGAACAGCCCCCAGTCGTGGTTGCCCTGGATCGTCCACTTGCAGTGCTGCATCACGAGCCGCGTGACCGGCAGCGGATCGGCCCCGTAGCCGACGACGTCGCCGAGGCAGGCGATCTCCTTGACCCCGAGCGACTCGATGCGACGCAACACCGCTTCAACCGCCTCGAGGTTGGCGTGCAGGTCGGAGATCAACGCGAGCGCCGTCAAGACCGCCTCGCGCCGCCAGCTCCCGTGCCGTTGCCCACGAGCGCCTTGTGCACGCCCTGCTCGATCGCGGCTTCCGCCTGGGCCAGCGACATGTGCAGCGTCGCACCCGCGGCCTTCTTGTGCCCACCCCCGCCGAAGGCCGCGACGATGGCCTGCACGTCGACGTCGCGCCGCGCGCGCAGCGAACACTTGACGGCGCCGTCGAAGCGCTCCTTGAGCAGGGCCACGACCTCGATGCCTTCCAACGAACGCAGCGGCTCGAGCACCTGATCGGTGTCGAAGTCCGTGCGCGCCGCGCGTTCCATCATCGCGCGGTCCAGGCTCACCATGGCCAGCCGCCCCGATTCGAGCAGGCGATGGCGCTGCAGCGCCTCGCCGAGCAGCGTCGCCGAGTCCGGATGGTTGCGGCGGTAGAGGCTGTCGTAGATGAGGCTGACGTCGACCCCGGCGGCGACGAGTTCGCTGGCCATCGCGAACACCTCGGCGTCGGCGTTGGAGTAGCGGAACCAGCCCGTGTCAGCGACGAGCGACAGGAAGATGCCCTCGGCCGCGGGAGCGTTCAGCGGCACGTGCAGCTCGCGGAACAGGCGCCGCACCAGCGCCCCCGTCGCCGCGGCCGTCGCATCGACGTAGTTGACGCTGCCACAGCCCTGCTCGCTGCCGACGTGGTGGTCGATGACCGCGATCGTCTTGCCGCTCTGCTGCAGGCGCGTGCCCAGCGATCCGAGCCGGGACAGGTGCGCACAATCGAGCAGCACGGCCACGTCGAACGGCGGCAGCGGGTCGTCGCCGCGGGCATGCTGGAACGGGGTGTGCCGCCGCAGGAATTCGAACGCCTTGCCGAGCGGATCGGGATTGACGATGACCGGTTCCTTGCCGAGAGCCTTCAGCAGGTGGAACAGCGCCGTCTCGGCACCGAGGCAATCACCGTCCGGGTTCTCGTGACCGGTCAGCAGGAACCGGTGCTCTGTGCGCAGGAGGTCGGGTAACGTCGTCAACGGGAACTCGCTCGGTGCGAGCCACTGTATGGCCGTGCGTGGGAGGGCTCAACGTCGTAGACCTCAGGAAGGCCGGATTGGCCGCCCTCGAGCGACCGTCAGACGCAGCGTCGCGCCGCCGTGCACGAAGCGGGCCAGACTCTGCTCGAACGAACGCTCCGCCGCGACGGCGACGAGGTCGGCGCGGCCGCCGCGGCGCAGACGGCCGAGGTGCGGCAAGCCGATCGCGGCGCCCGCCATCGTCGTCGCCATGTCGAGCAACCGCGATGGCGACAGGCCGGGCCACAGGCGCGCCGCGGTGGCCAACTCGGCCCGCATCGAGAACGACGCGTTGCTGGCCTGTGAGTCGGTGCCGAGCGCGACCGTGATGCCGGCCGCCAACCAGCTCTCGACCGGCGGCGCGCTGCGGGCGAACCACTCGATCGTGCCCGGGCAGACCGCGATCGTCGCGCCCGCGGCCGCGATGCGCGCGATGTCGCCGCGTTCCAGTTCCTGGCAGTGCACGAGCTGGGTGCCGGCCCGCAGCACCCCGAGTGTTTCGAGCCACCGCACCGCGCCGACGCCGGGGGCGCGGAAGCCGCGCGGCAGACGATCGAGCCGCGCCAGCAGGTCGGCGAACGGACCGCGTCCCGTGCGCAGGAACTGCTGTTCTTCGGGCACCTCGGCGCAATGCACGGCGAGCTGCGGGCACGCGCGGGCGGCGGCACGGAACAGCGCCGCCGACACCGAGTATGGTGCGTGCGGGGACAGTCCCGCGGGCACGCGCACCGCGGCAGCGGCGGACCGATCGCGAACCAGGCGCGCCGACGACTCGGCGTCGAGGTGGAAGCCGGTGAGTTCGCGATAGACCCGGCCCGTGCAGCGCGATCGGGTCAGCACCGCGCGGCTCGCGCCGGTCGAGTCGATCTCCCCCACGGCCGTGGTTCCGTGTGCGAGCAGCCGGGCCAGCGCGGCCCGCACGTTCGCGCGCACGGCAGCCGGCGAGTTGGCCGCCCGGTCGGCGAGCACGGCGCCGAGCCACGGCACGAAGGCCCGCGGTGCGCCCACGATCGGCGCGATCTGCAGGTGCACGTGCGCATCGACGAGCCCCGGCAACACGCACAGATCCTCGACCGGACCGCGCGCGCGGCGCAGGGCGACGATCGTGCCGCGCGCATCCCAGACCACCTCACCCGGCGACAGGTGCCTGGTCGAATCGAGACCGACGAATCTGGCGGCGATGCGACCACCGCCCGCAGGCAGGCTGCGGGCGGCGCGGCCGCGTTCGTTCACGTGCGTGCGTAGACGCGCAGCGCGCGCACGACGGCGTTCGGGAACATGGCGCGGTTGAACGTGAGGTTGAACCGGAAGCCCGTCGACGGGTTCAGCCCGATGCCCTGCCCCGCACCCGACCCGATGCCCGGACGCCACTCGTTGGCGGGACCGGGGAGCGGCTCGGTGCCGGCCTGGTTCAACAACGCACCCTGGAACACGATCGAGACCGGGATCGTCATCGGCGCGCCGAGCGGGTTGCCGGGTTCGTTGGCCGGCGTGCCCGCACCCGAATCGGTGAAGGTCGTGATCGTGCCGGTCCCGTTCACGTCGACATCGAGCTCGTAGCGCAGCCACTGCGGCGGGAAGATCGTGCCCGAGCCGTACCACTTCGACGTGCAGCCCGAATACTGGTCCTTGTCGTTCAGCGGGCCCGCGTTCTGGGCCGGCACGTAGGCCGGCACACCCGTGCCGCCGAACGAGATGTTGCCGTTGGCCTCGAGCCGATAGAAGCCCGGCGCACCCGAACCCGCCTGGGAGATGCAGTTGATCGTCGACGGCGTGATGGAACCGGTCCGGCTGCCGGTGCCGCCGCTCACGTCGAGGGTGCCGGCGACGGAGATCGTGGTCGCCGACTGCAGCAGCAGGGAACCGCCGGAGCCGCCGCCGCCCGGGGACGAGATGCCGTAGTCGATGTCGCCAGGCGAGACGTTCGTCGGGCTGTCGCCGTTGATGAGCACCCCGTCACCGCCGCGCGCATTCAACACACCCATGTTGCCGACCACGAGATCGCGGCCGACGCGCAGCGCCAGCGCGCCACCGCCGCCGGTGCCGCCCGAGCCGGCCAGGAACAACTGGCCGTTGGCGTTCTGGATGAACTGCTGGGTCGCGAACATGTGGGACCCGCCGCCGCCACCACCGGATCCGCCGATCAGGAAGTGGTTCAGCGACGTGTAGTTCGGCGGCAGCGGCATCGGCAGCGGGATCGGGAACGCGGCGCCCACCGTGGGCGCGGGACCGATCTGCATCGGGATGCCGACCGTCGTCGTGGCCAACGCCGTCGCCGTCGAGAGGCCGCCGGGGCCGTTGTAGCCGCCGCCCGAGCCACCGGGCGAGAACATCGCGCGGTAGATCGAGCCACACAGGGGCGGCGAGACCGGCAGCATGCCCGTGCTCGGTGTCATGACCGATCCCTGGCCGGCGGTCCCGCCGACGGACCCCGCATAGGCATGGCCAGCGGGCACGCTCACGTTCTGGCCCGGCAGCCCGTTGTTGATGGACACGCCGCTGACGAACACCGGGCCGCTGCCCGGGCATTCGCTGCCGCCCTTGCCGCCGCGACCGCCGCCGACTCCGGGGGAACCACCGAGCTGGCCGTCGATGATCGTGGTCGTCGACGTGCCGCCGCGCGAGTCGAAGCTCGACACCTTCTGACCGGTGGCCAGGCCGGCGGTCGGCACCCAGAAGGGCATCTGCGCGCCGTTGATCAGGATCGAGCCGCGGATCTCGGCGCGGCCTCGCACGTGGATCTGCGGGGGCACGGTGCCGACGAAGCGCACCTTGGTGCCGTCGGGCACGACGAAGTCGGAGAAGTAGAACTTGCCGTCCGTGACGTAATCGGCGACGCCGAGCAGCGAGCGCTCGGCCGTGACCTGGAAGCCATCCGTCGAGAACTCGAACTCACCGGCGGAGTTGGCCGCGCCATCGGTGGGCACGAAGGAGCCGTGGCGGCCATCGCCGCCGATCGCGGCCGGCCGCGCGCCGCTGTTCCACGAGCCACCCGAGATCGGAATGTCCAGGTGGGTCTCGTTCGCGAACGGCTCGGTGATGGTGATGTCCATCGAGACGCCGGCGATCGTGATGAACTCGAAGTCGGCCGGGATGCCCTGCCGACCCGACAGGTCGCGGATGTCGGCCGTGACGCTGACCGTCACACACGAGTTGCCCGGCAGCGTGACCGACGGCTGGATCGTCACGACGGTCACCTCATGTTGGCCGACGAGCTCCGTCGACAGCCGCGGCACGCCCGTGAGCGCGATGCCTTCCGCATCGCGATCACAGAGACCGCCGACGGTGCCGCGCAACAGCAGACGGATCGGCGACGCCTCGCCGATGGGACCCTGCAGCGGCGTGGTGTCGATCAGTTCGGAGAATCGCAGCACGATGGTCGGATCGAGCGGCGCCGCCGTGAGGTTGGTCGGCGACAGCAACTCGACGGTCGGCGGCAACATGTCCTCGTCGAGGATGCCGCGCGAGGCGAGCACCGTGCACGAGAACTCCTGGCTCAGCGTCGCGCCGGAGACGCTCCGGATGCTCTGGGCACCGGTCACACCGCCGGCGAACGTGATGATGTAGCTCTCGTTGCGCAGGAAGCCGAAGGAGCTCACGCCGTTGACGGTGCGCACACGCGGCACGAAGGTCAGTTCGCGACCGGACACGAGCAGGTCGCCATCGGGCTGCACGCCGGTGGGCGTGCGGAACGACACGCTCGAGCCATTGACGGACGCCGGCGCGATGGTGTCCGAGAAGACGAAGCGCAGGCGCTGGTTCTCGGCGATCTCCGTGATCGCGCAGCCCGTCTGGCCACACCCGAGATCGCAGCTGATCATGCAGAAGGCCTGCCCGTTGAGGCATGGGATCCTCGCCGACGCGGTCGAGTCGTTGGAACCGCCCGAACAGGCGGCGAGCGCGAGCAGGAGAACCGTCGAAGATAGGGCGTGACGCATAGGATGCCTGGGTGCCGCTGGTGACACCGCAACGAGGAGGTCAGGTTCTGGACGAGGCCGGGAGTCGGTCACAGGGCACACACGAGTTGGCCATCGATCACACGCGGTACACGATCACGACCTTGTCGATCGTGACCGTCTGCCCGAGCGAACGATCGATGAGGAGTTGGAAGCGGAAGCCGTTGAAGCCGTCGGAGGCGATGCCCGTCTCGGTGGGAGTCGTGCGCACGGCAGTGCGCCACGGCCCCGTCTCGAGCGGCTCCGACGTCGCGAGATCGAGCCGCGCCGACTGGAACAGCGCGCGCACCGAAGCGCCCGGTTGCGCCGGCATCGTCGACACGTTGGGATCGTCGCTGAAGACGACGGGAACGCCGCCGACGATCGCGTGGATCTCGTAGCGCGCGTACTCGGGGCCGAACAGCAGACCGGTCGAATAGAACTTGGACCGGCACATGACGAGGTCGTCGACTTCGTCGAGCTGCCCGACGTTGTTCGCCACCGGGGCCGGCAACATGCCCGCCAGCGCGCTGAGCGGGGGCTGCGCCGGAGCCTCGAACCTCACGAATCCCGGCGAGCCATCACCGCCGGCGATCTGCACCATGGCGCCGCTCGGCGGCGTGCCCACGTTGCGGTTGAAGATGCCGCCGGCGCCACCGCGCACGTCGATGAGACCCGCGAGTTCGGACAGGCGACCCGCCTGCAGCACGACCGAACCGCCCGAGCCTCCACCTCCCGGAGCAGGCTGGGCGCCGCCGGAGCCACCCACGTTGCTGGCGGCACCGCCGCCGAACGCGAGCACGCGACCCGTGGGCCCGATGCGCAGCGAGTCGCCAGCGCGCAGCGCGATCGCGCCGCCACCACCACCGCCGCCGCAGCCCGGGGACCAGGCGCTGCCGGGCACGAGGTTGATGCTGAGGCACGCGTGACTCGCGCCGCCGCCGCCGCCCGCGCCGCCGACGAGGAAGTGCAGCGAACTGCGACCCTGCGCCGGCGATGTCGGCGACGCGATCGGGAACGGGAACAGCTGCATCGCGGCGCCGCCGGGTGCCGTCGGGCCCATGGCGGTGACCCAGGGTCCCGCTGGCCACGTCGCTGGCAACCCAGGTGGTACCAGGACGGGCAGACCGCCGGGGACCGGCGGCGTGCCGCCGAGCCAGTTCGGGTGGTTGTTGGTCACGACGTGGCCGGTGCCGCCGGCATCGCGCAGACCACCACCTCCACCACCGGCCGCGGCCTGGGGCGAGTAGGCGATGCCGGCGCTGACAGGCCCATAGAGGATGCTGCCCGTGACGCCGTTCGCGGGGAACACCGTGGAACCCCGACCAGCGGTGGCCGCCGCGCTGGTGAAGTAGGCGTGCGCACCGTGGACCTGCGCTGCGCCACCGGGCCGACCGTTGTTGACCGGCGACGCGCCCGAACCACTGCAGCGGTCGCCGCCCTGCCCCCCCGCCCCACCGAAGATGCCGGCCGCCGCGCCGGGCTGACCGCTCGTCTGCGACGCCAGCGGCAACGTCGTCTGCGAGGTGCCGGCCACGTCGATCTCACCCTGCAGGTCCAGGCGCCCGGACACCGTGATCACCGGCGCGTGGGTGCCCGTGAACCGCAGACGCATGTCGGCCGGCAGGACCATCTTGTCGAAGTAGAACTCGCCGTTGGTGATCGCGATCGGGCTGCCCGTCGTCGTGTAGCTGGCCGGGATGATGGTGTTGTCGGTGTTGAGTCGGAACGTGCGCTTGCCCTCGATCAGGCCGAGGGGGTCGGCGTACGCCTCCGGATCGAACGTGCCATGGCGCCCGTCGCCGCCGATCCTGGCGAACACGGCGGAGCCGCCGGTCCACTGCGCCGCGGAAGCATCGCCGTCGAGGAAGTCGTTGTCGTCGAAGTTCTCGGTGATCGACGTCTCGACCACGGGCACGAGCATGGTCAGGAAGGAATAGGTGCGCGGCTGCGCGGGCCGACCCGAGAGGTCCACGACCCCGTCGGTCACGCTGACCTCGACGCACACGTTGCCGGGCAGCTGCTGGGCTGGGCGGAATGTCCAGATCGAGACGCCGCGCGCTGCGTCGAAGGTGAGTGTCT
Organism: Planctomycetota bacterium; assembly: GCA_036274315.1. Lineage (GTDB taxonomy): Bacteria > Planctomycetota > UBA1135 > UBA1135 > UBA2386 > DASVAL01. The sequence continues at coordinate 7,687 of DASUFY010000128.1, read as the reverse complement.
GCGTGCCCGCGACGATCTGCGGCGCTGATGCGGGGTCGCATTCCTTGCCCCCGACGCTCGCATCGCGCGTGCGGCGCACGGCGACGGCGATCGGGCTGATCGTGCCACTCACGAACGGCGTCGCGTCGATCAGCTCGTTGAACTCGAGCATGATCTGCGTGTCGAGCGGCGCGCTGTTGATCTGCGCCGCGGTCGGTTGGATCAGCGTGCCGAGCGGCGGTACCCCGTTGAGGTCGACGATGCCCCGCGTCGATTGCAGCGTGCAGCTCAGCGTCTTCGTGAACGGCTGGCCCGCGGTGCTCGTGACCACTTCCGACCCCCGCACACCGCCGGGGATGGTCATCGAGTAGGTCTCGCCCGCGGCGAAGCCGAAGAACGTCTGGCCGCCCGAGATGCGCAGCGTCGGCACCCACTCGACCGTCTTGCCGTTGACGAAGAACTCGCCGACGGGCTGCTCGCCTGACGGCGTGCGGAAGCGGATCGTCGCCGGCGTCACGCTGGCGGGATCGACGTCGGCGCTGAAGTAGAGCAGCACGATCTCGTTCTGCGCGATGTCGGTGCGCAGGCAGCCGGTCGCCGTGCAGCCGAGGTTGCACTGCTCGAGGCACATCGCCTGCGGGTTGTTGCCCGCGCACGAGGCGTCGCCGCTCCCGATCTTCGCGCCGCCGCCCGAGCATCCCCCAAAACCGGCAGAGACAATGAGTAGTGCCATCCCAAGCGCAGACAACAGCGAGCGACGAACGTACATGAAGGCCTCGTATCGAAGGGGTAGGGATCGCAACCTGACCGGTTGGTACTGCCGAAGGAAAGGGCTGCGGGGGACGGGATGCGAGGAATGGTCAAACAAACCATACCGCACGGGAACCTGCAAGGCTGGGCAACCAGCCGAGTGCCGGCGGGGCGCACCGGCGCACAACCGCGGGCATGGACAACTTCCATGCCGGCTGCGCCCGGCTCGGCCCGCATGGGGTCGTTGCGACGGAATCGTCGACGATACCGGGAGTTGCCGCCAGACGGCAGCACGGTCCGTTTTCGCTCGGTCCGGCGAGCGAGACCGCGCAAGGGGCCCGTGCGGTGCGCTGTGGCACCCCGGTTGTTCGAGATCGAACATGCCGTGACGAAGGGACTTTCAGGCACTAACCTCGGCCCATGAGGTCCCCATTGGCTCGCGCCCCGCTCCCGATCGTCCTGCTGCTGCTGTGCGCGGCCCTGCTCGGGCTCGCCGCGTACGCACTCTCCGAGGTCGGACGGCGCGTCGACGCGCTCGCCCGACAGGCCGCGACGAACGAGACGGTGCTGCGCCAGGTGCAGGCCGAAGTGACGCGCATGCGCCTCGAACAGAGCGCCGGCACCCAGGGACCGGCGGCGCTGCTCATGAAGCTGCGCACCTACGCGCCGATGCTCGTCAGCGCACGCACGACCGAGCCCGACTATCGCAGCGCGCAGAAGGAGATGCAGGCGATCCTGCTCGCGTTCGGTTCGATCGGTGAGGACGCGTGGGCACCGATCATGGAGCGCCTCGGCCAGCTGCGCGGCGACAAGAACTTCGACGAGGTGAAGTGGCTGCTCGAGGCCGCGGTGCGCGTCGACCCGAAGGCCGGCAAGGCGCTCGTGCACGACGTGCTGCTCGGCCAGCGGCTGCCGTCCCCGCGCCTGCGTTGGTATGCAGCGAGGATGCTCATCGATCTCGACAAGCAGCTGGCCCAGGCCGCGCTGCGCCAGATCATGCGGACCGAGTCCAGCCGCGGCATCAACCTCGATCGCGCCCAGGCCTACGGTGCGGCGATCCCGGACCAGGCCGCGTTCGCGACGACCGGCTTCAACAACTTCGTGCAGCTGTACGTGCTCAGCGAGGATCCGAAGATCGACGAGACGCTGCTCATGGTCATCGGACGCAGCGAGCACGACCCGATCACGATCCAGGAGTGCGTCGAAGCGCTCGGCAAGCGCCACTGCGCGGCCGCCGTCGAGGCGATCCAGAGGCTCTACAAGAATCCGCCCCTGCACCAGGAGAACCCGTTGTTCCTCGTCAAGTGCGTCGACGCGCTGCACGAGATCCAAGGTGAGGGCGCGAGGTCGTTCCTCGAAGAGGCGCTGCGCACGACCGACACCGAGACGGTCGCGAACCACATCAAGTTCCTGCTGAGCGGCCAGTAGCCGGCCGCCTCGCGCGCGGGCTCCCGCGGCTCAGACGCCGAACTCGATCGCGCCGCCGGGCAGGAAGTACAGGATCAGCATCTCGCCCGCGCGCACGGTCGGCACGTGCACGGAGCCGGTGCCGTAGACGACCCAACCGGCAGGGTGCCCGTCGAACGTCGGTTCGCCCTTGGTCGCCATGCACAGGTCGATCTCGCCGTTCGGATGGCGATGGCGCGGACCCGGAACGTCCATGAGCACCGCGTCGACGCTGAAGCCCTCGAGGTCCTTCACGACGCGACCGAAGCGGATCCCGGCCTGGGCCTTCGGCAGCAGCCACGGCGACTCGATGCTCGCCAGCGCCGCCTGCCTGACGCTCGCGACCACCGCGCCGTCGAACGGCGCCACCGCCTCCGCGCGCGCGGCGCCATCCGGGCCGTCGACGTCGACGGCGCGCAAGGCCGTCGCGAGCGGTCGCAACAGGTCGACGAACTGTTCCTTGGTGACGGGTCGGGTCATGGTCGGCTCGCTCGATGGCGCTCGCCCGATCAGCCGGGCTTCGGTCGAAACACCTGCACGACGGCCGGGTTGCCCTCGAGGCGCGGCCCGCCGAGCAGGTCGATGCAGTACGGGATCGCGGGGAACACCGCGTCGAGGCAGACGCGGATCGACGCCGGCTTGCCGGGCAACGTGACGACCAGCGTGCGGTCGAGGATCGCGGCCGTCTGGCGCGACAGGATCGCCGTCGGCACGCCCGCTCGCAGCGACGCCGCGCGCATCTGTTCGCCGAAGCCGGGCAGTTCCTTGTGGCAGCAGTCGCCGATCGCCTCCGGCGTGACGTCGCGTGCGGCCGGACCGGTGCCGCCCGTCGTGCAGATCAGGCAGCAGCCCAGTGCGGCGAGTTCGCGCAGCGTGTCGGCGATGCCGCCGCGTTCGTCGGCGATCACGCGCGTCTCGAAGTCGCAGGCGCAGTCCGGCGCCAGGTAGTCGCGCAGCGCCGACTCGATCGCCGGCCCCGAAGCATCGGCATAGACGCCCTGGCTGGCGCGGTCGCTGATGGTCACGATGCCGATCCTGGGTCGCATGCGCGGGCCTCGGCGACTCACGGCGCCGGCGCGGGCGACTCTCCAGCCGGCGGCTCACTGCCGCCCGGAGCGACCGCATCGGACGCGACGTCGGGTGACGGCGCCTCGGCCGGCGCCTCGGGCTCGCGCACCGGCGCATCGCCAGCGATCCGCGCCGCGCCGCCGGCCCGCGCTGCCGGGCCCACGGGCGGCGCGACCGGGGACACCGCGGCCTCGCCGTCCTCGTGTGGCTTGTCCTGACCCGCGGCGACCAGGCGCTTGATGTGGATGCGGAACTCGCCGCGCTCCTCGGGCTCCGCGAGCCGCCAGCGGCCCATGTGCCGGCGCCGTTCGATGGCGGCCCCCTGCATCATCACCGACGTGACGTGCTTGCCGTGCGGCGTGAACACGTGCACGCGCCCCTTGGGTCCGAGCACGACGACGGTGTTCTGATCGAGATCCCAGAGGATCGAGTCGTCGCTGGCCTCGCCGGCGTCGGGGTAGGCGCGCGACGTCGGTCGCTGGCCGGTCTCGCTGCGTTCGAGGCCGTGCTGGGTGCGGCGGCCCGCATGGCGCGTGCGGCTCTGCAGCCGCTGCGCCAACTCGGTCAGCAGCGGCAGCACGAAGGCCTCTTCGTCGATCTCTCCCTGCTGCGACTGGCCCTGCAGGCGCATCGCCTCGACGTCGAGCTGGCGTTGGAACCGGCTCAGGATCTGCATCAGCGCCGGATCGGCGAGGTCCATCGGGTCGACGGCGCCGACCGGGTGCAGGCGCAGGCGCACGCGCCCCTCGAGCGTCGTGCCGCGCAGCAGCTGGAAGCTGAACGCGCACTTGCCGGCCGCCGAGAGCACGCGGAACAGCCCCGCGTCGACCTGGCCCAGGATCTTGAACACCGGCGAGTTGCCGCCGAACTCGGCGAGCTGCTGGGTACGCAGCACGCGCCCCATCGTCACGCGCGTGAGCACGATGTCCTCGCCGGCGAGCAGCCGGTCGATGTTGGGATCCTTGCGCTCGATCGCCATCGTCACGAAGTCGGCGAACACGGGCTTGCCCGTCGAGCTGTAGCCATCGAAGACGTGGCGCGGCTCGGTCGGGCGACAGCCATCCGCATGCGAGCTGTCGGCGAAGTAGCTGTAGACGGCGCCGGGGCGCAGCGCCTTCTCGTGCTCGCGCACCTCACGCACGCGCTGCAGGATCTGTTCGACCGCGGTGCCCGCGGCGTGGCGCAGATCGTTGCCGCCGTCGAGCGGCACGCGCAGGTTGAGGTCGAGATAGCGCGGCATCGCGAGCGGATCGACACCTTCGACGCGCAGCAGCGCGTTGGCCATGTCGGCGAGCGCACGCACGGCCTGCATCGCCGCGTGCTGCGAATCGCCGCGGTGCCCGTGTCGACCGCGATCGGGCCGCCCGTGCCGCGGGCCGGCTGGGCGCGGCTCGCGCGGCGGCCGTGGCCCACCGCCTCCCCCACCACCGCCGGGCGCACCGGCATTGGGCGCACCGCTGCCGGCCGCGGCGGCGTCACCTTCGCCGGGCTGGCCGTCGGGACCGATCGCCCCGCGACCGCGACGGCGGCGGCGGCGGCGCCGTTTGCGCGGGCCGTCGGCGCCCGGCGCACCGTCACCGTCGTGCGCCGCGTCGTCGCCGCCGGACTCGTCGGACGGCGCACCCTCGGCCGCTTCGCCGTGCCCGTCTCCGGCGTGCCCCCCGGTGGGCGGCGCGGATTCGTCGGCCGGCCGGGGTGCTGGCGCGGAGCCGGCAGCGGCCGGGACCGCGGGATCTGGCGTCGGGACGCTCGGGGTTTCGGACTCGTTCACGGGCCGCGCAACGATGCGCACAACGGCTCGCGCGAACAAGCCCGGAGCGCGCATTTCCCTTCCCGGGTCGCGCCTGCTTAGATCGGGGACTCATGGCCCGCATCCACGACTCGATCCTGTCCACCGTCGGCAACACGCCGGTCGTGCGGCTGTCCCGCATCGGTGGCCACCTGCCGCAGGAGCTGCTGGCCAAGTGTGAGTTCCTCAACCCGGGCGGGTCGGTCAAGGACCGCATCGGCGTGCGCATGCTGCTCGACGCCGAGGAGCAGGGTCGCATCAAACCCGGCGACACCCTGATCGAGCCAACCTCGGGCAACACCGGCATCGGCCTGGCCCTGGCCGCGGCCGTGCGCGGCTACCGCGTGATCATCACGATGCCGGAGAAGATGTCGCGCGAGAAGCAGGTCGTGCTCGAGGCGCTCGGCGCCGAGATCATCCGCACACCGACCGAGGCCGCCTGGGACGCCCCCGAGAGCCACATCGGCGTCGCGAAGCGCCTGCGCGACGTGATCCCCAACTCGCACATCCTCGATCAGTACGGCAACCCGTCCAACCCGCTGGCCCACGAAGAAGGCACGGGCGTCGAGATCTGCGAGCAGACCGGGAACGAGCTCGCCGCCGTGGTGATGACCGCGGGCACGGGCGGCACGATCACGGGCGTGGCGCGGACCGTGAAGAAGCGCATTCCCGGCTGCAAGATCATCGGCGTCGATCCCGAGGGTTCGATCCTCGCCGGTCCCGGCCCGATCAAGAGCTACAAGGTCGAGGGCATCGGCTACGACTTCATCCCCGACGTGCTCGACCGATCGCTCGTCGACCGGTGGGTCAAGTCGAACGACAAGGACAGCTTCCGCGTCGCGCGCCAGCTGATCCGCCAGGAGGGCCTGCTGTGCGGCGGCTCGAGCGGCTCGACGGTCTGGGCCGCGATGCAGGTCGCGAAGGACTTCCCGAAGGGCGCTCGCATCCTCTGCGTGCTCGCCGACGGCATCCGCAACTACCTGACGAAGTTCGTCGACGATCGCTGGATGCGCGAGAACGGCTTCCTCGAGGAGGACTGGGCGATCGGCACGATCGCCGAGCTGCTGCGCGCGATGCCGCGCCGCGAGGTGGTCACCGTCGACGTGGCCGATCCGTTGAGCAAGGCGGTGACGCTGTTCAAGGAGCGCGGCTTCTCGCAGGTGCCGGTGACGGATCACGGCAAGCTGGCCGGCATCCTGACCGAGGCCGATGCGCTGCACGTGCTCGTCGACGGCGCCTCGGCCAGCACGTCGATCGCCGAGGTCATGGTGCGCAAGGTGTCGACCATCGCGCCGCACGCCCCCGCCAGCGAACTGCCGCGCATCTTCGAGCGCGGCGAGGTCGCGCTCGTCGTCGACGATGCGCGCACCGTGCTCGGCATCGTGACCAAGCTGGACCTCATCGAACACCTGACCCGGAAGCCTGGCGTATGAGCATGAACTTCGCGCGCGAACAGTCGCTGCTGCGCCAGCGGCTGCAGGCTCTGGGCTCGCCCGCCGCGGCCCAGAAGAAGCAACAGGAACACGGCGGCAGCACGACCTTCCTCGGCGCCGACGCCGCGGCGATCCGCGCCGCCGCAGCCGACCTCGCCGCTGCGCATCCGCAGATGGGACGCGCGCAGATGACCGCGTTCGTGCGCACGCTGTGGCAGAGCCGGATCCACGAGCTGCGGGCCGTCGGGGTGGAGCTGCTCGCGGCACGCGCCGCGCTGCTCGAACCCGCCGACCTGGCCTTCCTCGAGGGACTGCTCGAGGACAGCGAGGTCGACGGGCTGGCCCACAAGCTCGCGGGCGACGTCGTCGGCGTGCTCGTCAGCAAGAACAAGAAGCTGTGGCGCGACCTGCGCCGCTTCGCCGAGGCCTCGCACGAAGTGCTGCGGCGCGCGGCCGTGCGGGCCTGCCGCCGCCCGTTGCTCGACGACAGCACGGCGTTCCCGCGCTTCGAGGAGCTCGTCGAACCGCTGTTCGCCGTGCCCGACGCGACGCTGCAGCAGGCGATCGACGAGCTGCTGTCGGCCGCCGCCGCGGTGCACGCCGACGCCGTCGCCGGACTCGCGGCGCGGCACGGCCGCACGGTGCGGCTGCCGAAGAAGAAGGCGAGCAAGCCGGTCGCGAGCGCGAGCCGCGCGGTGGTCGTCAAGGCAGCGGCGAAACCGAAACCGACCAAGAAGCCGGCCAAGAAGGTCGCCAAGCCGGCGGCCAGGAAGCGCTGACGCCGCCGCTCGCGGCATCCGGGCGCTAGGGCGGCGCCACTGGGCCGTCACTGGCCCGTCACTGGGCGAGCTTCTTCTTGAGTTCGGCGTTGTTCGGGTGGCGCCTGGCGCCCTTGGCCCAGACCTCCCTGGCCCGCTGGGGATCGCTCTGCTCGAGCAGGTTGCCGAGATAGAGATACGTCTCGGCCTGGTGGTCCTGGGCCGGCTGCAGCTCCTGCTGCGCGACGAGGGTCTCGAACTGGGCGATCGCCTCCTTCTTCTTGCCGAGGAACTCGGGATAGAACGTGTAGCTGACGGCCTTGGTGAAGCGCGCCTCCCAGTGCGTGTTGTCGAGCGCGAGCACCTTGTCGAACACCGCGTCGGCCTTCATCGACATCTGCCACTTGCTCTGGTCCATCTGCAGGTAGGCCATGTAGGCGTTGGCGAGGTTCATCTGCGTCTTG
>DASUFY010000127.1:0-17598 GCA_036274315.1 Planctomycetota bacterium | reverse complement strand
AGCGATCGGCTACGTCGGCGTGCCGCACGGCCCGGCCGAGGACGGGCTCGACATCATGACCATGTTCTTCAAGAACGCGGTCCTGCGTGGCGGCCCGGCGCCGGTGCGCGCCTACATGCAGGAGCTGATGGAGGACGTGCTCGCCGGCAGCCTCGACCCATCGCCGGTCTTCGACATGCGCGTCGATCTCGCCGGGATCCCGGCCGGGTACCGAGCCATGCACGAGCGCGAGGCGCTCAAGGTCCTGGTCCGACCGTGAGGCCTCGCGCTGGCACGCCGCTCATGGAACGAGTGGAGGTCATCGCATGCCACGGGTCCTGATCCTGGGTGCGAACGGGCAGCTCGCCCGCAACACGACGAGGCTGTTCCTCGCACGCACCGACTGCCAGCTGACGCTGTACCTGCGGCGCGCGCGCCGCCTGTCGAACCCCGATCCCGGAAGGGTCACGATCGTCGAGGGCGCCGGCTACAACGCGAGCACCGCGGCGACGGCGGTCGGATACGAGAGCACGTCGCAGTTCGGCAGGGAGTTCAAGCGCTTCTTCGGCGCCACTCCCGCTGCCGAGGCAGCCACGCTTCGCTCGCGTCTGGCCTGACGGTGGTGTTGTCGCGCCCGCGCACAACGACCTCGAAGACCAGCACCTCGCCACCCTCCGTCGAAGGCGGCGTCCTGCACCACCTGCGCAGGCGAACCATGCTCCCGCCCACCCACACGAGCGTCAGGAGTTCCCAGCTTCGCGCAGGTCATCGAGCGCGTCGGGAGGTCCGTCGAGCTACTTCCTGCGTGTGAACGACATCTCGGCGGCCTTGAACTCCTCGAGGTCCTTGGCGTGCTTCATCCAGGTCTCCGTGGAGAAGTGGTCCTTGTCGGTGGACCTCACGACCTGGCGGCACTTGCACTTGACGGTCGGGTTCATCGGGTCGTCGATCTCGCAGCTCATGGTCACGACGCCCTTGTCGTCCGCCTTGCCGCGGTAGAAGACGATGCCGGTCCTCATGTTGTCGACCCAGGTGGAGAAGTACTCCTTGGCGACGTTGTCGAAGCCCGTGAGGCTGGTGCCCTCGAAGGGCATCCCCATGGTGTCGCCCTTGAATTCGAGGGCCTGGTAGCGGCCACCGATGATCATCTTGATCGAGGCCGTGCCGTTCATCTCCATGGGCGAGGCCTTGGAGTCCACCCACGTCCGGCCCTTGACGGTGTAGTCCCCCGTCTGCGCCTCGAGTCGTTTGTGCGGCTCGCCCGGGCTCACCGACTCCATCCAGGCCTTCATTTGCTCGGGGGTCGGACTCTCGGGGACGGGCTTCTCCGCCTTCTTCTCCCCGCCGTGGTCCTGGGAGAAGACAGGGTTGGCCGAACCGAGCCCGAATACCGCGACGACCGACAGCAGTGCAGTGCGTGTCTTCAAGAGCGTTCTCATTGTGTTCTCCGTCTTCATCTCCAGTGGTTGTTCCCGCCTCATGTGCGGCTGCCCTGCACGGGCTGAGCCAAGAGCGCGTCCAGTTGCTTGTACCCGGCTTCCATGCCCTGGTCCGCGCCGGAAGAAATCGCGCCATCGCGGGCTTCCTTCGAGTCGTATGTCTGCGTGATGCGCATCGTCGTGATGCCGTCCTTCTCCGCGAACTCGTGCTTCTCCAGCAGCGAGCCGATCGGCCCGACGGAGGCCATCTCCATCGATTCGGTGTGGACCATCCGTTCGTGCGGGACAACCTCCGTGAACACGCCCCGGAGCGTCATGATCGGATCGGCGTCCTCGTTCTTCCACGCCAACCTCAACGCGCCACCCACGCGGGCCTCGCACTCGCAGACGGTCAGGGTCCATCCCGGAGGGGGGAGCATCCAACGGCGCATCTTGTCGGGGGTGGTCATCGCCTCCCATACGAGCCGGCGCGGGGCGTTGAACGTGCGGATGAGGACGATCGTGGTGTCCGTGGGGGTGGAGACTTGGAGTCCAGAGGGCTTCATTTCGGGGTCCTTGTGACTGACTACGGGGTACCTGTCGGTGAACGGTTCAGCGGCCGCGGGGCGATTGGTCCGCAGACTTCATCTCGTCGAGGAGGGAGTCGAGCGCTTCGAAGCGGGCCTCCCAGTTGCGGCGGAACTGCTCGGCCCAGAGCATCGCTTCCCTCAGTGGGGCCGCGCGCAGGCGGCAGAGGTGCTGCCGCCCGGAGATGCGGCGCCGCACGAGTTTGGCTCGCTCCAGCACGCGCACGTGCTTTGTGGCGGCCGGAAAGGTCATCCGGAGCGGCGAGGCGAGTTCGCTGAGGTTGCGTTCCCCGCCGGAGAGCTGCCGGATCATCGCGCGGCGGGCGGGGTGGGCCAGCGCGTGGAAGACGAGGTCCAGCCGGGGCGCTCGATCTGATACCATGTGGTTTAGTATACCACATGGTTTCACGACTGCAAGCACCACGCAGCGCCCGAACGCCCGACCTCGACCGCCTCAGCGCCCCGAAGCGATCAACTCCCGCGCCTTGCCCTCGACGATCGTCGCGGCGCCGCCACCGAGGTTGCACATCACCGCGATCGTATAGCCGGCATCCAGATACATGCTCAGCACCGCGCTGATCCCGTTGAACCCACCCGAGTGCCCGACGATCGCGCCCACCGGACTCTGCTCGACGAAGAAGCCCAGGCCGTAGCCGTTCGACGACAGTTCCGGATAGGTCCGCCAGAGCTGGTCGAGCGACCCGCGTTGGACCAGCTTCTGCGCGCGCAGCGCCTGGTCGAAGCGGAACAGGTCCTCGACGGTCGAGTAGCCGCCGCCGGCCGGGCCACCGCGCACGACGTGCAGGTAGAGGTTGTTGCGCCAGATGACGGCACCGTCGGCGCCGACCTCCTTGTCGTAGCCGACCGCGAGCTTGCGGTTCGCCTGGTCCGTCTCGTAGCAGTCGGTGTTCGTCATGCCGGCGGGGCCGGTGACGTGAGCGCGGATGTAGCTGTAGTAGTCGGTGCCCGAGGCCTTCTCGACGACGGCGCCGGCGATGAGCATGCCGGTGTTGCTGTACTGCCACCGCGTGCCGGGCTCGAAGGCCAGCGTCTCGTCGCGCACGAGCGGCTTCCAGTCGTCCACGGTGCGGTAGAGGGCGCGCGAGGAGCGGTCGAACTCCGCCGTGAAGTAGCTGCCCAGGCCGCTCGTGTGCGTGAGCAGGTGGCGGACCTCGACCTTGCTCTTGTCCACCTTGGGCAGCCAGTCCTCGCCCAGGTACTTGGCCACCGGGTCGTCCAGCGCGAGCTTGCCCTGCTCGACGAGCTGCATGCAGGCGACCGCGGTCATCATCTTGTTCATGGAGCCGAGGTTGAACTTGGTGTCGAGCGTGACGGGCACGTCGAAGTCGCGGTTTGCGATGCCGATGGCCTTCGTCAGCAGGACCCTGCCCTCCTTGGCCAGCAGCACCGTGCCGCTGAACGCATCGCGCGCGGCGAGCCGGTCGACGAAGCCGGCGACGCGCTCGGCCACCTGCGCGTCGGTCAGCGCCTCCGCCTTCGGCAGGTCGCTCGGGCGACGGGCCTGGCTGAACTGCAGCCTCGCGATCTTGCCGTCCCCGTCGACCTCGAGCACGATCGCGCGCCAGGCCTCGAGCCACGTGGACCAGACGACCAGCGTGGCCGCGGTGTCCGGGCGCGGCGGATCGTAGCTGCGGGCGCCGTGCACCTGCAGGGGCCCGTTGTCGCGCCAGAAGTCCAGGAACGCGGCGCGGTGTTCGGCCATCGGCAACGCGTCGAGGAACGGGCCGGCGAAGGCGGTGCGCGCGTAGGCCTCGAAGGCGGCGGCGTCGCCCTTGTCGAAGAGCTCGACCAGTTCGCGGGCGCGCGCGTACGCCTGCGTGTGCGGCAGCACCGTCGAGTCGGAGTAGGGAGCGGGCGCGGACTGTGTGCGGGTGCTGGCCTCCGCGAGCAGCAAGCAGAGCAGAACAAGGATCGGTCTGGCGCGCATGTCGGGTTCCTCGCGAAGTCGGCCGGGATCGTAGGCAGGTCGTTCGAGACGCCAAGCAACCAGCGCCCGGCACCGATCCCGGCCCGGATGCCGCCGGAGCCTTGTGGGAAAGAATCCATGCGCCAGACTGTCGACATGCCTCGCGGAGAAGGTCGCACGCTGTCCCCCACCGACGTCGCCCATCACCTTGCCTGGGCGCACCGCACCCAGCTCGAGCGACAGGTTCGGGAGAACACCCTGAAAGTCGCCTTCGCCCCGGACGCGCGCCTCCAAGCGATGCGCATCCGCGGCGCCGAACACGAACGCGCCTACGTCGAGCGCCTTCGCAGCCGCGGCCTGCAGATCGCCGACCTGGCCACGACCCGCGATCCCGCAGCGACGCTCGACGCGATGCGCACCGGCACGGCAGCCATCGTCCAGGCACCGCTCGGCAACGACACGTTCTTCGGCATCGCCGACGTGCTGCTGCGCACCGACACTCCGTCCGCGCTCGGCGACTACAGCTACGAGCCGGTCGACACCAAGCTCGCCGCCGAGACCAAGGCCGGGGCGCTGCTGCAGTTGCTGACCTACTGCGAGTTGCTCGGCGAGCTGCAGGGGGTCGTGCCCGCCCGCTTCCACGTCGTCACGCCGGTGCAGGAAGAGACCTACCGCACCGCCGACTACGCCGCCTACTTCCGCGTCATCCGCGACCACCTGCGCGCGGCACATCGCACGACGCCGCCGCCCGCGACCTACCCCGCACCCGTGCCGCACTGCGACATCTGCAGCTACTGGAAGAAGTGCGAGAACGATCGCCGCAGCGACGACCACCCGTCGCTGATCGCCGACATCCAGCGAGGCCATGTCCGTGAGCTGCAACGCCAGGGACTGCCGACGCTCGAAGCGTTCGCCAAGGCGGGCAAGCTGACGGCCGCCCCCGAACGCGGTCGGCCCGAGACGTACGACCGGCTCGCACACCAGGCGCGCCTGCAGCTGGCAGCGCGCGGTCAACACGACGCCCCGGTCGAGCGACTGCCGATCGAACCTGGCCGCGGCCTGTGCCGCCTGCCGACACCGTGCGCGGGCGACGTCTTCCTCGACTTCGAGGGCGACCCGTTCGTCGGCCGGGGCGGACTCGAGTACCTGACCGGCTACTGCTGCGCGGGGCCCGACGGCGAACAGCGCTACGAGCGCATCTGGTCGCTCGACCACGCCAGCGAGAAGCTCGCCCTCGAGACGTTCCTCGACGTGCTCGCCGCGCGGCTGCAGCAGCATCCGGACCTTCACGTCTACCACTTCGGGGCCTACGAGGTCGCCGCGCTGCGGCGGCTGTGCGCGCGGCACGACACGCGAGGCGCCACGCTCGACGAGTTCCTGCGTGGGGAGCGCTTCGTCAACCTGCACACCGTCGTGCGCGAGGCGCTGCGCATCGGCATCGAGGGCTACGGCCTCAAGGAACTCGAGAAGGTCATCGGCTTCTCGCGGCAACTCGACCTGCGCACCGCCGGCGAAGCGCGCCGCGATCTCGAACTCGACCTCGAACTCGGTCGCCGCGCACAGATCACCTTGGAGCTGCAGCAGCTGGTCGCGGACTACAACCGCGAGGACTGCCTCGCGACGGTCCAGCTGCGGCAATGGCTCGAGCAGCAGCGCCGTGCCGCCGAGCAGGATGGCACGCCGCTGGAACGGCCCGCGCTGCGAGCCACCGAAGCCCAGGAAGAGGTCCGAGCCCGAGAACAGCGCGTCGCGGATCTGCGACAGGCATTGGCGCCCCTGCACCCGCTGCTCGCCGACCTGGTCGGCTACTTCCGCCGCGAGGCGAAGAGCGCGTGGTGGGAACACTTCCGCCTGCGCGACCTGCCGCGCGACGAACACCTCGATGAGCGCGAGATGCTCGCCGGGTTGTCGCATGTGCGCACGATCCCCAAGCAGGGCCGACAGCAGCGGGATCGAGACGTGTTCCGGTTCCCGCCCCAGGAGTGCGCGGTCGACGACGACGACACGCTCGTGTTCACGGTGCACGAAGATCCCGTCGCCGACCCGATCGGATCGAAGGTCTCGATCGACTCGATCGATGTCGGCGCCGGAGAGATCACGGTGCTGCTGCCGGAGGACGCGCCGGACAGCCGGCCCACCGCCCTGTTCCGCAAGCCGTTCATCGCGCCAACCAACGTCGAGGACGCGCTGCTCGCGCTGGGCGACCTCGTGCGCCACCATGGGCTCGAAGCCGCCGGCCACGGCCCGGCGCTCGATCTCCTGCTGCGACGACCGCCGCGCACGACGACGGGCCGCGCGATGCAGCTGCCGGGCGAGAGCCCGGTCGATTCGCTGATTCGCGTCTGTCGCGCGCTCGACGGCGGCGTGCTGCCGGTGCAAGGACCACCCGGGGCGGGCAAGACCTACGCCGGTGCACGGGCGATCGTGGCGCTCGCCGAGACCGGCAAGCGCGTCGGCGTGATCGCGGTCGGTCACAAGGTGATCGACAACCTGCTCGCCGAAGTCGTCAAGGCGCGGGGCTCGAAGGACGGTGCGGCCGTCTGGCACGTCGACCGCAAACCAGGCCACAAGGACGTTCCCCGCGCCAAGACGGACAAGGCTGCCATCGAAGCGCTCGACCAACGCGCAGTGGTCGGCGGCACGGCCTTCTTCTGGGCGAAGTTGACGCCGGCGCAGCAGCTCGACTACCTGTTCGTCGACGAGGCCGGCCAGATGTCGCTCGCCCAGGTGCTCGCGATCGCTCGCGCCGCGAAGAACCTCGTGCTGCTCGGTGACCCACAGCAGCTCGAACAGCCGCACAAAGGCGCCCACCCCGATGGCGCCGACGTCGCCGCGCTGACCCACCTCATCGGTGCCGACCGCGCCACGCTCACCGCGGAACAGGGCCTGTTCCTGCCGACCACCCGGCGACTGCATCCTTCCCTGTGCACGTTCACGTCGGAGCTCTACTACGACCGGCGATTGGGTCCCATGGCCGGTTGTGAGCTGCAGCGCATCGACGGCACCGGTGTGCTCGACGGCGCCGGCCTGTTCATGCTCGAATGCCCCCACGAAGGCAATCAGGCGAGTTCGAAGGAGGAGGTCGACGCCGTGGTCGCGCTCGTGCAGCGCATCCTGCAACCCGCGGCCACGTGGACCAACCGGGAGGGCAGGGTCCGGCAACTGACGGCCGGCGACGTGCTCGTGATCGCACCCTACAACGCGCAAGTCGGCGCGCTTCGCCGAGCGCTCGCCGGCGAGGGCGTCGCGCACGTCGGCACCGTCGACAAGTTCCAGGGGCAGGAGGCGCCGGTCGTCATCTACTCATGCACGAGTTCGTCACCGGACGACGCGCCGCGCGGCCTCGCCTTCCTCTACGACCCGCACCGCCTCAACGTCGCTTCGAGCCGTGCGCCGTGCGCGTTCGTGATGGTCGCCAGCCCCGCGTTGTTCGTGCCCGAGGTCAAGACTCCGGAGCAGATGCGCTGGGCGAACGGGATGTGCCGGTTCCGGGAGGTGGCGCGGTCGGTTCTGGGTGTTGCGCGATGAGGGTCGCGGCGCCTAGCACCCGTCCCGATCCGGCTGCACCAGTCGCTCCGCGAAGGAGCCAAACCCCAGCTTGAACCTGAGCTCCTGCTCCCATCGGCGCTTCAACTCATCTGCCGTCGCCACGTCGACGAGCCCGCTCCCGATCGCCGCCACGTCTGCCGTGCCCAGGAACTGCCCGAATCCGAACAGCGCCGTCGCCTTCTTCCGGGCCGCCCGATCGTCGATGGCGATCGACAACCGCCGACACACCGCAACGGCCAACGCCGCGCATTCGCCGACGCCGAGCACCCTGGTCTGTTGCAACCTGCCGAACGCGGCGACCTCGTCCGGCGCGTCGACGCGCTCTTCGCGCAGCCGCCCGCCCTCGATCGCCGTGCGCACCTGCTCCGCATGAGCATGGCCGGTCACCTCGCCACGCACGTGGTCCGTCACCAAGAACTCGGAGTCAGGCAGGCCGACGAGCAGGTCCAGCCGGCCGACGCGCAGGAAGTTGAGCAGCACGCTCGTGTCGAGCACGACGAGTCTGCGCCCCGCTCTTCCGCCGTCGGTATTGGCCACGGCAGCACCTCATTCGTTGGCGAACTTCAGCACGTCGCTCTCCGCGAGTCCGATCATGCCGGCCAACTCTCGCACCTTGCCTCGAGAAACCAGTTCGCGCGCGTAGGCCTCGAGCACCAGAGGAATCAGCTGCGCGACCAGTTCCTTGTCCCTGTCCTCCGTCTTCGCATCGCGCTCCTGCCCACCACCGAGCAGTTCGACGTACTCACGCCCGACGACCTGTTGCTCGAGCAGCTCAGCCAGTTCCCGCTCGTTCACGTACCCCAGCTCGCGCAGTCGGTAGCAAGCGGCGTCGTAACTCGCGCCGAAGTGCGAGGCGACACCGGCCACCTCTCGAAACGTCAAGCCCTGCGTTCCGGGCGGCGCGCGCTCTTCCGAGTCCTGCCGTCCTTCGTTCGCCACGTCGTACGACACGAACGACCGCCGACTCGGGCCTCCCTTCTGCATGCCACGGAGCATCGACTCGACTCCGCCCTTCGGCATCAGGAAGGCGGCCGCGAATGCGTTCGCTCGACGCTCGACAACGTCGGATGCGTTCGCCCTCGCCGTCACCGCCGCGACCCGGTCGCGGTCGAAGAGCGAGTGCGCATACTCATGGGCGAACGAGAAGCGCTTGCGAGGCAACGGGTGGTCGCGGTTCACGACGATCGCGAGGCCGATCGAGCTGTGGTTCAAGAAGAGACCTGAGACGCCGTCCGTCAGCACGGCGCTCGTCGCCCAGATGCCCTGCTCGGAAACGAGCCGACACATGTCCGCGATCGGCGCATCACCCAGCCCGAGCCGATTCCGCTCACGGGCGGCGGCATCGATGCCTTGTGCGGCGGCCGCGGCCTGCGCGGCAGCTGGCGTCGCATAGTTCGGAGGCTGCGCCACCTTCGTGCGACCGAGTTCGGATTCGAGCAGCGCCCCCTCGCGGAAGAGCTGCACGCAGCGGGCGATGCTCGCCGCGGTCGTGGGGTCGTCGCGAAGGTCGTCGGAGATGCGGCCGAGTGCGACCAGCGGGTCCTCCTCGGCCGGCTGCGATTCGTCGAAGAAGTCGGCCACGTGCCGGTGATACAGCTTGGCCATCTCTGCCAACTCGAGCGTCGACACGGCCCGCCTGCCGGCCTCCATCTGCACGATGGCCGTGCGTGGCACGGCCAGGGACTCGGCGACCTGGTCTTGCGTAAAACCTGCGGAAGAACGAGCTTCAGCGAGCTTTCTGCCGAGATCGATTGGGCTGATCGACATGCCGGGTCGCTGTGGTCACCAGGGGAGAAACTGTAGCCGGTCATGGCAGTTTTTGCCAGTGGTGTTCTGTATCGGACTTTCGGGTCGCTTCCTGCCACGAACGCTCCGTTCTCCAAACTCCGGCGCGCGCGACTCGCGGGTCTTACGGGCGCCGCAGGAGATCTGCGCATTCGACGTTCACCTCGAGCCAGGGCGCGCCGGCAAACAGCTCCATCGATCCGCACCACTACTGCTTCCGGGCACGCGACGCGGAGAGCAACAAGTGCTGACGACGTGGCTGGAGATCACGTCGAACGCCACCTCGCGGAAGTCCGTGGACGACGACCACCGCCTTGCTGGCGTCGTCGCACCGAGCCGAGCACGTCGCGAACTGTTCCGGATCCAGCTCGACATCACTGCGGGCCGGCTTCCCAAGCGGCGCCCCAGGTTCGCGTTCCTCGACCAACGGGCGCTGCCCGACGATGAGTAGCGAGTGGTACGCGACGAAGGCCGGCCCACGGCCCGGAAGGGCAGAGATCTGTTACCACGCGCGGCGAGAACGAGCGAGAATCAACACATGGTCACGGAAGCCAGGCGCTACAGCTTCGAGGAACTGCTCGGACCGTTGAACGACGTGGAGAAGAAGAACGCACCGCGTGAGCTCTTCGTCGCGGGCGACGTCGACCTCATCCGCCACGGCCGTCGTGTGTCAGTGGTCGGCTCGCGAGCAGCAACGAAGGAGGGCCTTGCCCGCGCCACGAAGCTGTCGCGGCTGCTCGTCGAGCGCGGAGTCGTTGTCGTCAGCGGCCTGGCCGAAGGCATCGACACCGCAGCGCACCTCGCGGCCATCGACGCCGGCGGCCGCACCATCGCCGTGCTGGGCACACCACTCGACCAGGTCTTCCCGGCCGAGAACCGCGCCCTGCAGGCGCGCATCATGCGCGAACACCTGGCCGTCTCGCAGTTCGAGCCCGGTTCCGCGGGTGGCAAGAAGTGTTTCCCGATGCGAAACCGCACGATGGCGCTGCTGTCCGATGCGACGGTCGTGGTCGAGGCGGGCGACGGCAGCGGAACCTTGTACCAGGGATGGGAAGCGCTGCGGCTCGGGCGCGCCCTGTTCCTTCTCGAGTCGGTCGTGAAGAACAGCGACCTGACCTGGCCCGCCGAGATGCTCGCCTACGGGGCGGAGGTCCTGTCGGAGGAGACGGTCGAGTTCTTCTTCGAGTCGCTTCCTGAAGGCAGCCGTGGCGAACAAGCCAGACTTACTCTCTGAGATCACGTTCGGCTCCTTCCTCCAGTATTCGCCGCGCGGGACCAGCCAGACGTCGAAGCGCTCGCGCCTATGGTGCAACGCCGTGAAGTCGGACTGGCCCGGGAAGCTGCGATACCTCGTCGAACATCTACCGACGCACGGCTCGCCGGATCTGCTGGCCTTGTTCGGCGATGACGTCGTGCTGGTTCCAACACCGCGCAGCGCGCCGCTGCAGAAGGGAACGCTGTGGCCCGCGCATCGAATCTGCGAGGAGCTGCTTCGCATCGGCTTCGGCGCTGAGATTCGTCCCGACATCGAGCGTGCGAAGGCCGTGCAGAAGTCAGCCTTTGCGCGGCAGGGCGAAAGGCCGACGCCGCAGGTTCACCTCGACTCGCTCGCCATCCGACCGCAGATCGTCTCCGGGCCACGCATCCTCGTCGTCGACGACGTCATCACGAGGGGAGCGACGTTGCTCGCCGCGGCCTCGCTCGAGAAAGCCGCGTACTCGACAGCGAGAGTGGCCACGTTCGCCCTCGTGCGGACGATGGGGTTGGTGCCGGAAGTGGAGTCGATCGTGAGTCCTTGCGTCGGCAGCATCCGGCTCACGCCAACCGGCAAGGCCTGGCGCGAGCCGTGAGGCTTCGGTGCCCTCGGCCCAGTCGTGCGGCGTCACCAATTCCGCTCGTCACCCCACCCGCTCGAACACATGCTCCCGGTGGTACTCGAGGTACACCCTGCGCGGACCCTCCTGGCCCGCGCCCCAAACCAACCGCTCCCCCAACACCCCCGCACCGAAGAACGACTCGGTCACCCGATCCGCCAATCGAGCCTGCAGCCCGCGCGCCCGGTGAATCCGGTACCCGCCATTCACCGTCAGCAGCCCCGCGTCGAACGCCCGGTCGTGCGTCGGACAGGCCGCGATCCCGTTCGTCGGATCCAAACGCTCCCTCTCGCTGCCGCACGCCGCCCACGGCTTGATGTGCGAAGCGATCAGCAGACCGCTCGCGCCCAGCCCCTCGGGCGAGAAGCCACAGAAGCCACACCGGTGCTCGAAGCACAACAACACTGCGCTCGCGAACCGATGTTGCCCGAGCCGCACACGCTGCTCGACGATGCGTTCGGTCGGCCCGTCGCCAAACCACTCGCGCAGCTGCCGGGTCGCCGGTTCGTCCTGCCGCTCCCGCAGCGCCAAGCCGACTTCGCGCTCGCCCAACTCCTCCTGGCCCAGCAACCTCGTACCCTGCCACGCACCGAGATAGTCGGGCACCTGGTCTTCGCCGAGTCCGAGACCGCGCGCCGCCTCGAGGATCGTCAGATACAGACGCAGGAACCGTTCCGGCTCGGTGCTCAGCCGCAAGAACACCTCGGGCTCGGCCCTGCCGCCATGCTGGCGGTCGAACGAGAGGTTCAGCATCTTGTTGACCACCGACGACGGCGTGCGACGGAACACCGAGGCGAGCGCCAGAGCCTGCGGCGGCAGTTTGTGGATGTTGCCGCCGCCGAAGCTGCGTGGATTCAGCAGGCGGAACAGACCGAAGCAGAGCACAACCTCGATGGGGCGAAACGTCTCCTGCCGACTTGCGGGCTCCCGCGACAGGATCGCGCGCCATTGCCGAGCGGCCTCGGCCGCGTCGATCTCGAGGTAGTCGCACAGTTCGTAGGGCATCGGGTGCTGACACACGCCTGCGTCCTGGAGTCAGCCGAGGCGTCGCCGCATCGCACCTTCGCGTCCGAGTCATCATTTCGGCTCGCGAAGGAGCTCGCTCGTCCTGCGCCCAGGAGAACGGGCGCGGATTCTAGCTGCGCGGCGCCCTCGTCATGCTGACCGAAGCCGAACTGCGTAGGCCGATCCGCTGCGAAGAGGGACGATTCGGCCACGGTCAGCGTCGCCCCGATCTGACCCACGCCGCCCCCGCAGCTAGACTCGCCACCCCCGTGATCCAGCCCACGACCAAACTCGTCACCGACGAACGCACCATCCGCCTCGTGATCACCGCGGACGATCCCGCTGCGCCCGACACCGGACACCGCACCGAGTACACCCTCGAGGTCTGCCCGAGCCCGACCTGCCACTGCTGCGACATGACCATGGTCCGAACGCCGGCCACGGCGACCGACCTGGCGCGACCAGCCGAGTTCCTGCTCGATCCGTTCGAACACACGGTCGTCGCGACCGCCGTGACCAGGTCGGCCACCGACCTGCTACCGCCAGTGCCACCGGGTCCGGCGATCGCCGCGGCGATCGCGACCGAGGACTGGACGCGGCTCCGTCACGCCTTCTTCGCGGCAAAGGCCACGGCGTTTGCGACCATCGACTGCTCGCGCGAGGTGACCGAGTTCCCGTTCGCAGAAGTCGAACGTCACGGCACGCTGGTGCCGCTTCGCCACATCATCCCATTCGCGCCCAGCTTCGCTCCGCCGACAAACGACAGCCGCGAGTTCCTCGTCGACGAGCAGTACTGCGCCAGACCGGGATGCGATTGCACGGAGAGCGTCGTTGGACTCCATGTCTGCCTCGTCGAGGATGCGAGCTCGCCGAGGAAGCGGGCGGAACCGCTGGTGGACTTCCAGGTCGACTGGCGGCACAACCGCTGGAGGATTGCGGGCGCGACCCGGCCGTTGACGGCAGAGGAAGAAGGCCTGCGCGATCGGCTGCTCGCTGCCAACCCGAACCTGCTTGCCGAGCTGCGCCGTCGCCACGAGATCATGCACGAGCTGTACGAGGCCTCGGCAGCTGCATTTCGCGTGGGTGTCAGCATTCCCTACCGCGCGGCCCCGCGCATCGGGCGCAACGACCCGTGTCCGTGCGGCAGCGGAAGGAAGTACAAGCGGTGCTGCCTGCTGAAGCAGGATGCGGCCACGACGTAGCCGGCCGGCCGTGCACGGCACCGTCCCGCCGACGTGCCTCGCAACAGGCCAACGCTTCTTCGGGGGTGCGGCGTGGAGCCCCTCACCCGACGAGCACTGAGAGCGACCCCTCCTTCGGCAAGGCAATCCAACCCTCGTGCCGGCATCGCGGGTCTTCCGGCGGGCGATCGACCAGGTCGATCTTGGCCGCGCGGGCAACCAGGCTCGAGACAAGCGCGTCCAGAGCATCGTCCGAGCGCCGCAGCAGATCCGCGTATTCGACCTTCACCTCGAGCCAGGGCACACCGGCAAACAGCTCACCGGCGAGCCGTCCGAGGGCCGCACGGCGCTTGGACCCCTTGTAGCTCACAGGACTACGAGCCCACCGCCGGAGCGCCGCGGCAGGGTAGACCTCGAAGACGCGTTCGTGGCCAACACGATCGCCCACACCGAGCTGGTGCAGCAGCCCGTGGCACCGCATCGCCACGACACCGATCAGGTCCGAGGAAACACTGAGGGGCCATCGCCCCGTTTCCCTTCGGATGTGGTGGTCGGTCCGTCGGAAGCGCAGGTCATCCCGGTGATCCGGCGTCCAGTCCTGATGCGCGGGTGCCGCCGAGACCAGCTCGACGAACGGAGTTGGCCAGCCGAATGGTGCATCGATCCCGACCGCATCGGCATCGCCGGCGAGGTTCAGGATCATGTTGTCGTCCGCCCTGATCGCGAGGTGCGTGACCGTCGCACGACCAGGCTCCCAATCGACCACACAGGTCGCGGTCCGACTCGCGGCGGAGGCAAGGTCAACACCCAGGGTTCTCATGTCGGCATGGTCCACGCGACCTCGCTCGACGCACGCTCGGATGAAGCCTTTCGCCGTATGCAGGAGGTCTTGGCACGCTCCGCTAGGATGCCGCGATGTCCGCTCGCGTCCGTGGCCTGTACGAAACCCTGCTCACCGAGGGTATCGAGTCAAAGCTGCGAGACCTGGACGCCAAGCTGCTTCCCGTCCGCACACATCTGCGTGACGCCGAGGCCCCTGATCGGATCGCGCTCCACCTCGCGTCGATCCTTCGCCGCGTGGTCGCGTCGTTGCCGGAAGACGGCCGAGCCGCTGCCGGCGTTCACCTCGCGCGGGCATTGCTGGATCAGATCGACATCGTCGCGCGCGGAGCCGGAGTCATCGACGACGTGCCGGTCGAACCCGCCGGCGTCTTGCGAGCCATCGCACGCCGCCAACCAGACGGTTCGGCAGAGACCCTGCCTGAGCCACTCATTCCGCTGCTGGACACGGCACTCCTGACCAACGCGCCCGGCGAGCCGCGCGTCGGCAGCCAGATCCTCACCGAGATCCACTCGGCAGATCGCATCGACGTCGTCATGGCGTTCATCCGCCGGACCGGGCTCCGGCCCCTGCTCGACTCGCTGCAGAAGCACTGTCATCAGGGACGCGACCTGCGCGTGCTCACCACGACCTACACAGGATCGACGGAACTCGAAGCACTCGAAGACCTGCAGCGCCTCGGTGCCGACGTGCGCGTCTCCTACGACACGACCACGACCCGCCTGCACGCGAAGGCATGGCTCTTCTACCGCGCATCAGGCTTCTCGACCGCCTACATCGGATCGTCCAACCTGACGCACTCGGCTCAGGTGAGCGGTCTCGAGTGGAACGTGCGCGTCTCCGGGGCGCGCAACCCGGACGTGCTGGACAAGGTCCGCGCAGTCTTCGACTCGTACTGGAACAGCGCCGACTTCGTTCCCTTCCGCAGCGACCAATTCGCGGAGATGACGGAGAGATCGGCCGAACCTCGCGGCACGACCTTCTTCAGTCCCATCGAGCTGCGGCCCGAACCGTTTCAAGAGCAACTGCTCGAGCAGATCGAACTGTCACGCGCCCAAGGCCATCACCGCAACCTGCTGGCAGCGGCGACTGGCACGGGCAAGACGGTGATGGCGGCGATCGACTACGCTCGTCTGCGCCAGACCCTGCCCAGGGCCCGGCTGCTGTTCGTCGCGCATCGCCAGGAGATTCTCGAGCAGAGCCTTGCCACCTTCCGCCACGCCGTCCGAGATCAGGCCTTCGGCGAACTGTGGGTCGGCGGGCGCCGCCCGACCGAGTTCGACCACGTCTTCGCGTCGATCCAGAGCTTGAACGCAGCCGGCCTCGAGCACCTGGATCCCACCCACTTCGACATCGTCATCGTCGACGAGTTTCACCACGCTGCCGCCCCGTCCTACCGCACGCTGCTCGAGCACGTGCAACCACGGGAGCTGCTTGGCCTGACGGCGACGCCCGAGCGAAGCGATGGCTTGCCCCTGCTCAGCTGGTTCGACAACCGCATCGCTGCCGAGTTGCGTCTGTGGGACGCCATCTCCCAGCACCGCCTGGTGCCGTTCTGCTACTTCGGCATCCATGACGGCCTCGATCTACGGGACGTTCCATGGAAGCGCGGGCGCGGCTACGACAGCGAGGCTCTCGCAAACCTCGTTACCGGCAACGACATCTGGGCCAACCTGGTGCTGCACCAGCTCCGCCGTCACGCCGACGATTGTTCGCGCATGCGTGCCTTGGGCTTCTGCGTGAGTGTCGGACACGCGCGCTACATGGCGCGCGTTTTCACAGCCGCGGGGATTCCCGCCGTTGCTGTCTGGGCGGACAGTTCGGAAGAGGAACGCCGATCTGCCCTCGCTGACCTCGCGACGTGCCGCATCAACATCGTGTTCTCGGTCGACCTGTTCAACGAGGGCGTCGACGTGCCAGTCGTCGACACTGTGCTCTTCCTGCGCCCGACTGACAGCCCGACGCTGTTCCTACAGCAACTCGGACGCGGCCTGCGCCGCGCCCACGGCAAGACGGTGTGCACCGTGCTCGACTTCGTCGGTCACCACCGCAAGGAGTTTCGCTTCGACCGGCGCTTCCGTGCGCTGCTCGGTGGCACCCGCAAGGACCTGCAGGAACAGATCACACAGGGGTTCCCGTTTCTGCCGGCGGGTTGCCACATCGAACTCGATCCGGTCGCGAGCGACCTCGTTCTTCGCAACATCCGGGACTCGGTCCCCTCTCGATGGAACAGCAAGGTCGAGGAGCTGCGAGTCCTCGCCCAGTCGATGGCAGAACCGACCTTGCCACTGTACCTCGAGCACGCAGGCCTCGACCTCGAGGATGTCTACGATGGCGGGCGCACCTGGTCGGACCTGCAGCAGGCGGCAGGTCTACGCGTGCTGCCCGGGGGAGCGTACGAACGTGTGCTGCGGCGTGGTTGTGCGCGTCTCCTCCATGTCGACGACACCCTTCGCATCGAGAGCTACCTGCGCTTCCTTGCTGCTGAATCACCTCCCGCGGTCGCCGGACTGCCTCCCCGCGAGCGACGCCTGCTGCGCATGTTGATCGGGCTGGTCGCCGACAGGGCACTGACCAAGGCGACCAGCCTGCAGGAAGGCTGCGACCAGCTCTGGGCACACGCTCAGGTTCGCGCCGAGCTGCGTGCGCTACTGCCGCTGCTCGCCGAACGCATCAGCCACCTCCACCGCCCGCTGTCGAGCCACCCGAACGTGCCCCTGTGCATCCACGCACGCTACTCGCGCATCGAGATCCTCGCGGCATTCGGCGTCGGCGACGGAGCCAAGGTCGCGCCCTGGCAGACCGGCGCCTACTGGCACGAGTCTGCGAAGGCGGACTTGTTCACGTTCACGCTCGACAAGACCAGCGGACAGTTCTCGCCGACGACCCGGTACCGGGACTACGCGATGAGCCGAGACCTGATCCACTGGGAGAGCCAGTCGGTCACCCGGGCCGAAAGCGAGACGGGTCGTCGCTACCAGAACCACGTCGCGCTCGGAACTTCGATCATGCTGTTCGCCCGACTCCGCACGAGCGACCGCGCCTTCTGGTTCCTCGGACCAGCGACCTACCAGCGCCACGAGTCCGAGTTGCCGATGGCAGTGACGTGGCGTCTGGAACACCCGCTCCCCGCCGACCTTTTCGCCGCGTTCGCGGCAGCCGTCGCGTGACCCCGAGTGCATCGACGCGCTCCGGACATCTCCCACCGCGCATGCGCATGGACGATGTCGGACCTCGGGCTAGCGACGCGGCACCGCTCGGCGAAACCGCGCGTCCAGGGGCCGCCATGCCGCTCGCCTCTTCCGCACACCTTTTCCAAGCGCGTTGTCACACCCGGACCGGCACGGTCGTCCTGTTGTCATGAACCCAACCACGACCCCCATCCAGCAGATCCGCGACGGGCTGCGCACCTTCGGCGAGCGCTACGGCTACGACACCTCCTACATGGAACG
>DASUFY010000126.1:0-2299 GCA_036274315.1 Planctomycetota bacterium | reverse complement strand
CCTGCGTTCGTCTCGTACACGGCGTGGATCATGGCCGTGCCGTCCTTGCCCGGTCCGTTCTTGTCCTTGATGACCGCGTACGTCGCGTCCCAGACGTAGGTCCTGCCGAGGCTCACGGCGCAGTCGCGCACGTTCTCGGCGCGGAACTTCCAGATCAGCTTGCCCGACTCCGACGTTGCCGTTGCCGCGCCCGCCGCGAGGTCGTCCTTGTCGACGACGTGCACGATGTCGCGCGTGCCGGGCACCGTCGCGAGCGCCGCGCGCGCCTTCCCGGTCAGCACCTCGTCGGGGTTGCGCAGCTCGCCGGTCGCCCGCACGAGGTAGCCGACCGGGGCCGTGATCGCGACGTCGTAGTCGGCATAGTCCATGTAGAACTCGCCGTTGCCGCGGTAGCGGTCGGCGACCCAACCCTCGACGTCGTCGTAGACGGCGAACTGCGGGTACCAGTAGCCGAGGTAGAACACGTCGTCCTTCTCGTGGCCCATGCGCGGGGCCGTGCCGGCCACCGGCACGTCGAAGGCGTAGGTGATCGCGACCGTCGCCTTCTCGCCGCTCGCGAGCGGCTTCGGCAGGCGCAGATAGAGGCGCGTGTCGCGCACCCTGGGGCGCACCTCCTCGCCGTCGAGCGTCACGGTGCCGAGCTCGAAGCCATTGGTCGGCACGATCGGGCGAGTGCGCTGGGCGTCGGGTTTCATGAGGTTCTGGCGCAGGTGCAGCACGAGCTGCGTCAGCGGCTCGGGCGCGCGGTTGTGGTAGGTCGCGGTGGCCGTGCCCTGCAGGCGCGCGGCCTTCGGGTCGAGTTCGGCCACGATCGTGTAGTGCGCGAAGTTGCTCCAGTAGTGCGGGCCCGGTCTGCCGTTCGCCGTGCGCGTGCCCTTGGCGATGGCGGCCTCGACCCCGGGCGGCAGGTCGATCGGGTAGGGCACGACGCGCGCGACCGGCGGGACCTGGCCTTGCAGGGTCGACAGCAGCTGGGACGCGAAGAGAGCGAGGTGGAGGCGGGTCTGCACGGTGGTGGCAATACGGGACGCGGAGCGAAGTGTTGGAACCGACCTGCCGCGCGGCCGCAACCCATTCGCGGCATCGTTGCGTTCGTGGGACGCGCGCGCGCCCGCCCGCCCGCTCGGGCTTGGCTTCCGCGAGGGTCGTTTCCTACACTCGCGCGCGCCAGGCGGCCCAACCGGATCCCTGTGCGAGCAGTGGATCCCCGATGACAGAAGGCCCGGAGAAGGCGAAGTTCGGCACGTTCGGCGGGGTGTTCACGCCGTGTGTGCTCACGATCCTCGGCGCGATCATGTTCCTGCGGTTCGGCTACGTCGTCGGCCAGGCAGGCATCCTCTACGGCCTGCTCATCGTCGCGGCGTCCAACCTGATCACGGCGCTGACGTCCTTGTCGCTCTCGGCGATCGCGACCAACACGAGGGTCAAGGGCGGCGGCGCCTACTACCTGATCAGTCGCAGCCTCGGCGTCGAGTTCGGTGGCGCGATCGGCGTCGTCTTCTACCTGGCGCAGGCGATCTCGGTGGCGATGTACGTGATCGGCTTCACCGAGGCCCTGGTCGCGACCTTCCCCGCACTCACGGCGGGCTTCACGGCTGCGGCCACGGCCGTGAACGTGTTCACGTTCCTCTGTGTGTACATCGGGGCCGGATGGACGATCAAGGTCCAGTACCTGATCCTGTGCATCATGGGGGCGGCGCTGGTGTCGTTCTACACAGGCGCGATCTCGGACTTCGACCCGGCGCTGTTCGAGGCCAACCTGCGGCCCCACTTCGCCGAGGGCGAGTCCATCTTCACGATGGGGGCGCTCTTCTTCCCGGCTGTGACCGGCATCATGGCCGGCGCCAACATGTCGGGCGACCTGGCCAACCCGTCGCGTTCGATCCCGCGCGGCACGCTGGCCGCGGTCCTCGTCACGGGTGCCATCTACCTGTCCCAGGCGGTGCTGCTCGGCACCGCGCGCCCGGCCAACGAGCTGGTCGGCGACAACCTGATCATCAAGCAGATCGCGGTCTGGCCGTTGCTGATCACCGCCGGCGTCTTCGCGGCGACGCTGTCGTCGGCGCTCGGCTCGATGATGGGGGCGCCGCGCATCCTGCAGGCGTTCGCGCGGGACGAGGTGTTCGGCTGGATGAGGTCCTTCGGCGTCGGCAGCGGTGCGAGCCGCGAGCCGCGCCGGGCGACGGTGCTCACGTTCGTGATCTCGCAGGCGTGCATCGTGCTCGGCGATCTGAACGCGATTGCGCCGATCATCACGATGTTCTTCATGATCACCTATGGCCTCTTGAACCTGGCGACG
>DASUFY010000125.1:0-12491 GCA_036274315.1 Planctomycetota bacterium | reverse complement strand
ACGGCCAGAGTCCCGACCCCACGATCCAGGCCTCCGTCGGCACGATCCTCGCCGACGTGCAGGAGGTCCGCTTCACGGCCACCGATGCCTACGTGCAGGCGACGGGCGTGCCCAGCTACCCGGTCGGCCCGTTCCCGGGCGATCCGAACGTGCCCGCCGACCAGCACTGGCAGATCCGCGTGCCGCGCTCGCCGATGGTCGAGACGGGTCCCCAGACCGTCACGCCGCTGGGCCCGATCGGTCTGTTCACCAATGGCGTCGTGATGTTCAACGCGAAGGACGCCAACACCTATCTCGGCCTCGGCATCTGGCACCAGAACGCGGTGGTCGTCGAGGCGTCGAGCTTCGACTCGGGTCTCGGCCATCCCGCGAGCGGCGGCCTCTATCACCACCATCAGCGGCCGCCGCGCCTGCTGGCGCAGCTCGGCGACGACGGAGTGCACCACTCGCCGCTGCTCGGCTTCGCGTTCGACGGCTTTCCGGTCTATGGACCGATCGGGTTCGCGAGTCCGGGCGGCGCGGGCGGCGTGCAGCGCATGAACTCGAGCTACCGGCTGCGCTCGATCGCGCTGCGCCACGTGCTGCCCAACGGCACGATGCTGCCGCCGGCGCAATGGGGACCCGCGGTGAGCCCGACGTACCCGCTCGGCTACTACGTCGAGGACTACGAGTTCGTCCCGGGGCTCGGCGACCTCGACGCCAACAACGGTCGCTTCACCGTGACGCCCGACTATCCGCTCGGCACGTATGCCTACTTCGCGACCATCGACGCCAGCGGTGCCTCGGCGTTTCCCTACCTCGTCGGGCCCACCTACCACGGCGTCGTCGCGATGGACGACATCGGTGGCCACGCGCCGATTCCGGCGGGCACTTCGCTGCACCGGCCCTTCACGCTCTACGTGACCGGGATGCTCGCGGGCCGCACCGCATCCGTCGCGGTCGGCCACGGCCCCGTGTCCGGTCTCGCCGCGTTCGGCGTGTCGTTCACGGGCGGCGGCCCGCTGCTCTCGCCGTTCGGTCCGGTGGCGCTCGATCTGCCGATCGCCGTGGTCGGGCCGCTCGGCCTCGATGCGGCCGGCGGGGCCGTCATGCCGCTCGCGATCCCGGCGAGCATGCTGGGAGTCGTCACCTGGTGGCAGGCCCTCGCGATCGACCCCATGGTGTCGCTCGACCTGTCCCAGGGTGTGCACACCCGCATCGATTGAGCGCCCGCGCGGCCTGCGCGCGGTGCGGCGCAGGAAGCGCGAACAGGCTTGCGCCGGCGCGCGGGGACGACTAAGCCCGCGCGCGCATGAAACCGACGACCACGCCGGAGCATCTGCTCGAGGTCCTGCGGTGGCGGTATGCCACGAAGCACTTCGATGCGCACCGCCCGATCGCCGACGACGTCTGGCAGGCGCTCGAAGAGGCGCTCGTGCTCGCGCCGTCGTCGTTCGGGCTGCAGCCGTGGAAGTTCGTCGTCGTCGACGATCCGGCGCTGCGCCGCGAGCTGCGCCTGGCGTCGTGGCGGCAGGCGCAGATCACCGATGCGGCGCGGCTCGTGGTGTTCCTCGGCCGGCGCTCGCTCGCGGCGCCCGACGTCGACCGCTACCTGCGGCGCGTGCACGACGTCACGGGCAAGTCCGTCGAGGCGCTCGGCGGCTACCGCAAGGTCATCGTGCACTTCCTCGACCACGGTTGGGCCGCCGGCGACCTCGCGGGATGGAACGCGCGGCAGGTGTACCTGGCGCTCGGCCAGTTCATGACGGCGGCGGCGATGCTCGGCGTCGACACGTGTCCGATGGAGGGCATCGACATGCCCGCCTACGACCGGCTGCTCGGCCTCGACGGGTCGGACTTCACGACGCTCGTGGCGTGCACGGCCGGCTACCGTCTCGCGACCGACAAGTACGCAACGACGCCGAAGGTGCGCTACGACCGGCACGAGATCGTCGAGCGGCGGTGAACGGCGGCGGCCCGCGCCGCGGGCGCGCACCTTGGCGTCTACGCCGGCCTGGGATCGGCGGCGAGTCCGATGCGTGCCATGCTCGCCAGCGATTCGGCCATGCCGCGCAGGATGCGGCGCCGCGCGCGGAACACCATCATCTTGACGTTGACGACGGTGGCACCGACCTGCGCGCCGATCTCGCGGTAGCGCCGGCGCTCGATCTCGGCCAGGGTCAGGATCGTGCGCTCGCGCGCCGAGAGCCGCTGGAACTGCTCGAGGTAGATCGCGAGGAACAGCACGTAGCCACAGTTCACGACTGCGGCGGTCTCGCGGTCGGCCGCTGCGCGCAGCGGGGCGCGTGCGAGCCGGTCCTCGGGTTCGCCGAGCTGGTCGTCGAGCACGAGCTGGATCGGCTGACGCGCCGCGGCCTTGGCGAGGTTGATCGTCGTGTTGCGCACGATGCGGTGTGCCCAGCCGTGGAACGCGTCCGCACGGTCGACGAAGAACCGGTGCGGGTAGCGGTAGATGTTCAGGAAGGACTCCTGCACGACGTCGTTGGGGTCGACGCAGGCGCGCTTGTGGCTCAGGTGGCCCTGGACCTGGCGCAGGAAGCGGTCGTGGTTGAGTTCGTAGAGCAGCGCGAACACCTCGGCGTCGCCGGTGTCGCGGAAGGCCCGCATCAGGCACGTGCTGACCATGTTGCTGCGCTGCTCGTCGTTCGCCATCGCGGCGTCGGCGAACGGCACACCACCCTCGGCGAGCTGCAGCAGGGCCGCATCGCCGGTTCGTTCCCACAGCCGGTGCAGGCGCTCTCGCACCGCTCGGCTCACGGGGGCTTGCTGGGTCGGTTCGTTCATCGTTCCACCTCGCTGGGCGGAGCGCGCTCCCGGACTGCGGTCGCGTCTCCGATCGAGAGACAGTCCGTCGCGGCGGCAGCGACCCCATCACCGGAACGCGGGCGCGGCGATGGGCGGCGGTGTGCGGTGGAGGAAGAACGGGCCGGAGAAGCGGGTGCTTCTCCGGCCCGGTGCTCGGCAGCCGGCGCAAGGGAGAGAAGGAGGAGCCACGGACCACTTCGCCATGTAGCCGCGAACTGCCGGTCTGCGCGTGCACAAGCATGGGACGAGCGTGCCCGTCCGCACCGGGTCATCCGAATTCCGCGGCCGGACCCCATCATGGTGGCGTCGAAAAACGCGACGGCGTCGGGTTGCGACGGCGGCGCGCGGCGACGCTCAGCGCCCGGCGGCCACACCGGCTCGCTGCAGGCAACGCCGGCAGCGTTCGGCCAGCGCATCCTCGCCGCGGGCAGCGGCTTGCAGGTCGAGCACGATGGCGTCGGCCGCGGCGTCGTTGCCGACCCGTCGCTGCGCGAGCGCGACGTCGGCGCGCAGCTCCGGTGATGGCGACGGCAGTGCGGTGAGTGCCGCGGTGAGCGTCGCGACTGCTTCCTGGCCGCGATCCAGGCGCAGCAGCAGGCTGCCCTCGATGCCGCGCAGCAGCGGCTGCAAGCCAGCGGGCGCGGTGCCCCCGGCCTGCCTCACGACGGCGAGCGCCGCGTCGCTCGCCGCTCGCGGCATGCCGTCGACGCCGGCCGGCCACCACGGTGGGTTCCTCGGCTCGAGCTCGGCGACCTTCAGCCAACGTTGCAGCGACGCCGTGAGGAACGACTCGACCTGGCCTCGCTCGGCGAGCCGCGCGCCCAGCTCGGCCAGCGTCTTGGCGGCTGCGTGAGCCTGCTGGTTGGCACCCTGCGGCAGGTCCCAGAGCCGCCGCTGCAGCGCCACGAGCTCGGTCTCGCCGACGGCGGGCTCGCCACCGAGCGCTAGCGCGAGGCCGTGCACACGTTCGGCCCGCAGCTGCAGCCAGTGGCCGCGCAGCCCCAGGCGCTGCAGGCCGTCGAGGACCTCACTGCTGCAGCGCCGCGCATCGTCGAAGCGGCCGATGCCGAGCTGGAAGTCGGCGAAGCGACCGAGCAGCTGCAGGAAGTCGACGTCGTCGTCGAGGGTCTGGCGCGTGACCTGTTCGAGCCGTTCGAGGAAACGCGGGCCGCCCGATCGCCCTTCCTCGGCGAGACGCAACGCGACGGCGCCGAGCAGCCGGCCGACGATGCGCGTCGTCTCGGCATCGCGCGGCCTGCCGGCCACGAGGTCGAGCAGTTCGCCGCAGCGGGTCTCGAGTTCGTCGGCGTCGCCGGGTGCCAGCACCAGAGCCGCGAGCTGGCGCAGCTGCGGCGCCACCGCGACCGGTGCGTGCACGAGCGCGGCCGCGCCGAGTTCGAGCATGCGCGCGAGATCGGCGCGATCGGCCGACGGGCCACCGGCGAGCCGTCGCGCCCGCGCGAGGTCGGCGAGCACGAGGCACGCTTCGCCGGGATCGAGCACGTCGTTGGCCGACAGCAGGGCCCAGGCCGCCTCGAGCCGCTGCGCGGCCTTCGCCGTGTCGCCGGTGGCGAGGTACGCACGGCCGACGCCGGCGTGCACGGCGGCCGCCTCGATCGGCTGGTCGCGGAAGCGCTGGTCGATGGTCGGGGTCAGCCGGTCGAGCACTTCGCGCAGCGACGGCGGCCGGGCGTCGGTGCCCGGGTCGCCGAAGAACAGCACGAACTCGAAGAAGTCGCCGACGGCCCGCTCGCGCAGCAGCTGGCGCGCCTGTTGCCGGCGCGCCTGCGCTTCCGAGTCGCGCGCCGCGCGAGCGGCGAGCATGCCCTGGGTCGCGACGACGGCGCCGGCGGCCAGCCCGAGCACGAGCACCACGGTCCCGAGCACGGCGAGGCGATGGCGCCGCACGAACTTGGTGACGAGGTAGCGCGTCGTCGGCGGCCCGGCGGTGACGGGCTCGTTGCGCAGGTGTCGCTGCAGGTCGGCGGCCAGCTCGGTCGCCGAGGCGTAGCGGCGGTTGCGGTCCTTCTCGAGCGCGCGCAGCAGGATCCAGTCGAGGTCGTCGGCGAGTTCGTGCTGCAGCATGGCCGGCGTCGTGCTGCGGTCGCGTGCGCGCTGTTGCTGCCGATCGATCGGCAGCGTGCGCAGCAGCGCGCTGGCGCGCGGTGCTGGCGTCTCCAACAGCGCGCGCTGGAAGCCGAGCACGCCCTTGCGCTCGCCGTCCAGCGTCAGCGGCAGCTCGCCGGTCAGCAGTTCGTAGAGCATCACGCCGAGCGAGTAGATGTCGGCCCGTGTGTCGATGTCCTGGCCGCCGGGGTCGGCCTGCTCGGGGCTCATGTAGGTCAGCGTGCCGACCATCACGCCGCCGCTGGTCGGCTGCTGCGCGCCCAACCGTCCGGCCAGCGCGCGCGCGACGCCGAAGTCGATCACCTTCGGCTGCGCGCGGCCGCCGGTCTCGGTCACGAGCACGTTGCCGGGCTTGAGGTCGCGGTGCAGAACGGCCTTCTGATGCGCGTGCTGCACCGCGTCGCAGACCTGGACGAAGAGCTGGATGCGCGCGCGCACGTCGAGCCGCCGCCGGTCGCAGTAGTCCGTGATCGGCTTGCCGGGCACGTACTCCATGGCGAAGTAGGACACGCCGTCGTCGGTGGTGCCGCCGTCGAAGATGTGGGCGATTCCCGGGTGGTTCATGACGGCCAGCGCCTGCCGCTCGATCGCGAAGCGTTGCTCGACCTCGGCCGAGTCGCCGCCGTGCACCATCTTCAGCGCCACGAGCCGCTCGACGGGCTCGACCTGGCGCGCCAGCACGACGGTGCCCATGCCGCCGGTGCCGAGTTCGCGCAGCAGTTCGTAGCGGCCGATGCGCCGCAGCACCTGCATGCGCGATCCCGGCGCATGCTGCAGCGGGCCGACCGTGCCGCCCGCGTCCTGGGCCAGCAGCGCGCGCAGCCGCTCGGCGAGCACGTTGTCGCCGGCTCCGGCGATCACCTGCTCGCGCTGCTCGGGCGCCAGCGACAACGCGCGATCGAACAACTCGCGCAGGCGCCGTTCGCGTTCCGGTTCGGCCATGGGCTGCAGAGGATACTTGGCGCCGGGCGCCGGAACAGCGAACCGCACTGCATGTTCGGGTCGGCTGCCGTCAGCCGGCCGCGTCGACCATCTCGACCATGTTGCGCTCGACCTCCTCGGCGACCGCCCGCAGCGCCGGTGCATCGCTGAGCATCTTCAGCAGCGCCTTCGGTCGCAGCATGCCGATCATCGTGCGACCGCCCTGCTGCCAGATCGAGATGCGGCACGGCAGCGCCATGTTGAGCCCGATCTCGGTCTTCAGCACCTTGTCCGCCTGGCTCGCGTTGCAGAGTTCGAGCACACGCACCTCGGCGGGCAGCTCGAAGCCCTTCTCGTGCAGGGTCCGCTTGAGGTCGTAGGTGTGCAGCACCGAGAACCTGCGCGCCTGGATGGCCGCTTCGAGCGCGGCTTGGGCCTGCTCGACGCTGCGCGTGGAGGCCACGATGTATCGGATCGGGTCGGTGGTCGTCGCGTTCATTGCGGCATGGTAGGGCGGCGCCGATCGGGCGGACCGCCGCCGTTGTCCGTAGGCGCGGCGGGGCACGCGTGCTCGGGCGGCTCGGGGGCCTGCGATGGAACGAGGTTCCGACCCCGCGATTCCGTGCCCGGCGCCCTGCGGCGAGCAGCGCACGCCGTGCACCGATATGCTGGCCCCGCCGCCCCCTCGGAGATCCCATGCCACGCTGCCTGCTCACGCTCTGCCTCGCCTCCTTCGCCCCGCTCGCCGCCCAGAACATCGACACGCTCGGCAGCACGTCGAACCCGGCCACCACCGGCCTCGCCAAGGCCAACCTGTTCGGTGTCGACACGACGACGCTCGTGCTCGAGATGGAGTGGTACCTCGACGTGCCGGGCGCCGACACGCTGACCTACTTCGTCTACCGCCATCACTCGCGGAACGGTTCGGCGACGCTCGAATGGACCCTGCCGGTCAACGTCGCCGGCGGTGGCGGCCCAGCCTGGTACTCGACGGGCCCGATCGCGCTGCCGCTCGTGGCGGGCAACCACTACGCACTCGGCGTCGAGTTCAATTCGACGCTGACCTACTACTTCAGCCTGGGCAGTCCCGGTGCGCCCGTGTCGTTCGGCAACTGGCAGCGTGGGCACACGCCGGCGAATCCGCTGCCGCCGACGCTGACGCTGGACGGCACCGACATCGCGCAGTACTACCAGCGCATCACCTCGGTCGCGGTGCCCGCCGTCGTGCCCGCGGGCATGGGCTGCAGTTCGACCGCGCTCGTGCCGCGGCTCGTCGCGTCCGGCCTGTTCCAGGTCAACACCACGACGCAGCTCGAATTCGTCGACACGGCGCCGAACTCGATCGTGCTGTTCGCGGCCGCGAACGGGCTCACGGTCACGACACCGCTGCCGTTGTTCGGTTGCTCGATCTGGCTCGACCTGACCGGACCCTTGGTCGCGCAGGCCGCGATCTCGTCGCCGGCCGGCTACTCGAACCTGCCCGTGGCGGTGCCCAACAACCTGGCCCTGATCGGCACGGCGTACTCGGCACAGGGTCTCGTGTTCGGCACGGCGATCGACGTCAGCAACGCGGTCGGGTTCGTCGTGCAGTGAGCAGGGCGGCGGCGTCTGCCGCAAGCGAGCGGCGCGGCCGGGAAGTCTGACCCAGCGAGAAGACGGCTGGCAGAACGACGCTCGCCGCGGGAGCATGCGCCGATGCCGAATGCCCCGCTCATCGACGTCACCGGGCTCTGCAAGCGATACGCCGACCTGCTCGCCGTCGATC
The DNA here is from genome assembly GCA_036274315.1 of Planctomycetota bacterium. Lineage (GTDB taxonomy): Bacteria > Planctomycetota > UBA1135 > UBA1135 > UBA2386 > DASVAL01. Next base: position 4,873 of record DASUFY010000125.1, on the reverse strand, counting down.
GGCTCGACTTCCAGGTCGCCGGCGGCACCGTGCTCGGGCTCGTCGGTCCGAACGGGGCGGGCAAGACGACGTCGATGCGTTGCATGACGGGCATCATCCCCGCCACCGAGGGCCGCATCGTCATCGCCGGCCACGACCTCGAGACCCATGCGTTCGAGGCCAAGCGGCACCTCGCGTTCGTGCCCGACACGCCGCACCTGTTCGACTACCTGACCGTCGAGGAGCACCTGCGCTTCTCGGGCCGCGTCTACGGCATCGCCGACGTCGAGGCGCGCATGGACCGACTGCTCGAGGAGTTCGAACTCACGGAGCGGCGGCGGCACCTGCCCGGTGCGCTGTCGCGCGGCATGAAGCAGAAGGCCGCCATCTGCATGGCGTTCCTGCACGACCCGGTCGCCATCTTCCTCGACGAACCGCTGACCGGGCTCGACCCGATCGGCATCCGGGCCATGAAGGACTCGATCGTGGCGCGCGCGACGAAGCAGGGTGCGGCCGTGGTCGTCTCGTCCCATCAGCTCGAACTCATCGAGGAGATCTGCGACGAGATCTTCGTGATCCAGGATGGCCGCAAGATCATCGCCGGCACCATCGCGCAGATCCGATCGGAGCTGTCGGGCCTGCCCGACGAGCCGACGCTCGAGCACATCTTCTTCCACCTGACCGCGGCCAAGAACCGCGCCGCGAAGGGCGTCTGATGTTCGCTTCCGCGTGGTGGTACTACCAGCGCTGCGTGCTCGCCAACCGGGCGAAGGCCATGCTGAAGCGGCTGCGCCAACCCAAGTACGTGATCGGGCTCGCGCTGACCGTGACCTACCTCGGCTGGATCTTCTTCTTCAACCCGGCCCTGAGCGGCGACGGCACGCGCAGCGCCGACGAGGTGCGCGGCAACACCGCCGTCGTCGCCGCCGCGTTCTACCTGCTGCAGATCGTCATCACGTGGTTCGCGTTGAGCTCCGGGCGCGGCGTCGCGTTCCGCGAGGCCGAGGTGCAGCTGCTGTTCCCGCGGCCGTTCACGCGCTGGCAGATCCTGCGGTTCAAGTGGCTCAGCGGGCAGCCCGGCGCGCTGATCGGCAGCCTCATCATCGGCCTGATGTTCCATCGCTTCAGCGACGTCGACTACGGGCTCGTCGTCGCCGGCTTCTGGATCAACCAATCGGTGCTCTATGCACACGCGACGCTGGTCGGGCTCTGGCTGGCGCACCTCAAGGCCAAGGGTGGCCGGGCCGCGCGCTGCACGTCGTTGCCCGCGTGGACGATGCTCACGGCGCTGCTGGTCTGTGCGGCGTCGGGCTGGGCCGCCGTCGGCGATGCCACGGGCTGGGCGGCCGCCCGCGCGGTGGCGCAGACGCCGTGGCTCGCGGCGCTGTCGTGGCCGTTCACGAAGCTCGCCGATCTCATGCTCGCGCCGGACCTGGCCGGCTTCGCCGCGGCGGCGGTGGTGCCGCTGTTGTTGCTCGTCGTGCACGGGTTCGTGATCTGGTGGGCGGACTTCCGGTTCGAGGACCAGGCCGTCGAGATCGCCGCGAAGATCCAGAACATCAAGAGCGAGGGCATCGGTGCGCTGGCGTCGAAGAAGGACCTCGTCGTCGGCAAGCCGCGCCAGCCATGGCAGCTCGCGCCGACGGGGCCGGCGTGGCACGCGTTGGTCTGGAAGAACGTCATCAGCCTCGGCCGCCTGCCCAAGCGCCTCGCGATCCGGCTAGGCTTCGTGATCCTGATCCTGGTGGCGATCTTCAGCAGCATGCTCGTCGGCCAGGGCGACGCGCCGCACGTGCCGACGCGCATCGGCTTCCTGCTGCTGGGCCTGCTCGGCTACGTGTCGCTGCTCGCGCCGTCGATGGTGCGCGTCGACTTGCGCATCGACATCCCGCACTTCGACGTGCTCAAGGCGATGCCGTTGCGCGGCCGTTCGCTGATCTTCGGCGAGGTCATGGGCACGGTGCTGGTGCTGTGGGTGGTGCAGGCCATCGGCTGCCTCACAGCCGCGATCCTCATCGTGCGCGAGGGCCAGCACGTGTTCGTCTGGCTCGACAAGGCGCCGGCACTCGTCGGCGTGCTCAGCGTCTTCTTCGCCGTCGACTTCGCGCTCGTGACGAGCGAGAACCTGATGGCGCTGTGGCTGCCGGGCTTCGTGCGGCTCGGTCGCGGCGTGCGCACCGGTTTCGACAACATCGGGCAGAACCTCATGGGGGCGCTGATCCGCATGTTCGCGCTCATGGTGCTGGTCGTCGGGCCCGTGTTCGCGGGCATCGCGCTCGGCGCGCTCGTGCACGGGCTCGGGCTGCCCGCGGTTCCGTCGGTCGTGACGGGCGGCGTCGTGTTCGCGGCCCTGCTGTGCGGCGAGTCCTGGCTCCTGATGTGCCTGTCCGAAGGCCGCTACCAGCGCTTCGACATCACGAGCGAGAACGTCACGGGCGACGCGGATTGAGCGGAGTCCGGGCCCCGGGGCCGCGTGCGGTAGTCTCGGGATTCCGACATCCGATCCGACGTGCGCGGCATGGAATGGGCACGCGATGACTCCTCCGCGAGAGAATCCAGGCATCGAGCGCGCGCTCGACGAACTCGGCTGGCTGCGAGCGCTGGCGAACGACCTCTGCGCCGATCCGCACACGGCCGACGACGCGGTCCAGGAGACGCTGACCGCGGCGCTCGAGCATCGACCGGATCTCGATCGCCCGGTGCGCGGCTGGCTGGCGACCGTGCTGACCAACGTGCTGCGCGCCAGGCGGCGCGCGGCCAGGCGGCGGGCCGTGCGCGAAGGCGCTGTGGCAGTGCGCGAGGCGGCACCTTCGTCGTCGGCGGTGGCCGAGCGCGTCGAGCTGCAGCAGATGCTGTTGCAGGCCGTGCACGACCTGCCCGAACCGCTGCGCGCGACCGTGGTGCTGCGCTACCTCGACGAGCAGCCGCCGCGGCGCATCGCGGCTCGACAGGGTGTGCCCGTGGCGACCGTCAAGGCGCGGTTGCGGCGCGGCCTCGCCGAACTGCGCCGGCGGCTCGACGCGCGGCACGGCGGCGATCGCCGCGCGTGGCTCGCTGCCCTCGCCGCCTACCAACCCCTGGTCGGAACGATCCTCATGAGCAAGCAAGTCGTGCTGGGCATCGGTGCGATGCTGGTGTTGTTGTTCGTGCTGTGTGTCCAGCTGGGCACGGATGCGCCCGCCGCGCTGCCCGCGACCGGGCCCGCCGCGTCGGTCGTCGCCGAGCCTGGCCGCCTCGTCGACGGCGCGCCTGGAACGAACGAACGGTCCACGCTCGCCTCGGCCCCGGCGTCGGTCGTTCCGCCGGGTCCGGCGGTGGCCGGCGAACGCGTCGGCGGCATCGTCGTCGATGCGTTCGGCAGGGCGCTCGCTGGCGTCGCCGTTCGTGCCGAAGGTGGCACGGCGCGCACCACGACCGACGCCGCGGGGCACTTCGAGTGGCCGGCTTCGAGCAGCCGCATCCACATCGACGAACCGGGTTGGACGACCGTGTTCGCAGGGGTCGGTCGGCTCGGCGGGCGCACCAGCATCGTCGTCGCTGCCCCCGCCATCGAGGTGCACGGCAACGTGGTCGCCAAGGACGGCCTGCCGGTCGCGGGTGCGCGCGTCGCGCTCGAGCTGCCGAACAAGCTGCGCGGCGCGTTGCCGTTCGTGCTCGACGACTCGGAGCTCGTCGAACACCAGACCGAGACCCACGCCGACGGTGCGTTCGCGCTGCCCGTGCTGCCCGCCGTCGAAGGCGCGCTGCTGCGCGCCTCGCAGCGCGACTTCGCGTCCGCGGCGGTGCCGCTGCCGATGGCCGGCGACCCGTCGCTGCGCATCACGCTCGAGGGCGCCGCGACGCCGGCGCGCTCGTTGGCCGGTATGGTCGTCGATGCGACCGGCCGTCCGGTCGGCGGCGCGCTCGTCGTGCTCGGCGATCGCTCGACGGGCTCCGCCGCCGACGGTTCGTTCGCGCTCGACGTCGGCGGGTTCGGACACGCGAGCGTGATGGCGCGCGAGATGGTCGCGGTGGCGAAGGGCTCGTTGCCGGCCCGCGTGCAGGCGATCGGTGTCGACGCCGCCGGCGCACCGCAGTGGCCGCGGCCGCTCGTGCTGACGTTGGGCGGGCCGGCGCTGGCGATCGCCGGGATCGTGCGCAACGCCGACGGCTCGCCGGCCAAGGCGCGCGTGTGGGTCAACGCGCTCACGTACCTGGGCCGGCGGTTCGACCCCGTCGACGCGCACGTCGTGCACCACTGCTACCTCGAGAACGAACTGCGCGGCTGCGGAGACGGCTGGCAGCCGGTGCGCACCGACGCCGAGGGCCGCTTCCGCATCGACGGTCTGTGTGCACACGACTACCACGTCACCGCGATGAGCGACGAGACGGTGCTGCGCGTCGACGTCGAACACGTGGGGGCGGGGCGCGAGGACGTCGAGCTGCGCTTCGACGCGGCGGCGCTGCTCGAAGGCGTGCACGGTCGCGTCACGGATCGTGCGGGGCGGCCCCTCGCCGACATCCGCGTGCGTGCGACGACCGATGCCTACGAACAATGGCGCGACGGCTACCGCACGGGGGCTTGGATGGAGAGCGGTGCGTGCACGACCACGGACGCCGAGGGTCGCTTCGTGCTCGGCGCGATGCCGAAGCAGCGCGTCTACCTGCGCTTCGACGGCGACGACGTGCTGCCGCAGGCGCTCGGCCAGGACGCGCCGACCTGGCCGTTCCCGCCCGCGCAGGAGCTGCACGTCGCGATGGCGCGGCGGTGCCACTTCCGCGTCGAACTGCTCGATGCGACGCTGGCCGACGAACTCGAAGTGCTCGACGCCTCGGGTGCCGCCGTGCGCCTCAGCGAGTTCCAGGGCCGCGGCTCGTCGATGAGCGGCGTGCGGTTCGGCATCGTCGAGGGTCG
>DASUFY010000124.1:0-8923 GCA_036274315.1 Planctomycetota bacterium | reverse complement strand
TCGACTGACGAAGTCGACGCCGGGCGAGGCGACCTGGGACCGCACGTTGGTGGTCAACATCCTCACGTACTCGGTGGTGCCGCTGCTGGCGCTCATCGCGTCGCAGATCCCCGATTTCGGCGCCACGCTGTTCGCGTGGCTGGAGCCGCTGATCAAGTCGTCCGTGTCCGCGCACTGATCGTGCGGCACTCCGGCCTCGGCGCTCGGCCTGTCCGACCGCGGCCGTGCCGGCCGCGCTCGCGCTGCTGCGCGGGGCCGCCGGCAGAACAGCGGCACGCACCGCTTGCGCCGGCCGAGCGAGCGACGACGATGACCCGCAGTCCCCCTTCCGAAACGCGTGCACAGCCCCGAGGACAAGGCCAGGTCGGTGTTCCAGGACGCCCTCGAGCTGCCGGCGACCGAGCGCGAGGCCTTCGTGCGGGCCGCGTGCGGCCCCGATCAGGCCCTGCGCACGCAGGTGAACGCACTGCTCGAGGCCTACGAGGCCGCGGCTGACTTCCTCAGCGACACGAGACCGAGGGCGACCGAGGCCGCCGGCACGGTGATCGATCGCTACAAGCTCATCGAACAGGTGGGCGAAGGTGGCTTCGGTGTCGTCTGGAAGGCGCAGCAGTCCGAGCCGGTCCGCCGCGTCGTCGCGCTGAAGATCATCAAGCTGGGCATGGACACGCGGCAGGTCGTGGCCAGGTTCGAGGCCGAGCGGCAGGCCCTGGCGATGATGGAGCACCCGAACATCGCCAAGGTGCTCGACGGCGGCGCGACGGCGGCCGGCAGGCCCTACTTCGTGATGGAGTTCGTCAAGGGCGTGCCGATCACGGACTACTGCGACCACGTCGGCATGGACACGGCGGCGCGCCTCACACTGTTCCAATCGGTGTGCCTCGCCGTGCAGCACGCGCACCAGAAGGGCGTGATCCACCGCGACCTCAAGCCCGGCAACATCCTCGTCGCCGAGCAGGACGGCGAACCCGTGGTCAAGGTCATCGACTTCGGCATCGCGAAGGCGACCGACCACGAGCTGACGCAGCAGACGCTGCACACCGGTCTGCGCCAGATGATCGGCACGCCCGACTACATGGCGCCCGAGCAGACGATGATCAGCAGGCTCGACATCGACACGCGCGCCGACGTCTACAGCCTCGGCATCGTGCTCTACGAGCTGCTGACGGGCACCAAGCCGTTCGTGCTCACGGAGGCGCGCGAGAACGGTCTCGACGAAGTGTTGCGGCGCATCCGCGAGGACGAGCCGCCGCGCCCCAGCTCGCGCATCGGTTCGCTCGGCGAGCGCCTGCCTCGCGTCGCGGCGCAACGGCGCCTCGAGCCGGCGCGGTTCGCGCGCACGATCCGCGGCGACCTCGACTGGATCGTGCTGCGCGCCATCGCGAAGGATCGCAACCGCCGCTACTCCACCGCGATCGCGCTCAGCGAGGACATCGGCCGGCATCTCGCCGACCTGCCCGTCGTCGCGGGGCCTCCGGGCACACTCTACCGGCTGCGCAAGTTCATCCAGCGCAACGGTCCGAGCGTGATGGCCGCGGCCGCGGTCCTGCTCGCGCTGCTCGCAGGTGGCATCGGCGTGCTGCTCGCACTCGATCGTGCGCTCGATGCCGAGGGCGACGCGCGCAGCCAGGCGACGCGCGCCGATGAGGCTGCCGCGGCGGCGCGCAAGGAGAGCCACCTGATGCGCGAGATGCTCGCGCTGACCCAGGAGATGCTCTCCTCGGCCAGCCCTCACACCAACCGCGGGCCCGACTACACGCTGCGCCAGCTGCTCGACGACTTCAGCAGCCGGCTGCAGCGTCAGCTCGTCGACTCGCCGCTCATCGAAGCGGCGCTGCGCACGACGGTCGGCAACGCGTACCGGTCGCTCGGGCTGCTCGACGAGGCCGAGGTCCACCTGCAGGCGGCGCTGCGCGCCAGCGAGACGGCGCACGCAGAGAGTCCTTCGGAACTCGCCGCCATCCGCAGCGATTGGGCCCACCTGCTGCACGATCGCGGCCGCTACGAGGCCGCGCTGGCGGCGTCGCACGACGCCCGCGAGTTGGCCGCTGGCGACGCCGTCGCCGTGCTGGCGGCCCAGGCGTTCGAGGTCGACCTGCTGCGCCACCTCGGCAAGCACGAGGACGCCGAGCAGCTCGCGCGTTCGGCCATCGAGCAGGCGCGATCCCTCGGAGCCGAAGGGCGGCGCGTGTTGCCCAACCTGCTGACCAACCTCGCGATGGTGCAGAAGGAACGGCAGCAATTGCCGGCGGCGGCCGAGCTGCTCGAACAGGCCGAGCAGCTGCTGACCGAGCTGCCGGGCGCGTCGGAGAGCGCGCTGGCGGGCCAGCTGCTCTACCGCGGCACGGTCCTGCACGAGCTCGGGCGCGACGACGTCGCGCGCGACTGCGCGAGCCGCGCGTTGGCGATCCTGCGGGAACGGCTCGGCGCCGAGCACCCGCAGACGATCTCCTGCCTGCACCTGCTCGGCCTCGCGGTCGCAGCCGATGGCGATCACACCGCCGCCGCCGACACGCTGCGGCAGGCCGTGCAGGCGTTCACGGCGACGGTCGGTCCCGACCACCCGCAGACGGCGGGCTGCCGCCTCTCGCTCGCCAGGTCGCTGCTGGTCCTCGGCAGGTACGACGAGGCCATCGAAGAGCTCGAGGCCGCACATCGCGGCTACCGCCTGCACCACGGCCCCGACTCGCCGTACACGGCGAACGCGGCCAACTCGCTGGGCCTGCAGCTGCTCAAGTCGGGTCGCACGCGCGCGGCGCGGCGTCTGTTCGCCGAGGCCCGCCATGCCTACGAGCTGCAGTTCGGGAGCGACCACCGGTACGTCGCCCTCGTGCGCATCAACGTCGCGACGTCGTACTGTCGCGATCGGGAGTTCCCGGTCGCGGTCGCGGAGCTCGGCGACGTCGAGGCGTTGTCCGCCTACGCCGAGTTCGGCGCCTGGTTTCGCGCCTCGGTGGAGCTGTTGCGCGGCCACGCGTTCGCCGCCGATCGTCGCGCCGACGAGGCGCTGGCTGCCACGGCTGCCGCGCGCGAACTCATGCAGGACGAAGCGGCGAGCCCCGAACAGCAGGCGAGGCTCTCCATCGGGCACGCCGAGGCGCTGCGGGCCGCTGGCCGCGCCGGCGAGGCGCTGCCCGAGCTCGAGGCTGCGGCGGGCGCGGCGCGCGCGCAGTTCCCCGAACCCGCCACACGCTGGAACGCCGAGCTGGAGCTGGGTCGTGTGCTGTCGGCGCTGGGCCGGTTCGAAGCGGCGGAGCAGCGCATGCAGGCCGCGCTCGAGGCGCTGCGCGACGTTCGCGACAACGACGACTGGACCCGCCGCTGTCTGCACGCGCTCGTCGAGATGTACACGGCCTGGTCGGCGACCGACGCGAGCGTTTCGGCGAAGCTCGAGGCGCACCGGCAACAGCTCGCGGACCACGATGCCGCCGTCGAGCGCGCCCAGGAGCCGGGATAGCCGGCAGCGTCGGCGCACCGGTGTCGCACCGCATGTTCCGCGGATCCCGCCAAAACGCTTCCCATGGCGAGCCCGATGCGCACTCTGACCGGATGAGTGCTCCCGTCGTCATGAGGAAGGTGACCGCCTTCTCCCTGCTTGCCATGCTCGTTGCACAGCTGGTACCGGCCCAAGGCACCTCCGTTCGCAACAAGGAGATCGCGCAGCGGTTCTACGAGGACCTCTGGTTCAGCGACCACACGGACAGGTACGCGGACCATGTCGCGGACGAGTACGTCATCCACGACATCGGAGGTCTCGACGGCGCCACGGAGCCAGCGGCGCAGCAGAAGGACATCGCCGACTTCCTCCATGCCAACGGCGCCATGTCGGGCCGCATCGACTACCAGATCGCCGAGGGCGACCTCGTCGCGACGCGTTGGTACTGGACCTATCGGCCAGCGTCGCTGCTCGGCCGCTTCCTGATCGGCGATGTCACGATCCCGATCATCAACGTGTTCCGGATCGAGGATGGCAAGATCCGGGAGATCTGGAATCACCGCCACGACATCGACACGAACCGGACCAACGTCTTCCTCGTCAAGGGTCTCGGCATCGGCTTGCTGGTCGCACTCGTGCCGCTCGTGTGGGCCATGCGGCTCCGCCGGCGGCTGAAGCGCCTGCGGCAGGCCACCTGACGCCAGCGGCCCCGACGCCGGCCCGGCTGCTACCGCATTCCGACCACCGCGCGCGCGGCGTCGCTCACCGCCGCGTCGAGCGGCCATCCGCCGAGCCACGCCGCCCCCTGGCAGTACAGGGACCAACCGACGAGTGCCACATCGGCCGGCACGGCCTTCGTCCACGTCGCGGTGGTGCCGACCAGCGCCATGGCGTCGATCGCCTCGACAGAGATCCACTGCACGCAACCGGGCAGGCCCGGGATCGTGCTGCCGAGCGGTTGCAGCCCCAGCAACAGGAACGGCACGCTGCCGGGCGGCAGATCGCCGAGCGTCACCGTGAACACATCGCCGAGCCACGGCAAGCTCGATGCGGCCACGTGCAGGCCGGGCGGGCAGCCCCATCCGAACGGCGTGAACGACGCGGGTGACGACGAGACCAGGGTCCAGGTGTCCTGGAGCTGGACCGTGCTGGCGCCGAACAGCACGATCTGCCGCTGCACCTCGTCGAACGCCATCGCGTGGCCGGATCGGGCCGGCGGCACCGTGGCCGGCGCCAGCTGCAGCCAATCGACACCATCCCACTGCCAGGTGTCGGCGTACGGTGGCAGCGGCGGAAACGTCGAGTCGTAGCCACCCGACAGGATGACGCGCTGGCGCACGGGGTCGTAGGCCATCGCATGCCGTTCGCGCCGGGGCGGCACGTGGCTCGGCGCGCGCTGCTGCCAGTCGGCGCCGTCCCATTCCCAGGTGTCGTCCTGCACGATGCGGTTTGCGCCGACCTGCCGCACGCCACCGAACAGCACGACCCGGTGCCGCAGCGCGTCGTGGACGAGGGCCGTGTTCTCGCGGTTGGGTGGCAGCGTCGCCGAGGGCACGGGACTCCACGCCACGTCCCATTGCCACCAGTAGACGAAGTCGTCCCTGGTGAACATCAGGATGCGCTGGTGATCGGGGTCGTAGACCATCGGCCCCTCGAACCCTGGATTGCCGGACGGGAACCGTTGCGCCCAGTCGTGTCCGTCCCACTCCCAGGTCTGCGTCATGCTGTTGAACAGCACGACGCGTTGGTGCTGCGCGTGGTAGGCCATGTAGGAGTCCACCGACGGCGGGCTCGTCGCCGGCGACAGCTGCAGCCAGTTGCGGCCGACCCACTCCCAGGTCTCCGGCGGGTCGCGGCGCGGGAACAGGACGAGCCGCTGGCGCGCGGCATCGCTCGCGATGGCGCCCGCGATCGCGGGGTTGTTGGCGGGCTGCAGCTGCTGCCAGGCGACGCCACCTTGCGCAGCGCACTCGGCGAAGGAGGGGATTGCGACCGCCAGGGCGGTGGCGACGAACATGGACGCGGAACTCGTGGTGTGCCGCATGGGAACCTCTCGGACCTTGCATTGGACCGCTTCGGTGCAGGCGAGCCAGTGGCCGAAGTCGGGGGCGGCAGCGGAACGTGGGCGGGGTCCCGGTGGGTGGGTCAGGTTTCCTTCGTCCTGGTCATGGGCCACGAAGGCAAACGGCGCGTGGGCGCGTGAGCGCGACGGCGCCCCGCCCAGCGGGCTCGGGCCGACCTGGCTAGGATGGTGCGGTTCACCGCAGCCAGTTCGAGGAGCGACCATGGCCTTCCAAGTTCGACGCGTCGACTACTTCCACGCAATGGTGGCCGACGAGTCGGGCGCAGCATGCGATGCGCTGACGCGGCTCGCCGAACACGGCGTCAACCTGCTCGCGTTCACGACCGTGCCGATGGGGCCGATGCGCACGCAGTTGACGTTGTTCCCAGCCGAAGCGAGCCGCATGCTCGCGGCCGCGCGCGACGCGGGGCTGCGACTCGACGGCCCGCACCCGGCGCTGCTGGTCCAGGGCGACGACGAACTGGGCGCGCTCGCGAAGGTCCATCAGCTGCTCTGCGACGCCGGCGTCGAGGTGTACGCATCGAGCGGGGTCTCGGACGGCGGCGGCAGCTACGGCTACGTGCTGTACGTGCGGCCGCAGGACATCGACAAGGCCGTCGACGCGGCCGCCGGCGCGTAGCGGTCGGCGCCACCGGTCCGCGCGGCGATTGTTGGACCTTCGCGTCACGCCGTTTCGCGACGGGCACTCCCGTGCGCGCGGGCAACGTCGCCCGCCGACCGACGAAACCCGAGAGAAGCACGAACATGAACCCCATCGCATCCATGCTCCAACACACAGTCCGACCGGTGAGACACGCCGCGCTCGCGCTGCTGGCCCTCATGACCCTGCTGCCGGCCCAGGCTGGGCAACCCGCGCCGATCCTGCCGCCCGGCTGCGAGGCGCTGCAGGTGCCCGCGGGCAACGTCGTCTCGATGCGCACGTTCGCGCTGGGCGTGCAGGTCTATCGCTGGAACACCGCGACCAACAGCTGGACGTTCGTCGAACCGATCGCGCTGCTGTTCCCGTCGGCCGGCTGCGTGCAGCCGTTCGGCATGCACTTCGCCGGACCGACCTGGGTGCTTCCCGGCGGTGGTGGTGTGGTCGGCAGCCTCGCGGCGAGCTGTGCGGTCGATCCGACCGCGATCAACTGGCTGCTCGTGACGGCGGTCTCGACGTTCGGCCACGGGCCGCTCGCGGCCACGACCTTCATCCAGCGCGTGCACACGGCGGGCGGCCGCGCTCCGAATCGCGTCGGCACTCCCGACGAGGTCGTGTCGGTGCCCTACTCCGCCGAGTACTACTTCTATCGCGCGCAGTGAGCGCGATGCGTGGCGACGCAGTGCGGCTCCGGCCGGAGAGTGGGCGCGGCGTCAGTACCAACCGAGCGTGAACTCGATGCCGTTGCTGACGACCGCGCCGATGCCGCCGAATCCGGCGTTCGTTCCGGTGCCGATGACCGCCGACTGCACGAAGAACCTGCACCCGGCGAGCGTCGGGTCCGGCGGAATGCCACCGCCGAAGCCGAATGGGCTCCAGCTGAGGGTCGGGAACGGCAGGAACAGCGTCGAGACGTACACGACGTCGGCTCGCGCGTACCAGGTGCAACCCGGCAGCGAGTAGGCCGCGAGCGACGCGTTCGGCACGTCGAAGCCGGCCACGCCGAAGTGCATGCTGCCGCCGGGTGGGGGCCACGGGATGCCCTCCGTGCGCACGTGGAAGGTGAACGGCGGGGTGCCGAGCTGCGACGGCGTGGCTGGTTTCAGCAGCAGGCCACCGCAGCTCTGGCCAAACGTCTGCGCGCAAGGCATCGTCAGGCCGATGCCGCCCGACGTGTAGTGCACGTTTGCATCGACGACGCGGTCGGGCAGTCCCGGGCCGTTCAGTGCGATTGCCGAAGCGAGGCCGGCGGTCAGCGTCAGTTCGGCCGTGGCGTAGACGCGCGGGATCGTCGGCGAGATCTGGCTGAATTCGTGTCGCACGACGTTGGCGCCGATGCAGACGCCGACCGTCTGTTCGAAGCTCAGCCGGATGCCGAACGCGAGCGTGCAGTGCGTCGGCACGGCCGGCCCGGCGGAGACCACGGCGGCCTGGTCGCGGAAGATCCAGTTGAACGAGTCGACCGGCCCAGCGTCCTCACACTTGAGCCAGACGCCGATCGAACCGGACGTGCCCGCGGGCGTGGCGAACAGCAGGTCGAAGGACGTGATCGTGATGCCGGCCGGATCGGTGCACGTCAGTTGGAAGTAGACGGCGCCGCCCGTCTGGCCGCCCGCGAACGTCGTCGTCAACGGACTCTGCGCCGCGACCGAGGCCGCAGTGGCAACGAGCATCAGCAGGCGTCGGAACGGGGTGCTCATGGGCAGGCTGCTCGACGCGAGGTCCACGCGGAATGGGCCTTCGCATGGCGAGGACTGCATGGTCCGCGGCCCGGACCGCGGCGTCAAACCCCGCCATGCTCGCGCTGCTCGCGCTACTCGTGCTGCTCGCGCGGTCTCAGACGAGACCGAACTGCCGCATCGGCGCCAGCAGCTGACGGCCGACCAGGCACTCGACGTCCTTGTCGTCCAGCTCGGGCCGGAGGCGGCGCGCTTCGTCGAGCGCGCGCGCGGCGTCGTCGGCCCGACCCGCCGCGACGAGCACCGCGGCGCGCACGACGCGCGGCATGTGATTGCGCAGGTCGCGGCGGCACGCGACGTCCGTCTCGGCGAGCGCGGCGTCGAGGTCGCCGGTGCCGAGCAGCGCGATGGCGAGGAAGCTGCTCCAGACCGCGAGGCGGTTGTCGAGCGGGCTGATGCGGATGCCTCGCCGCAGCGGCTCGATCGCTTCGCGCGGTCGGTCGGCCAGCACGTGGGCGGCGCCGATGGCGGCCCAGGCCTGCGCGTTGGACGGGTCCAGCTCGACCGCCTGTTCGAGCATGGCGAGGCCGCGATCGATGTGGCCGACGTCGGCCAGCGCGCAGCCGGCGAAGCCGAGCACGGTGGAGTCGCTCGTGTCGAGCGCGAGCGCCCGTTCGGCCGCCGCGAGGCTCTCGGCGACGGCTTCCTGCCGGTCGTGCACGAGGCCGACGCGCTGGCCGAGGCCGCGCACCAACGACAACAGCGCATGCGCGCGCGCGAACCCGGGATCGATCGCGACGCTGCGGCGCAGCAGCTCCGCGGCCTCGGCGAACGTGTCGTTGCGCCAGCCCTTGATCGCGACCAGACCGCTCGCCCGGCGGTAGGCCTGCCATGCGTCGTACTCGCAGTGGCGCGGTTCGATGCGTTCGAACGTCTCGCGCACGAGCCGCGGTTCGAGCACGCGGCTGATACCGCGGATGATGTCGTCCTGCAGCAAGAACAGCTCGGCGATCGGGCGGTCGAAGCGTTCGCCCCAGAGCTGGCTGCCGCCGCCGGTCTCGACGAGCTGCACGTTGATGCGCGCGATC
>DASUFY010000123.1:0-3895 GCA_036274315.1 Planctomycetota bacterium | reverse complement strand
CGTGCTGCCGTAGGGTCCGGACAGGACCGGTAGAGGAAACCGCAGCAGCCTGACCTTGTCCACTAGCGACCACACCTCGATGAACCCACCTCCACCGAGGGCGATGTCGGGGACAGAGTCCCCATCGAAGTCGCCGATGCTTTGGACGCCAGTAGAGTAGTAGGGGTGCAGCATCTCCGTCAGCACACGTCCATCGGTGCCTGACAGGACCCGGATGATCGGCCACGGGTAGGGCAAGCGATAGTCCCACCCCACCACGAGCAGGTCCTGGCTCCCGTCATGGTCGTAGTCGCCAAAGTACGGCAAGCATCCTCCGTTCGAAACGCCGGACTGCGAGTGCACTTCCCACAGCAGTTCCTGGCCCCGCAGCACGCTGGCCAACACGAGCGCCCCGACCACCGCGAGCGTGCGCAGGTGCGTTCGTGGGGACTCGGGGATCCACCACGTGCGCGAGGTCGACCGATGACGAATCTCGATGCTCTGCATGGCGACCGGCTGCCGGGGAAGCCGGAGAGGTGCGATCGTATCCCTTCAAAGGACAACTGACGCGACTCTACTGGCCCGGCGGCTTGCTCGGCCCTGATGTGCGCCCTCCGCGTGCGGCCTCGCGGCGAGAGAACGGGTGCGGGCGCGTGTTCCGGCGGGCGCGCTACAGCACGCCGACCTTGCAGTCGAGGCCGTTCGACGTGTAGGTGCCGAACCAGCCGGCACTGAGGTCGAGTTCGGCGACCTGCACGAACAACGGCAGGTCCTGCAGCGCGGGCGTGACGGCGAGGTCGCCGAGCCCCAGCGAGTAGGTGGCCGTGCCGCCGCTCGGGATCAGCACCGCGGTGAGGTCGAGGCTGCTGACGAGCAGGTCACAGCCGGCACCGGGGCCGGGCACGACGCCGGTCAGGTTCGTCAGCGGGAACGCGCCCGGCGCCACCTGACCGAGGCTGACGATCGCGAGGCCGACCGACGACGCACCGAGGCCGGTCGTCGTGGTGTGGAACGTCACCGGGCCGGGGTTCTCCGTCTGGTTGCGCGTCCACGGCAGGTTGTCGGCCGTGAGCACGAGCGTGCCGCCCGGGCCCGAGCAGCCCGCGCCGTACGGCGTCACCGTGGCCACGGAGTCGGTCTGGTACTCCCAGGTGCCGGTGCCCGGCGTCTGGCCGCCGAAGGTGTAGGACTTGCCGGTGGCGGCGACGAACGCGAAGAAGTAGCGCGTGTTGTGCGGCCTCGGGTTCGGGATCGGCGTGCGGTTGACCCAGTCCACACCGTCGAACTCGGAGATCTGTCCCGTCGGGTTCAGGCCCGAGTTGTTGCCGCCCGTGATGACGACCATCTGCCGGACCTGGTCGTAGCCGGCGTCGAGCGCCACGCGCGACGCCGGGGCCGTCGTCGCGGAGGTCACCAGCGTCCAGTCGTTGAGGAAGCCGTTCCACGTCCAGGTGTCGGCCAGCCGCACCGTGTTCTGGCCCACCGCCATGACGATGTCGACGTGGTCGGCGCGCGCGACCATGAGGTGTTGCTGGCGAACCGGGGGCACGTGCGCGGGATTCAGTTGGGTCCAGGTCGTGCCGTCCCATTGCCACGTGTCGTTGAGGTGCGGCGCGACGCCGTCGTTGCCGCCGAACAGCAGCACCTTGCCGTTGACCCAGTCGAACGCCATCGCGCAGAAGCTGCGCGCCGACGGCGAGGTGCCGGCGGGGGTCACGTTGCTCCACGCGGTGCCGTCCCACTCCCACGTGTCGCCGAGCCGTGCGCCCGTGGTGTCGCTGCCGCCGAAGACGACGAGCCGGCCGCGTGCGAAGTCCCAGGTGATGGCGCACTGGGCGCGAGCGGCCGGTGAGCCCGCCGCGCCGTCGGCCGTCAGCGTGTTCCAGTTGTTGGCGACCGGGTCGTAGGCGTGCAGCGCATTGCTGCGATTGGCGCCCGCGGCCGGGATGCCGCCGAAGACGTAGAAGAGGCTGCCGTCCGAGACGCCCGGATTCTCGCGCGTGTTGGGCGGGGTGTTCGTGGTGAGCTGCGTCCAGTGTGCACCCGGGGCCTGACAGATGGCGCCCGCGGCGAGTATCGCGGCGGCAGAGAAGAGTCGCATGGAGGAGTTCACGATGCTGAGGTTCGGAAGAAGGAGAGGAAGAGGAGCGGAGCGCCGACGCCGATCGCCGGCCCTAGTTGCCGATCACCAGCGTGGCGGCGTTCGACACCGCCAGGCCCAGCGCGTTGACGCCGGGGTCGAACGTGATGCCCTGCAGGTAGTACGCCTCGCCGACGAGGCTGCCTTGCAACGGCAGGTTGAAGCTCCAGGTCGCCGAACCGGCCGTGGCCGGCACGACGACGAGCAGGTCGGCGCTCGTGTAGCTGCGGCAGTTGGGCATGCCGAACGGCGTCAGCAGGGTCGGCAGCGAGCCGAACGCCCACTGGGTGCGACTGGTGCCGACCGCCATGAACGCGAACGGGATCGCCGGCGGCACGTTGCCGAGGTTCGCCGACGTCGTCGTGCCGAGCTTCGGCGGCGCGCCGCGCGTCAGCAAAGGCGTGCCCGCGCTGCCCGCGCAGCCCATGCCGAAGGTCTGGAACTGGGCTCCGTACTCCCACGTGTCGTCGAGCAGCGCGTTGGTCGGGGTCTTGCCGCCGAACGCGACGATGCGGTCGCGCACGAAGTCGTGCGTCATGCCGAACTCGCGGCGCGCCGGGTAGATGCCGCCGTAGACGTTGTTGACCTGCGTCCAGTTGACGCCGTCGTGTTCCCAGGTGTCGTTGAGGATGTCGAACGTGATGGGGTCATAGCCGCCGAACAGCACGCAGATGTTGCGGCCGAGGATCGGCACCATCTGGCCACCCCTGCGCGCGGGCGGGTGCACGCCGGTCGTGTTGATCTGCGTCCAGGTCACGCCGTCGAAGACCCACGTCGTGTCGATCGCCGGGCCCAGGTTGCCGCCGCTGCCGGCGATCTGGCCGCCGAACATCATGACCTTGTTGAGGCCGGGATGGTTGCACATCGCCGGCTCGAGCACCGGCGCGGGCGACGTCAGCGGGTAGACTTGCGTCCAGTCGCCGAGCGAGAACTCCCACGTCTCACCGAGCACCTGGTTCGGTTGGAAGAGGTTGTTGCGGCCGCCGAACATGACGCTCGTCTGGCGCGCGATGTCGAAGGCCATGCCGTGCCAGATGCGTCCGCCCGGACTGTGCGGCGGTGCCAGCTGTTGCCAGACCGTGCCGTTCCACAACCAGGTCTCGTCCAAGGCGAGCATGCCGTTGCCGTCCTGGCCGCCCAACATCAGGATCTGGCCCGTGATCGGGTCCGTGGCGATGTTGGCGCGCGCGCGTGGGCCGGGCAGCACGGCCGGGGTCAGATGGGTCCAGGTGTCGCCGCTGAGGCTCCAGAACTCGTTGGTGAAGTTGCCGCCGAACATCAGGGTCCGGTTGCCGAGCAGGTCGAACGCGAGCAGCGCGCCCGAGCGCGCGGTCGGTGCCGTGGCAGTCAGCACCGGACCCCATTGCGCCGGCAGCAGAGCACTGCCCAGCTGCACCAACACCAAACCGACGATTCGATGGATGTTCTTCATGACAGTCTCCCGGATTCCATTTCGTTGGTGTCACCGGCCGCGAGGCCGGCGACACGTTGCACAGGTCCGACGACAGCGGGCGCAGCGTCTCAGTTGCCGAGCGTGCCCTTGTGCGCGTTCGACGCGACGAGCCAGGCCGGGTTGACCGGGTCGAGCGAGAGGCCCTGGCTGTAGATGGCGGTGCCCATCAGGCCGATCGTGGTGGGCATGGCGACGGTCCAGGTCGCGCTGCCCGCGGTGCCGGTCACCGTCGACAGCAGGTCGGGGCTGACGTAGGCGTTGCAGCCGGGCATGCCGATGCCGGCGAGCGGGGTCGCCGGGATCTGCGACAGGCTGACCACGAC
>DASUFY010000122.1:0-8421 GCA_036274315.1 Planctomycetota bacterium | reverse complement strand
GCCTGAACCAGATCTGGTGGGGCAGGTTCGTCGACGCGTCGCCGGTCTGGACCGGGCAGGGCAGCGGCGAGGCGCGCGTGCTCGGCAGGCAACGCGTCGCGCTGCCGAACGGGCCCGCGTTCGCCGTGCTGGCCGATGCCGGCGCGGCGTGGCCCACGGCGACGCGGCGCGAGCTGGGTCAGCGCTGGCTCGGCTACGACCTCGATGCGCAGCAGCGGCCGTCGTTCCGCTACGTCTGCGCCGGTGTCGAGGTGACCGACACGCCGGTCGAGGTGCCGGCCGCGGACGCGGGGCTGCCGGCGCTGCGCCGCACGCTGCGTTTCGCGAGCCAGGAGGAGCAGACGCTCACGTTCCGCGCCGCGCTGGCCTCGCGGATCGAGCAGGTCGCCGACGACGCGGTCCGGGTCGGCCCGCTGTCGCTGCGCCTGCCCGCAGGATCCTGGCGCATCCGGCCGGCCGGTGAACAGCAGGAGCTGCTGGTCGAGATCCGCGTTGGACCGGGCAGCGCCGAACTCGTGCTCGAGTACGGCTGGCGCGAGGCGGGCAAGTGAACCCCCGCCTCACCACGTTCCTGCTCGCGTCGGCCGCGGCAGCCTCGTGCCCGGGCCAGGAACTCGGCGGCATGTGGGGCACCGAACGAGCCGAGGCCGAGTACTACCGCATCGTCGAACTGCCGCTGCCGCCCGAACTGGCGCTCGAAGCGGGCAGCTTCTGCACGCTGCCCGACGGGCGGCTCGCGATCGGCACGCGCCGCGGCGAGATCCTGCTCGTGACCGGCGCGTTCGACGAACTGCCCGCACCGAGCGTGCAGCACTTCGCGAGCGGCCTCGACGAGGTGTTCGGTCTCGGCTACCGCGACGGCGCCTTCTACGCGATGCAGCAGGCCGAGCTGACGCGCATCACGGACCGCGATGGCGATGGCCGCGCCGACCGCTTCGAGAACCTCAGCGACGTCTGGGGCTTCGCGAACTACCACGAGTTCGCCTGGGGCTCGCCGGTGCAACCCGACGGCAGCGTCACGGTCGTGCTCGGACTCTCGGAGTCGTACTACTACAAGGCGCCGTTCCGCGGCTGGGCCTTCCAGATCACGGCCGACGGCCGTTCGATCCCGATCGCGAGCGGCATCCGCAGCGCCGGCGGCGTCGCGCCGAACGAGCACGGCGTCATGTTCTACGTCGAGAGCCAGGGCCCGTGGAACGGCTCGTGTTCGCTCAAGCACCTGCGGCCCGGCGGCTTCATGGGTCACCCGATCTGCTTCCCGGGCTACGACCTGCCGCTGGCGGCCGGCATGGGCAAGAAGCCGCTCGAACCGCACAACCAGTCGCGGCTCGTCACCGAATGCGAACGCATCCCCGAGCTCGTCCCGTACGCGGTGGTGTTCCCGTACCGCAAGATGGGCCAGTCGATCACGACGTTCCGCGTCGACACCACCGGCGGGCGCTTCGGGCCGTTCGCGGGCCAGCTGTTCCTCGGCGACTTCAGCCTCAGCATCGTCATGCGCGCGACGACCGAACTCGTCGACGGCGTCTGGCAGGGCGCGTGCTACCCGTTCCGCGAGGGCCTCGGCAACGGCATCCTCGCCGTCGAGTTCTCGCCGAAGGGGTACCTGATCACGGGCGGCACCAACCGCGGTTGGCCCGTGCGCGGCAACCGCCACTACGGGCTCGAACGGCTCGAGTGGACCGGTCGCACGCCGTTCGAGATCGAACGCATCGAGGCGCGGCACGACGGGTTCCTCGTCACGTTCACGTTGCCTGTCGACGCCGACGTGGCGGCCAGACTCGGCAGCTACTCGCTACTGAGCTACACGCACATCTACCAGGAGTACTACGGCAGCCCCGAGGTCGACCAGACGACGCCGCGCGTCGTCGAGGCAGTGCCGTCGGGTGATGCACGCAGCGTGCGGCTCGTCGTCGACGGCCTCGTGCCGGGTCACGTGCACGAGTTCGACCTGGCGGGGGTGCGCTCGCGGGACGGCGCGGCGCTGCTGCACACGAAGGCCTACTACACGCTCAATCGGATCCCGAGATGACCCATCGCGCGCTCGTGTCGTCCCTCCTGCTGCTTGCCGGTTGCGCGACGCACCGGTATCCGGTGCCCGACGATCCGCGTTGGCTCGTCTATCCCGGCGGCGAAGGCCCGGGCCACGGCAAACACATCGTGCTGATCGCCGCCGAGCAGGAGTACCGCAGCGAGCAGGCGCTGCCGATGCTCGCGCGCCTGCTGTCGGCGCGGCACGGCTTCGACTGCACGGTGCTGTTCGCGCAGAAGGACGGGCTCGTCGATCCGACCCAGAAGACCGACGAAGGAGTCGTGCACGACATCCCGGGCCTCGAGTACCTGCAGAAGGCCGACCTGCTGATCCTGTTCAGCCGGTTCCTGCGGCTGCCCGACGAACAGCTGCGCTGCGTCATCGACTACCTCGACTCGGGCAAGCCGCTGATCGGCATCCGCACGGCCAACCACGGCTTCAGCGGCAACTTCCCGTACGCGATCGCTGGCAAACAGGTGCGCTTCGGCGAGGACGTGCTCGGCGGCACGTTCCGCAATCACCACGGCAACTGGCACCAGGACTCGACGCGCGGTGTGCTCGTCGAGGCGCAGCGTGCGCACCCGATCCTGCGCGGCGTCGACGACATCTGGGGCCCGTCCGATGTCTACCGCACCTATCCCGAGGGCGGCAGCCTGCCCGCGGACTGCACGGCGCTCGTCTACGGCCAGCCGTTGCTGGGCCGCGGCCACGACGACGCGCCCAATCCCGACAAGGTCGCGCTGCCGATCGCGTGGACCAAGACCTGGACCGGCTCGCTGGGCAGGACGGCGCGCGTGTTCCACGTGACGATGGGCAGCGCGCGCGACTACCGGAGTGCGGGGCTGCGCCGGCTCACGGTCAACGCCGTCTACTGGTGCCTGGGCCTCGAGGACGAGATCTCGGCGACGAGCAGCGTCGAGCTCCAAGGCCCGTACGAACCGCTCGAGAGCGGCTTCGACTACGCGAAGCTCGGCGTCGTGCCGAAGCCGCCGGCGGCCTACCGGTAGAGTTGGCGCATGCCCACGACCCTGCCACCCAGCATCTTCAACGACGTCGTCGGTCCCGTGATGCGCGGTCCGTCGAGCTCGCACTCGGCAGCGTCGGTGCGCATCGGTCGCCTCGCGCGCGACCTCTGTGGCGGCGCGCCCGAATCCGTGCTCGTCGAGTTCGACACCGAGGGCTCGCTGGCCACGACGCACGAGAGCCAGGGCTCCGACATGGGCCTGTTCGGCGGCCTGCTCGGCTGGCAGGCCGACGACGAACGCCTGCCCGAGTCGGCGGCGGCGCTGCGCGCGGCGGGCATCGGGCTCGAGATCCGCATCCACACGTTGCACGACCCGCACCCGAACACCTACCGCCTCTCGCTGCGCGCGAACGGCACCGAGCATCGGCTCGTGGCGACCTCGACCGGCGGCGGCATGATCGAGGTGATCGGCATCGACGGCACGCCGGTGTCGCTGCACGGCGACTACGCCGTGACGGTGCTCGACGTGCCCGGCGACGGTGCCAAGGTGGCGGCGATGCTGGCCGCGCGCGCGGAGATCGACGAGGTGCAGGTGGCGGGCCCGCTCGTCGTCGCCAAGGCGCAGGCGTTCGTCGCGCCCGACGTGCTGTCCGGCCTGCCAGGGGTGAAGCGCGTGCGCCGCCTCGCGCCCGTGCTGCCCGTGCTGTCGCGCCGCGGCCTCGCCGTGCCGTTCCTGCACGCCGGCGAGATGGTGGCCGGCGCGGATCCGTCGGCGCAGAACCTCTCGGAGTTCGCGCTGCAGTACGAATGCGCACGCGGCGGCATCGGCCCCGATGCGGTGTTCGAACAGATGCGCAGGATCCTCACGATCGTGCGCGGCGGCGTGCGGCAGGGCCTCGCCGGCACCGAGTACCACGACCGCATCCTGCCGCGCCAGAGCCACCGCTTCGCGGCGATGCTCGAACGCGGCGAACTGCTCGATGGCGGCCTGCTGAACCGGGCGATGCTCTACGTGACGGCGCTCATGGAAGTGAAGAGTTCGATGGGCGTCATCGTCGCGGCGCCGACCGCGGGTTCGTGCGCGACGTTCCCGGCGACGTGCCTCGCCGCGGCCGAGGTGCTCGGTTCGTCGGAGGAACAGATCCTGCGCGCGATGCTCGCGGCGGGCCTGATCGGCGTGTTCACGGCGACGCGCTCGAGCTTCGCCGCCGAGGTCGGCGGCTGCCAGGCGGAGACCGGTGCCGGCGCCGCGATGGCGGCGGCGGCGCTCGTCGAACTCGCGGGCGGCAACGCGGCGCAGGGCCTGTCGGCCGCGAGCCACGCGCTGCAGAACGTGCTCGGACTCGTCTGCGACCCGATCGCCAACCGCGTCGAGGCGCCCTGCCTCGGCCGCAACATCGCCGGCGCCGCCAACGCGCTGGCCTGCGCCAACATGGCGCTGGCCGGCTACGACCACCTGATCCCGCTCGACGAAGTGCTCGACGCGCACCGTCGCATCAGCGAGGACATGGCGCGCGAGCTGCGCTGCACGGCACTCGGTGGGCTCTCGATCACGCCGACGTCGAAGGCGATCGAAGCGCGCCTGTGTGCGGCCGGCGGCTGCGGCAGCTGCGGCGGCTGACGCGCGCGATCGCGCGACCCCTAACGAAACGAGACCCGATGCTGCGAGTGGTCGACGGTCGGCGGCGGCGCTCCCGTCACCGGCGACGAGTCGATCGAGACCCCGGTGCCGGAGCAGCGCACGAGCTCGAGCGCGAGCAACACCACCGCGACCACCGCCGCGGTGCGCGCGCGCCCCGTCCACGGCCAACGCGGCAGCAGCCAGCGGTGCCATGCCGCGGCGATGCCGAGGCTCAGCAGCGGGATGCACAGCGTGCCCTGGCGCGCGTAGCCGAAGAACGCCATGAGCACCACGACCTTCGTCGCCGCGAACACGAGCCACGGCGCGAGGAAGCGTTCGCGTCGCAACGGCCAGAGGCCGGCCAGCGCCACGGCGAGCCAACCGAGCCGGAAGATCGCCGGCCACGCACCCTCGGCCGTCACCATGTCGACGGGTCGCCGCACGCCCGACAGACCGATCGGCAGCGCGTAGCTGCCGAGACCACCGGCCGCACCTTCGAGGCCGTGCCAGAGCTTCGTGCCGATGCGCGCCGCACCACCGATGGGGTCCGCCCAGAGTTCGGCGAGGCCGCGCCGGTAGCCGTGCACGAGCAGGTCGAGGTGGGGTGGGTAGCTCAGCGCGAGCTGGCCATCGTGCGGCAACACCTGCCGCAGGCCCGGCGGATAGCGCGCGTCGCCGCCGGCCAGCGGCGGCGCACGATCGAGCGCCTGCTGCGAGAAGCCGCCGTCGGCCTCGCGACTGTTGCCGAGGAAGAAGTTGAGCCCGCCATAGAGGCACACGAACGCGTGCGGCAGCGCCTCGGGCCAACAGCCGTAGGCCTCGCGCACGATCTCGAGGTCGGCCGCGCGCACCGAGTGGCCGCCGCGCACGGCCACCGTGTCCTCGACGAAGTGCGTGATCGGCCACTGCTGGAAGCCAGGCAGCTGCCGCACCGCAGCGATCGCGTCGCGGTCCCAGGGCAGGCCTCGTGGGGTCAGGGCCCCCGCGTCAGGCAAGGGCAGCGCCCCGGACACGTTGTAGGTGTCGATGCTGGACCACGCGACGAGGTGCCACGGCACCAGGCACAGCACGAACGAGCTCGCCGCGACCAGCGTGCTGCGGTGCCAGCGTGGCGCGCGCTGCCAGGCCAGCAGCGCCAGCAGCGGCACGAAGGTCAGCGCGTGCTCGGCGCGCAGCAGACAGCCCGCGGCGTGCAGCGCGCCGAACGTGAGGGCGAGCCAGATCGCCGGGCGCGCGTGCAGCCGTTCCTGCACGAACAACGTCAGCAGGAACAGCACGAGGTAGGGCAGCTCCGAGTGCAGGCCGCTGCCGAGCACGATCAGGTTGGTGCACGCCGCGCACAGGCCCGCGGCGAAGGCCGCGACCGCCGGGGCGACGTGCGCGCGCAGCAGCAGCCAGACCAGCGGCGCGATCGCAGCACCGAGCACGACGAAGAGCAGGCGCAGGCGCCACGCGGTCGCGGCATCGCCGTTCCAGAGCAGCGTCACGAGCCACTGCATGCCCGGTGGCCGCAGCGGCAACAGCAGCAGTTCGTCGGGTTGGCCCGTCGCGACCTTGTCCGCCAGCTGCTGCCACAGCGGCGCATCGCCCTGCAGGCAGACGCTCCACGCACCGCCGCGGTCCGGCGTCGCCACCCAGAACAAGAGGCGCATCGCCAGGGCGAACACGAACAGGACGACGGCGGTGCGCACGCCGCGCACCATAGCGGCGCGGGGCGGTCGAACCGAAGCAAGAGCATGCGTGCGTGGTATCGTACGCGCCGCCATGAACGCACCTGCCGGTCGCCACCGTATGGGTCGAGCAGCTGGCTCCTTGCCGTGCGCGCTGCTGCTGAGCAGTGCGCTGCTGCCGGGCAGTGTGCTGCTCGCGACACCTTCGGCGCAGCAACCGGGCCTGCAGCTCGTGGTGCGACAGGCGCCCGAGGCAGCGCCACCCGGACCGGTGTGGTCGACGTCGTTCGACGAGGCGGTGGCGGCCGCGCGGCAACGGCACGTGCTGATGCTGATCTACTTCACCGCGAAGTGGTGAGGACCGTGCAAGCGCATGGAACGCGGGACGTTCCTCGATGCATCGGTGCAGCAGCAGCTCGCGGGTCTGGAGGTCGTCAAGATCGACATCGACGACCCCGCGAACGCCGCGGTGTGCCGGCAGCATCACGGCGACGGCGCGGTGCCGACCTTCGTCATGGCCACCGCGGATGGCGACGTCGTGCACCGATGGACCGGTGCCGGCGACGTGCAGGAGTTCCTCGGCGATGTGCAGAAGGGGCTCGCGAACGCGGCCGGCGAGGGCCCGGCGAGGGTTGGGCGTGTGCTCGACGAGCTGCAGCGCCAGTTCGACCGCGGCGACGACGCGGCGGTGGCTCGCTGTCTGCAAGACCTCGGTCAGCTTCGACCCGAGTCAGCGGCACCGAGCCTCGACGACGCACTCTGGCGATGCTGCACCCGCGCCAACGAGCGCCAGGACTGGCCGGGGCTCCGCGCCGCAGCGCAACGCTACCTCGCGCAGCCGGGCATGCAGCAGCACGACGCGGCCCGCGTGCTGCTCGGTCTCGCCGAGTTCGAGTTGACTGGCACGATCACGGCGGAGCTGCAGCGGCACATCGACGGCCTGATCGCCAGGCTCGCGGAGCCCGTGCCCGGGTCCACCGTCGGCGAACGGCTGCGCGCGCTGCTCGGCAACGAGGCGAAGCCCAGCGAAGCCGCCGTCGACGCGTGGGTCGATCGCGCCAACGAGACGATGGACGCGCTCGCCGGCCTCGGTGCCGCCGCCGCACCGGCCCTGCACCGGGCCGTGTTGACGCGCCCGGATGTTTCGCAGGATGCGGCGATCGTGCTGGCGCGGCTGCGCCTGCCGACCACGACCGAACAGCTGCGCCACGACCTGCTCGATGCCAGGCTGCCAGCGTGGGCGCGCCGCAACGTCGTCGACTGCATCGGCAACCACAAGGAACCGCGCTGCCTGCCGGTCCTGCTCGAACACATGGCGCCGAAGTTCCCGCCGAACATCCGGTCGGCGGCCGCCTATGGCATCCGTGAGATCCTGGTCCAGATCGACGGCACCGAACGCGAGGACGTCGCGGCGGCGCTGATGCCGGCGCTCGAGCCCAACCATCGTGGTCTGCGCACCGCGGTGCTGCAGACGTTGTACTACGTGCACGCGCCGCTGCCGCTCGAGGACCTGTTCGAGCTGTTCGACGATCGACGCCCGCTGTTCGGTGAGTACGTGATCGCGGACAACGCGTTGTGGATCGTGCTCGACCAGCTCGGCATGGGCCTGCGCGACGGCGCCGGCGGCACGATCGACCAGCTCTGTTCGCCCGAGGTCGCGGCGTTCGTGCGGGGCTGGGTGCGCGACCACGCGGGCAAGCTGCACTGGTCGGCCGAGCAGCGGCGGTACGTGGTCGCCGACTGATCCCGACGAAGGCGTCGCTTCAGGCCTCGATCGCCAACAACAGGTCCAACAGGTCGATCAGGTCGCGGCGGCGCTCCTTCACGACTCGATAGACGATCTGCGGATTACCTCGAAGCTCGTGCGTGGCGTTTCGAGTCCGAGCTGCGCGCAGAGCTTGCTGGCGAGGTCGATGAGCGCCTGGATCGTGGTCTGCAGGATGTGGAGCGAGCCGATCCGAACAGCCATGCGGCGGCGATCTGTGGATGTCGGTCGAGAATCGGTCTCATGCGCTCGACCAGCGCTGCCGGGTCCATCGTTGGCACAGGGTGAGTCTATCCCGGGTCGTCCACTCGCGCAGCCATGGCCTGCATCCTGCCCGCGTCCCCTGCACCCTGCCTCCCCAAAACGGCG
>DASUFY010000121.1:0-31961 GCA_036274315.1 Planctomycetota bacterium | reverse complement strand
CGACGCGCGCGTCGACCCCACGACCCGCAACGCGGCGGTGCGCGTGCGGCTCGACGACCCCCCCGAGGGTCTCGCACCGGGCGCCTCCGTGCGCGTGCGCGTGCCGATCGGCCCCGTGCAGAACGTCGTCACCGTGCCGGTCAGCGCGCTGCGGCGCGGCCCCTCGGGCGACCACGTGTTCGTGCTCACGCCCGACCACGGCGGCATGCGCGCCCACGTGCGGCCCGTGCACAGCGGCGCCGTGCTCGGCGACGACGTCGTGATCCTCGACGGGCTCGCCGCCGGCGACCGCATCGCCGCCTCGGGCTCCTTCAAGCTCTACGAAGCCGCGCTCGTCGCCGTCGTCGGCGCCCCGGCTGCCGGCGCCGCCCACTGAGCCCGCTCCCCGCACCCACCCGAGCCCCCACCCGTCCGCGAACCCGCCATGAAATCGTTCACCGACATCTTCATCCGCCATCCCGTGCTGGCGGTGGTCGTCAACCTCGCGCTCGTGCTCGTCGGCTGGCGCGCGATCAGCGCGCTGCCGATCCAGCAGTACCCGCAGATCGAGAGTTCTTCGGTCGTGATCACGACCGTCTACACGGGGGCGAGCGCGGAGACGGTGCGCGGCTTCCTGACGACCCCGATCGAGCGCGCAGTCGCCGCGATCGGCGGCGTCGACCACATCGAGTCGGCGAGCCGCGCCGGTGTCAGCACGGTCACCATACACCTCGAACTCGACCACAGCACCACGGCGGCCCTGGCCGAGGTGACCGCACGCCTGCAGCAGGTGCAGTCCGAGCTGCCGGCCGAAGCCGAGCAGTCGCAGGTCGAGGTGCAGCGCGCCGACCGTCCGTACGCGACGTTCTACCTGAGCTTCACGTCCCCCGACCGCAGCGTCGCGAACATCACGGACTTCCTGTCGCGCACCGTGCAGCCGCAGCTCGCCACCATCGCCGGTGTGCAGCGGGTCACGAACCACGAAGGCGGTCGGCCGATCGCCATGCGCGTCTGGATCGACCCCGATCGGCTCGCCGCGCTCAACCTCGCGCCCGGCGACGTCTACGAGGCCCTGCAGCGCAACAACTACCTCGCGGCCGTCGGCCAGACCAAGGGCAACCAGGTGCAGGTCAACCTGCTGACGAACACCGACCTGCGCACGACCGAGGAGTTCGAGAACCTCATCGTCAGGGACCGCGGCGGGGCGATCGTGCGACTCAGCGACGTGGCCCGCGTCGAACTCGGCGCCGAGGAGGCCGATCTCGTCGCCAAGTACAACCGCCAGGAGGGCGTCTACCTCGGCGTCTGGCCGCTCGTCGGCGCCAACGAACTCACCGTCGCCGACGGCCTGCGCGCCGAGATGGACCGCATCCGGCCGACGCTGCCCAAGGACATCGAGATGCGGCTCGTCTGGGACGGCACGATGTTCATGCGCGACGCGCTGACCGAGATCACCAAGACGCTGCTCGAGACGATCCTCATCGTCGGGCTCGTCGTGTTCCTGTTCCTCGGTTCGCTGCGCACCGCGCTCGTGCCGCTCGTCGCGATGCCGATGTCGCTGGTCGGCGCGGCGATCGTCATGCTCGCGTTCGGCTTCAGCCTCAACCTGCTGACGATCCTCGCCATCGTGCTGTCGGTCGGACTCGTCGTCGACGACGCGATCGTCGTCGTCGAGAACGTCGAACGGCACGTGCGCATGGGCAAGTCGCGCCTCGACGCGGCGCTGGCCGCGGCACGCGAACTGGTCGGTCCCGTCATCGCGATGACGATCACGCTCGCCACGGTCTACGCGCCGATCGGCTTCCAGGGCGGCCTGACCGGCTCCTTGTTCCTCGAGTTCGCGATCACGCTGGCCGCCGCCGTCGTCGTCTCGGGCATCGTCGCGCTCACGCTGTCACCGGTCATGAGTTCGCAGTTCGTGCACGCGCACGGCCGGGAGGGCCGGCTGACCGCGTTCGTCAACCGCGGCTTCGAGCTCGTGCGGCGCGCCTACGCGTGGTCGCTCGACCTCGCGCTCGAGATGCGCTGGGCCGTCGTCGCCGCCGCGCTGTTCGTCATGGCGTCCTCGTACTTCCTGCACGAGCACTCGCGGCGCGAACTCGCACCGGTCGAGGACCAGAGCCACATCAGCCTGTTCCTCGACGCCGCACCCGACGCGACGATCGAGGCCGTCAACCGCGACTCGCTGGCCGTCGTCGACGCCGTCGACGCGTTCCCGGAGACGCGGTTCATGTGGTCGCTGACGGCCGCCTGGGGCGGCTTCGGCGGCCTCGTCGCCAAGAACTGGAAGGAACGCAGCCGCTCCACCGAGCAGATGTACGGCGAGCTGTACGGCGCCGTCTCGCAGGTGCCCGGCCTGCGCGTCTTCCCGCGCCTCGATCCGCCGCTGCCCACCCCGGGCCAGTTCGACGTCGAACTGGTGCTGCAGAGCGACGTGCCCGTCGAGCAGATGCTCGAGACCGCGGCCGCCGTGGTCGGTGCGGGCTGGCAGAGCGGCAAGTTCCTCTACGTCGACACCGACCTCAAGATCGATCGGCCCGAGGTGCGCGTCGTCATCGACCGCGAGCAGGTCGCCGATCTCGGCCTCGACCTGGCCTCGGTCGGTCGCGAACTCGGCACGCTGCTGGGCGGCGCCTACGTCAACCGCTTCAACTACTTCGACCGCAGCTACAAGGTCATCCCGCAGATCGGCGACGCCGACCGCGCCACGGTCGGGCCGCTGCTCGACCTCAAGATCGACACGCCGGCGGGCGAGCTGGTGCCGGTCTCGACGTTCACGCACCTCGAGGCGCACACGGGGCCGCGAACGCTCAACCGGTTCCAGCAGCGCAACGCCGTGAAGATCTTCGGCGGCGTGCGGCCCGGCGTGACCAAGGAGGAAGGCCTGCGTGTGCTCGAGACGGCCGCCGCCGCGGCCGGACCGCGCATGCTGCAGGACTACGCCGGCGAGTCGCGGCAGATCCGCAAGGAAGGCTCGGCGATGACCGTCACGCTCGGCTTCGCGCTCGTGCTGATCTACCTGGTGCTCGCGGCCCAGTTCCGCAGCTTCCGCGACCCGCTCGTCGTGCTGCTCGGCTCCGTGCCGCTCGCCGTGGCGGGTGCCCTGCTGTTCAGCTTCCTCGACCTGACCACGATCAACATCTACTCGCAGGTCGGGCTCATCACGCTCGTCGGGCTGATCGCCAAGAACGGCATCCTGATCGTCGAGTTCGCCAACACGCTGCAGGAGCGCGGCCTCGGCAAGCTCGCGGCCCTGCGCGAGGCCTCGCTGACGCGCCTGCGCCCCGTGCTCATGACCTCGGCCGCCACCGTGTTCGGCCACTTCCCGCTCGTGCTCGTGACCGGGCCCGGCGCCGAGGCGCGCAACAGCATCGGCATCGTGCTCGTCGCCGGCATGACGCTCGGCACGCTGTTCACGTTGTTCGTCGTGCCGGTCTTCTACTCGCTGCTCGCGGCGCGGCGCGAACCCACACCGGCCGCAGAACCCGTCCCCCCGGCCTCGCCCGATTTCGCGCTGCCCGCAGGCATCGTGGAGGTGTCGTCGTGAAAACCATGAACCGTCCGTCCAAGTCCCGGTGGCACCTCGCCGCCGCGTTGCCCCTCGCGCTCGCCGTCGCCTGCACGGTCGGCCCCGACCACGTGCCGCCCGTCGCGGCCGTGCCGGCCGCGTTCCACGAGAAGGACGCGATGCTCACGGCCGCACCGGCCGAGCTCGCGTCGTGGTGGAAGCAGCTCCACGACCCGCTGCTCGACCAACTGGTCGAACGTGCGATCCGCAACAACCTCGACCTCGAGGAGGCGCTCGCGCGCGTGCTCGAGGCGCGCGCACTGCGCGGCCTCGCCCAGGCCGAGTACCTGCCGACGGCCGACGCCCGCGCCGGCTACCAGCGGCTCGGCGAGAGCGAGAACACGCCGCTCGGCGGCTTCGCGGTCGACTCCGATCGCTTCACGGTCGGCGTCGATGCCGCGTGGGAGCTCGACCTGTGGGGCCGCGTGCGCCGGTCCGTGGAGGCCGCCGACGCCGACCTCGACGCGCGCGTCGAGGTCGCGCGCGACGTGCTCGTCGCGGTCGTCGCCGACGTCGCGGCCAACTACGTGCATCTGCGCGAACTGCAGGAACGCATCGCGATCGCGCGCAACAACGTCGGCCTGCAGGAGCAGACGCAGAACCTCGTCGATGCCCGCTTCGCCTCGGGCCTGGTCGGCGAACGCGACACGGCCCAGGCGCGCCGCAACCTGGCGAGCACGCGGTCGCACATCCCGTCGCTCGAGGCGGCGCAGCGCACGGCGGAGAACCGCCTCGCCGTGCTGCTCGGCGTGGCGCCCGGCGAACTCTCGGCCGAGTTCGACGGAACGCGCCCGATCCCGGTGCCGCCGCCCGAGGTCGCCGTCGGCGTGCCCGCCGACGTGGTGCGCCAGCGGCCCGACGTTCGCGCCGCCGAACGTGAACTCGCCGCGCAGACGGCGCGCATCGGCATCGCCGAGGCCGACCTCTACCCGCGCCTCGCGCTGTTCGGCAGCGTCGGCCTCGAGGCCGAGCACCTGCCCGACCTGTTCGAGGACGCGAGCAGCGTGCTCGCCGTCGGCCCGTCGCTGCGCTGGAACCTGTTCGACGCCGGCCGCGTGCGCCGGCAGATCGCCGCCCAGGATGCGCGCGCCCAGCAGGCGCTCGTGCAGTGGCGGCGAACCGTGCTCGCGGCGCTCGAGCAGGCCGAGAACGCGATGACGGCCTTCGTGCGCGAACAGACGCGGCGCACGCACCTGGCCGAAGCCGCGACCCAAGCCCGCCGCGCGGTTCAGTTCGCCTCGGCGCAGTACACGGAGGGCCTCACGGACTTCCAGAACGTGCTCGACTCCGAGCGCGAGAGCGCCGACCTCGAGGACCAGCTGGCCCAGAGCCGCGCCGCGATCACGGGCAACCTGATCGCGCTCTACAGGGCGCTCGGCGGCGGCTGGGAGAATGCGATGCCGCTCGGCAACCGCGCCGGCGAGACCCCGTGAGCACGACGGTCTGCATGGGCCCATGCAGACCAGACACTCCCCTACTGCACCACGAGCTCGACGCCGTTCGTCAACGCGACGCCCGCGAACGCCGCGGCGTCGAACAGGGCCGCCTGCCAGTCGACGATCGCGCCGACGGCAGCCGGGTCGTTCGGGATCGGGAAGCTCGTCTGCAGGAAGCCGCCACCCCACGTCGATGCCCCGGTCGCCGTGCTGCCGTTGAGCACGATCGTCTGCAGCACGACGGGATTGACGAGCAGCGAACCGCCCCACAGCGGCACCGAGATGCGGCCGAGGCCCGCGCCGAGCACGCCGACCGACAGCGCGCGCCCGTCGTAGATCTGCAGGAACGTCGTCGTGCCGATCGCGGACGGACCGCCGCCGGCCAGCACGGGCACGTAGTTGTTGAAGCCCGGCGTGCCCGCCCCGTACGACTCCATCGAGCGCGGGTCGAGGCGGGCCAGGAACACGTCCTGGCTCGCGAACGACGTGGGCAGCGCGTTCACGGTGCTCGGAAAACTCGTCGCCGTCACGTTGCCGGTGACCGCGATCTCGCCGTTGCCGGCAACCGCGAGGTCGACGAGCACCTCGGAGCCGTTGCCGCCCCACATGGAGCACCAGTCGAGCGCGCCGGTCGGCGCCAGCCGGTACAGCATCACGTTGCGGCTCGACGCCCCGTTGGCGAACTTCAGCGTGTTCTTGAACGGCAGGTTCGGTGAGCTGCTCTCGCCGGCGACGACCGTGAAGCCGGCGCCATCGACGCCGACACCCGACACGCTCTCGCCGGGATCGCTGCCGCCGACGAAGGTCGAGAAGACGAGCGCCTGCGTCAAGCCATCGAGCTTGGCGACGAAGCCGTCCTGCACCGCGCCCTTGATCGGCTGGATCGCGTTGTGCATCGGCAGGTCCGACGAACTCGTGTTGCCGGCGATCGTCACGACGATCGTGCCGGGCCCGGGCTCGGCGTGGATGGCGCGCGGCTGGTCGTTGCTGCTGCCGCCGAAGTAGGTCGCGAAGATCAGCGAGTTCTGGATGCCCATGAACGTGAACACGAAGCCATCGACGCTGCTCGTCGGCGGCGCGAACTGCTGGAACGAGCCGCCCGTCGTCGGCAGACCCGAGCCCGTGCCCACCGTCGTGCCCGTGATGCAGATGGCGCCCGTCGACGTCACGTCGACCGCGGTCGGCGTGCCCGAGAACCCGCACGCCGTCGATGCCCACACCACGTTGCCGGCGTAGATGCCGGCGCAGACCATGCCGCCGGCCTGCGAGTACGCATTCGGCACGAACGGAAAGCCGCCCTCGAGCCCGACGGCGAGCACGCTGCCGAGCGCCACGTCGAGCACCTTCAGGCAACGCATGCCGAGCTGCGAACCAGGGCCGCCGTAGTACGTGCACCAGGCCAGCGTGCCGTCGGCGAACAGGTCGACGAAGAACCAGTCGCCGCCGCCGACGAGCATGGGCTGCACGACGCCGATCGTCGTGGGCAGGTCGGGGCAGCTCGTGTTGCCGCCGACGACGATCTGGCCGTTCGGATCGGCCCCGATGTCGACGGGCGTCACGGCGCCCGAGCTGCCGTTCGAAGAACGTCGAGAAGACGAGCGCGCCGCTCGGGTCGAACTTGGTGATGAACCCGATGTTGAAGCGGTACGTGTACGGCAGGTTGCCGAGCAGCGGGAAGTCGCTCGCCTGCGTCGTGCCCGTGACGAGCAGGTTGCCCTGCCTGTCGAGGTGCACGCCCTTGACGTTCTCGGCGCCCGACGCGCCGCCGAGCAGCGTCGCGAACGTCACGACGGGATCGATCGTCAGTTCGAGCGACGGGTCGTGCTCGCCGAGCACGAAGACGATGTCGGCCCCGACGAGCGCGTAGTGGCACGGCACTTCGACCCGCGCGCCGTGGTCCTCCTGGTAGACGACCGGAGCGCGCAGCTGCAGGTCGCCCCCGCCCAGGCGCAACGCGATCGAACCATCGTCGCACAGCCGCGGCGATGCGCCGGCCGCGACGCGCAGACGCAGATCCGTTCGTTCGGCGCCGGGTCGCAGCACGAGGTCGAACTCGAGATCGCCCTGGTTGGCGCGGTGCACGAGGTCGACGCCGGGCAGCGCGCTGCGCGCGCGCAGCTCGCCGAAGTGCGGCACCGCGAGGCGCCACCGGCTCGGATCCTTGCCGAGATAGTAGTTGCTCACGCTGCGGGCCCGCTGGCCCGCCTCGAGCGCGACGTCGCGGCGAGCGCCGACCAGTTCGAACGTCGCCTCGCCGCCGCTGGTCTCGACGACCATCTGCGCGCCCCGGAACGCCCACGTGACGCCGGGGCCGCGGGCCAGGAACTGGCCGTCGGCGGCGGTCGGTTCGAACACCAGCGTGGCGGCCGGGGCACGCGGCTCCTGCGCGGTGAGGGCCGCGGCGAGCGCGAGGGCGAGCGAACGAAGGGCGAACTGGCGGAGCGGAAGCTGCATCGTGGGAACCTCGGAGAGTGTGCGTCCCCCTAGGCGTCAGGCCCGGCCGCCGCCCGCCAGCAAGGTCGACTTCGGACCAGACCTCTTCAGGAGCCGAGCACCGCGTGCAGCGCGTTGCTGGTCGCGATCGACAGCGGCAGGGTTGCGGTTCATGGCTGCGGGACGAGACGGGACCCGGACGCGGCCACCGCCAGGAAGAGCCCAGCCGGCGGTCCCGCGAGCGGTCGCATCCGGCCTGGCGAGGGGGTGTGCAAGCCGTCTCGCGCGGTATCGTCGGCCACATGCTCCCACTCGCCAGCCGCCTTCTCATCGCACTCTCCGCCACGCTGCCGCTGTTCGCGCAGCAGCCGCCGCAACCGGACGAAAAGGCCCCCAACGTCGCGATCGTGCCCGCGCCGCGCACCGACCAGGGCATCCTCGCGCGCCAGGCGGAGACGGTGCGCCGCGCCAAGGAGACCGACAAGGCGCCGGTCGTGTTCGTCGGCGACTCGATCACGCAGGGCTGGGAAGGCGCGGGCAAGGAAGTCTGGCGCCGCCACTTCGCCGAACTCGGCGCGCTCAACCTCGGCGTCAGCGGCGACCGCACCGAACACGTGCTGTGGCGGCTGCAGCAGGCGCCGATCACGCACCTGGACCCGAAGGTCGTCGTGCTGCTCATCGGCACCAACAACATCGGCCACCAGAGCAGCGACGCCGAGCAGACGCTCGAGGGAGTGCGAGCGGTGCTCGACCTGCTGCGCACGCAGGCACCGGGCGCGCGCATCCTGTTCGTCGAGATCTTCCCGCGCGGCGAGCGCATGAACGCGATGCGCGGCGACATCCTGCAGATCAACCAGGCGGTGCGCAGCCACGTCGACGACAACACGCGCTGCCTGCCGGTCGGCGACCGCTGGGTCCGCGCCGACGGCACGATCGGCAAGGACATGATGCCGGACTTCCTGCACCTGACGGCCGCGGCCTACGAACAGTGGGCAGAGGCGCTGATGCCGGAGATCGCGGCGGCGCTCAGGTAGCGCGAGGGGCGAACGCGCGCCGAGGCCGGCGCGCGCAAGACGCGCACATTCCCGATGGACGACCTGCTCGCCGCCCGTTGCCTGATGGCGCTGTCGCTGGCGTTCCACATCCTGTTCGCGGCCGTCGGCATCGCCATGCCGCTGCTCATGGTGCTCGCGGAGTGGCGCTGGCTGCGCACGCGCGATCCGCTCTGGCTCGACCTGTGCAAGCGGTGGTCGAAGGGCACGGCCATCCTGTTCGCGATCGGCGCGGTGTCGGGCACGGCGCTGTCGTTCCAGCTCGGCCTGTTGTGGCCGGGCTTCCTGCGCGAGGCCGGACCCGTGATCGGTCTGCCGTTCGCGATGGAGGGCTTCGCGTTCTTCCTCGAAGCGATCTGCCTCGGTCTGTACCTGTACGGCTGGCGGCAGCTGCGACCCCGCGTGCACCTCGCCGCGGGCGTCGGGGTGCTGCTGGCCGGCACCGCGAGCGGCGTGTTCGTCATCGCGGCGAATGCGTGGATGAACGTGCCGACCGGGTTCCGCAGCGCGGGCGGGCGCTTCGTCGACATCGACCCGTTGGCCGCGATGTGCAACCCGATGTGGCTGCCGCAGGCCGCGCACATGCTGCTCGCGGCGTTCCTCGCCGTCGGCTTCGGCACCGCGGGCGTGCACGCGTTCCTGCTGCTGCGCGAACCGGGCAGCCAACTGCACCGCCGCGCGCTCGGGCTCGCGCTCTGGGTCGGCGGCGTCGCGGCCGTCGTGCTGCCGCTGACCGGCGACGGGCTGGCCAAACGCGTCGCCGAGCGGCAGCCCGTGAAGCTCGCGGCGATGGAGGGCCTGTTCGCGAGCGAACAGCCGGCCGGCATGCGCATCGGCGGCTGGCCCGACGAGCAGCAGCGTGTCACGCGCCATGCGCTCGAGATCCCGTGGCTGCTGAGCCTGCTCGCCTACGGCGATCCGCACGCCAAGGTCCGGGGCCTCGAGGAGTTCCCGCGCGACCAATGGCCGCCGGTCGCGGTCGTGCACGTCGCGTTCCAGATCATGGTCGGCATCGGCACGCTGCTGGTGCTCGTCGCCGCGAGCGCGGCGTGGCTGGCGTGGCGGCGGCGGCCGCTGCTCGCGCATCGCTGGTTCCTCGGGGTGCTCGTCGGCTGCGCGCCGCTCGGCTTCGTCGGCATCGAGTCCGGTTGGATCGTCACCGAAGTCGGCCGCCAGCCGTGGATCGTGCAGGGGGTGCTGCGCACCGCCGAGGCGGTGACGCCGGTGCCGCACGTCGCGGCGTCGCTGCTCGTGTTCGGGTCGCTCTACGTGCTGCTGTTCGCCGTCGTGGTCCGGTTGATGCGGCGGCACGTGTTCCTCGGCCCGCAGGATTCGCATGCCTGAGCTCGCGCACGTGATCGGCGGCGTCGTGATGCTCGCGATGATCGCCTACATCGTGTCGGGCGGCGCCGACTTCGGCGGCGGCGTCTGGGAGCTGTTCGCGCGCGGGCCGCGCGCCGAGCAGCAGGTGCGCGCGCTGCGCGCCGCGATCGCCCCGATCTGGGAGGCCAACCACGTCTGGCTGATCCTCGTCGTCGTGCTGCTGTTCGTCTGCTTCCCGACCGCGTTCGCGGCGATCACGGTGGCGCTGTACGTGCCGATCATGCTGCTGCTGGTCGGCATCGTGCTGCGCGGCGCGGCCTTCGCGTTCCAGTCGTACTCGGCCGGCGATCGCGCCGTGGAACGGCACTCGGTGCGCCTGTTCCGCGCCGCGAGCACGGTCACGCCGATGGCGCTCGGGGTCGTCGCGGGCGCGGTCGCGGGCGGCTACGTGCGCGTCGACGCGACCAGCGGAGTGGTCACCGGCACGGTGCGGCCGTGGCTCGAACCGTTCCCGCTGCTGGTCGGGCTCATGACGCTCGGCCTGTGCAGCTACCTGGCCGCGGTCTACATGACGGTCGAGACCGAAGGAGACCTGCGGCAGGACTTCCGCCGGCGCGCGATCGTCACGGGCATCGTGGTCGGCGTCGTCGCGCTGCCGACGGCGTTCGTGGCGCGCGCCTCGGTGCCGATCATCGGCGTGCCGTTGCTCGGTTCGGCGTGGTCGTTGCCGTTCCACGTCTGCACGGCGGTCGTGGCGATCGCCGCGCTCGTCGCGCTGGCCTGGCACCGTTTCCGGCTCGCCCGCGCGCTGGCCATCGCGCAGACGGCGTCGATCCTGATCGGCTGGGCCCTGGCCCAGTACCCGTACGTGCTCGCGCCCGACCTGCGCATCGACGCATGCGCGGCGGAGGCGCCCGTGCTCGCGTCGACGGTCACCGTGCTCGGCATCGGCACCGCGCTGCTGTTGCCCGCGTTCGTGTGGCTCTACCGCGTGTTCAAGACGCACTGAGCCCTCGGCGGCACGCTCGCGCCGCGTCACCGGATCGATGTCCATGCTCGCAGTGGTCGTTCAGCGCGCCGTCGTCGCCGCCGGCGCCGACGCCGCCCGGGCGCGCACGCGGCCCGCTTCGTCGTGGCGGCCCAGACGTTCCAACGCGTCGGCGCGCAGGTTCAGCACCGCGGCGACCCGGCCCTGCGTCAGGTAGTCGGCGTGCTCGGCTGCGGCGAGCGCACGCTCGTCACAACCCGGTGCCCGCGTCTCGAGCAGCGCCTCGGCCAGGTCCCGCCAGGCCGCCGCATCGGCGTCGTTGGCGGCCGCCCATCGCTCGAGTTCGGCCAGTGCGAGCTCGGGTGCCTGCTGCGCGTCGGCGACGTCGAGCAGCAGCGCATGCGTGCGTTCGTGCGCCGGGCGCTCGCGCGCGAGCTCGGCGAGCAGCTGCTGCGCGCCCGTGAGGTCGTCGCCTTCGCGCATCGCGAACGCCAGCTCCCATCGCAGATCGAAGTCGCGGGGGGCGGCCGCGACGCACTCGCGGAACAGCGCCACGGCACGTTCGTGCTCACGGTGGCGCGTGGCCAGGCGGGCGGCACAGTGGCGCGCACCGAGGCTCGTCGGCGCCCTCGCCAGCCACTCGCCGCACAGGCGGGTCTCGAGGTCGTCGTCGCCGATCGTGTGCACGAGCCCGACGATGCGCTCGCGATTGGCATCGGTGAGGCGCGTGTCGGGCCACGCGGCGGCGAGCGTCGCCGCAGCGTCGTGCGGCTGGTCGCAGCGGATCTGCGCGACGCCGACGTTCACCCGCGCGAGCGGGTCGCTGGCGCCGAGCTGCACCGCGCGCTGCAACAGGGTCAGCGCCCGGTGCGGGTCCGCCGTCATCAGGTTCGTGCCGGCGGCGTACAGCGCGAGCGCGTTGTCGGGCCACAGCCGCAACAGCGCTTCGGCGGCCTCCCGCCGCTGCGCCGGCAGATCGAGCACGGTCTGCAGCACCGCCCACTGCATGTGCAGCAGGAGCCGCGGTCGTGGCGCCGTGCGGATCGCGAGCGACAGCATGCGGTCCGCCTCGAGCAACTCGTCGCGACTGCTCGTGTCGTCGATGAGCGGCGCGGCCGCCAACCACAGCGCCAGCGGCGTGGCCGGCGGCCCCAGGCCCTGCTCCAGCGCCTTCGCCTCGTCGACACGATCGAGGCGGCGCAGCAACACCGCGCGACAGCGCCCGAGGTTGGGACCCGAGGCGTCGCCATGTCGCTCGAGTTCCTGCAGGGCAGCGAGCGGACCCTCGTAGTGCCAGATCGCGAAGCACAGGCCCGCGAGGCCCTCGTCGCGCTCGGGTGCGAGTTCGATGGCGCGCCGGAAGTGCCGGTAGCACGCCTCGGCATCGGGACCCGTGCGCGCCAAGGTGCCGAGCACCATCGCGTCCTCGAACTGTTCGCTGACCTGCGCCGCGGCGGCGGCGCGCACGAGCGGCCACTGCCAGGCGAACACGCCGCCGGACACGAGACCGCAGGCGATGACGAGACCGAGCGCCGCGACCATCGGATGCCGCCTCGCGAGCCGCAGCAGGCGCCGCGTGCGCGACGGCGGTCGCGCGACGATCGGCCGCAGATCGAGGAACGCCCGCAGGTCGTCGCCGAACTCACCGGCGGTCGCGTAGCGCCGATCGGGCGCCTTCTCGATCGCCTTGTGCACGATCGCGGCGAGGTCCGCGGGCAAGCCGGGCACGAGCCGCCGCACGTCGGACGGATCCCGCGCGAGGATGGCCTGCAGCACCTCCTGCGTGTTGGTGCCGTCGAACGCGCGCCGCAACGTCACGCACTCGTACAACGTCGCGCCGAGCGCGAAGACATCGGTGCGTGCATCGCAGCGCTCGCCGCCGCCGAGCACCTGTTCGGGCGCCATGTAGTGAGGCGTGCCGGCCGCGACACCGGTCCTCGTCAGCGAAGGGGCAGAGGCGTCGTGCGCGAGCCCGAAGTCGGTGAGCACGACGGCGCCGTTCGAGCGCATCAGGATGTTCGACGGCTTGACGTCGCGATGCACGATGCCCATCGCGTGCGCGTGGTGCAGCGCCGCGGCGACCTGCGCCATCGCCGCCACGAGCTGGCGCAGGGAGTCGCCGCGGTGGCCCGTCGCACGCAGGTGCTCGAGGTGCGCTGCCAGCGATTCGCCGTCGACGAACTCCATCGCCAACCAGGGGCGCGTCGCGACCGCGCTGGCCGCGAAGACGCGCACGACACCGGGATGGTCGAGCCGGGCCAGCGTCTGGGCCTCGCGATGGAACCTGGCCAGCGCGGTCGGGTTGGTCGTGAACGGTTCGTGCAGCAGTTTGAGCGCGACCGTGCGCCCGAGCGAGCGCTGCCGCGCCTCGTAGACGGTGCCGGCGCCACCTCGTCCGACCTCGCGCAGCAGATCGAAGTCGTCGAAGCGGTCGGCGGTCTCGGCCCCGGGCGCCGCGGCCTGGTCGTCGACGAACGACGCGAGGATCTCCGCGAGGTCGGGATGCCGGGCCAGCAGTTCCTGCATGTCGCCACCGTGCTGCTGGTGGTCGCAGAACAGCTCGAGAGCTCGTTCCAGACGCGTCGACGAATGGTGACTCATGGCTGGCGAGGTGCTGCGATCAGAGCAGTCGGTCGAGTTCGCCGCGCTGCAGGCGCATCAGGGTGTTGGCCAGCTTCGGCATGGCGCGGCGATGGCGCATGCGAATCGTGTCCTCCGCGGCGCCGAGGCGCGCCGCGATCTCACCGAACGTCAGCTCTTCGTAGTCGCGCAGCAGGATCACGGTGCGGTCCTGGTGATCGAGCAGTTCGAGCGCCAGTCGGACCCAGTCGCGCGTCTCGGTGCGCTCGGCGGCGGCGGCCGGGTTGGTGCCCGTGTCGGGTGGATCGAGGTCGAGAACGGTCGCCGGCGACGCGGCCTGGAGCTGGACTTCGCGGCGGATGTCGCGTTTCTGGGCCAGCTGTTGGCCGGCCTGCACGCGCAGCGCGTTCTCCACCATGCGCACCAACAACCCGCGCAGCTTGTCCCGATCCGAGACGAGGAAGCGGGGCGCCGCGCGCAGGGCCTGCAGCAGCGTCGACTGCACGATGTCCTGCGTGTCGTGTTCACGGCGCAGCAGCGGACCGAGGCGCTTGCGCACCTGGCTCGCCACGAACGCCGACTCCTGCCGCACGAGGGTCGCCATCGCTTCCTGGTCGCCTTCGTGCCAGCGCAGCAGCAGTTCTCTGGTCGCCGACACGACGCAATTGGATGCCATGGCGATACGGATGCAAGGGCCGTGGGGCGCCGGCCGCGCGGCGGACGCGTGCGATCGGTGCGATCGCCGCTTCACCGCGCGCGGGGCGAGGGCCGGCGTGCGGGCGTGCCCGCGGCGCCGGCCCGCCGTTCTTCAGTTGTGCGTGAAGAACGTGACCGGGCAGTAGTTGTAGGCCAGGCTGCCGGTCAGCGACGTCGTCGGCGGGCCGTTGACGAAGCACGCGCTCGCGCGCGGATTCGTGCCGGTCGTGACCTGCGCGCCGTTCGAGACCACGAGCCCACCGGGCGAGAAGAAGTCCAGGAACAGGCACTGGCTGCTGATCGCCAGGCCCGAGAACATCACGTTGTTCGGGATGTAGAAGCTCCAGTTGCCGTAGCCGCTGCCACCCGAGACGCCGCCGAGCGTGGCGAGGCCGACCGGCGAGACCTGGCCCGTGCACAGCGGGCTGATGCCGGCGAAGACGCCCGTCAACGGGAAGGCGGGTGCGAGCGGGGAGCCGATGTTGATCGCGAGCACGCCGGGGCTCGCGGCCGGCCCGGTCGTCATCGTCGCGTTGTAGTAGAGCCCGGGTCGCGTCGGATCGACGGTCAGGACCGCGGTGCCGCTCGAGTGCGGGCACCCGGCCGGACCGTTGACCACCGGCGACACGTAGTCCGCGCGGTCGATGTAGTAGTTGAAGACGGCACCGCCGAGGCTCGTGCCGAAGATCCGGTACTCGATGAGCAGGTTCTGGCCGGCCGGCGGCGAGTAGGTGAAGGGCGTGATGTTGATGCCGAACTGGCCGTTCGTCAGCGGCGCCCCGACGTCGTGCAGGTTGGGCAGCACGAACAGCGCCGGTCCGAACACCGTGACCGGCGTGTTCGCGAAGTTGCTGTCGAACGTGCTCGACAGGTTGGCCGACGAGAACGTCGAGTAGCCCATGCGCACCTCGAGCTGCAGCGACCGGCCCGTGATCATCGTCGTGATCGAACCATCCTCACGGAAGCTGATCTTCGAGATCTGGTGGCCGACCGGCACGGTCAGCGAAGCGGCGTCGTAGACGAACTGCACACGCGACGTGCCGTAGGCGAGCGGCAGGTTCGGCGAGTAGTTCGGCCCGTCCGGGATCGACCCGTAGTCGGGCGGGAACACGGAGGTCTGGCCGATGGCGGCCGCGGCGGGCAGGGCGAGCGAGAGCAGGGCAAGGGCGGGAATGCGCATGAAGGGGAACCTCAGGGGGATTGGCGGCGCGACGGCCGCGATCGTGGATCCCCCCTTCGAGAAGCAAATGGCCCGGGAACCGAACAGCCCGCGCCCGAAAGGCGCCGGCGGTGGCCACCGCCGGTGCAGCGCATCGGTGCGTCCGAGCGGCCGGAGCAGCGCACCGCTGCGCCAGGCCTCGCGTGCGGATAGAACGGAACCCCGCATGGCCGCGCCGGATCACGGATCGCACGCCGCGTTGAATGCAGTCGCCCACGCCGTCGTCGACGACGCCGAGGACCGGCGCATCAAGAGCGGCTACCTGCGCTGGCTGCCCGAGCGCGGCCGCGTGCTCGACGTCGGTTGCGGCAGGGGTTCGTTGCTCGACGTCGCGCGGCAGGCGGGGCTGCAGGCGGTCGGCATCGACCGCGACGCCGGCGCTGCCCGCGAGCGCGGCTTCGACGCGCACGAGGGCGAACTGCTCGCGGTGCTGCGCGC
Source organism: Planctomycetota bacterium (assembly GCA_036274315.1). GTDB lineage: Bacteria > Planctomycetota > UBA1135 > UBA1135 > UBA2386 > DASVAL01. The sequence continues at coordinate 16,249 of DASUFY010000121.1, read as the reverse complement.
CATGGCGGCGCGCGGCGAGTGCTTCGACGGCGCGGTGCTCGCGCACGTCATCGAACACCAGCCCGGTCGCGAGGCGATCGAGCTGCTGCAGGCGATCGCGGCGGTGCTCGCGCCCGCGGCGCCGCTGGTCGTGGTCACCCCGAACAGCAGGAACTACATCGTGATGTCGGAGCTGTTCTGGCTCGACCCGACGCACGTGCGCCCGTATCCGCGTGCGCTGTTGGAGCGGCTCGCGCAGGCCAGCGGCTTCACCGTCGCCGCCTCGTTCGACGATGCGAACACCCGCCCGTCGCGTTCGCCGCTGCGCGCGCTGGTCGCGCGCCTGCGCAGCATGCTGTCGGGTGTCGACAAGAGCGGCCCCGTCGATTCGGTCGTCGTCTGCCGCCGGTCGTGAGTCGGCCGCGCCGGCGAGCTACTGCGCGATGGCCGCCGCCGGCACGCGAACGAAGTGCGAGACGTGCTCGCTGCCGAGCCCGATGCGGATGCCGAGCGGGCCCACGAGTTCCGTTTCCGTCACCGAACGCGCGACGAGCACACCGATCACCTCGGCCCGGCCCGTCGCGGCATTGCGCACGAAGACGGCCCCACCCGACATGCCGGCCAGGTCGTCGCCGTAGCACTCGCAGGACCACGGTGCTGCCGCCGCGTCGTCGCCTTCGCGCGCCGCGAGCACGCGCGTCACGACGGTCGGCGCCGGCTCCCTCGGATCGACTCCCGACGGCGGGAAGAACCGCGTCGCATAGCCCGCGAGCACGACCTCGGTGCCCGGTGCGGGGCGCCACCCGGGCGCGAGCGCCGGCGCGTGCAGCGGCGCGGACTGCTCGGGTGGCCAATCCATGGTGTCGACCTGAACGACCGCCCAATCCCCATGCGCATCCGCGGCGTCGCCCTCGGCGACGACGCGGCCGTGCACGGGCCGGAAGCCGATCACGAGCGTGAACGGCTCGTCGTGTCCGGCGCGGATGCCATCGACGACGTGGCGCGCCGTCAGCAGCCGGTGCGAGCCGATCACGATCGCGCTGCCGATGCCCCGCTCGGGGCCCGAAACGCAGACGACGCAGGCCAGGTCGTCGGGTCCGAGCCACGGCGCGGGGTCGCGGGACGGACTCGGACCCGCGGCGCACGCGGCGAGGCACAAGGGCAGGACGGCCAGGCGGGCACGGCGCACCATCGGCGGCATGGTAGCGGGCGCCACCGCGCGCGCACGCCGCGGTCGCGCGACGAACTCAGGGCGCCCGCAGCCAGACGCCGTTGCTGGCCGTGAAGCCCTGTGGCCCGTTGGCGTCGAGCAGCCAGGCCTGCGCCCAGGCCTGGAACCCCGGCAGCGGCCCGGGCCAGGGCAGGGTCACCGCGGCGGTGCCGATGTCGTCGGTCACGAGCAGCGCCAACACGTCGGGACTCGGCACGAGCACGCCGCCGAACACCGGCACGTTCACGGACGACGTTCCCATCGCGAGCACGCCGAGGCTCGACTCCTGCGCCGACGAGAGCCGCCAGCGCGCCGACGATCCCGCGAGCAGCCGGCCATCGCCGCTGAGCCTCGGCGCACGGCGCGGGCTCGCGAGCGACGCGCCGGTGTCGGTCCAGAACGGCGTGTTCTCGAAGACCCCGAAGTAGCCCGCGTCGTTCGTGCCGATGCGCGAGTACCAGCCACCGGCGTACAGTTCGCCTCGCGCGTCGTCGGCGAGCAGCGCGAAGATCGTGCCGTTCGGCTGGGCCGCGGCGAGCGGCGCCCAACCGCTGCCGGTCCAGCGCGCGACGTAGTCCGCGGCCGCGCCCTGGAACTGGCTGAAGTCCCCACCGATCACGAGCGAGCCGCCGAACGTCGTGATCGCCTTGACCGTGGCGCCCTGGATGCCGGTGCCGAACGTCGACCACGACGAGCCGTTCCAGCGCGCGATCGAACGCGCGGGCACCCCACCGGCCATCGTGAAGCGGCCCCCGACGATCAGCTCGTTGTTGAAGCTGCCGAGCCCCTCGACCATGTCGTCGAGACCACCACCGGGCACCGACAGCACGGCTCCGTCCCATGCGAACAGGTTCGGCGCGCCGGGATGGAACGGCGTCGAGCCGCCGAAGTAGAGCACACCCTGGTGCACGTGCATCGCGGTCAGCGCGCCGTAGATCGGCGGCGTGAACGTCTCCCACGTCGTGCCGTTCCAACGCAGCGGGCTGCCGATCGTGCCGATGTGGATCATGCCCTGGTAGCTCGCGATGCAGCTCGCGCCGTACAGGCTCGGCCCGCCGCCGACGGCGGACCATTGGCTGCCGTCCCAACGCGCGACACCGTTCGCGGTGATGCCGTTCACGGTGTGGAACTCGCCCGCGACCCACAGGTCGCCGAGGTGTTCGACCATGCCATCGACGTCGCCGTCGAACCTGCCGAAGTGCCGCCACTGCGTGCCGTCGAAGCGGGCCAGCCCCGGCGCATAGGAGGTGCCCGCGATCGTGAAGTGCCCGCCGGCGATCACGTCACCCTGGTAGCGCCCGAGCACGTGCACCTCGCCGCCGAAGCCGAGGCCATCGCCGACGTGGCTCCACGAACTGCCGTCGTATGATGCGATGTGGTAGACGCCGATCGTCTGTCCCGCGACGAACGGTCGCCCCGCGACCTCGAACTCGCCGCCGCAGTACAACCGGTGGTTCCAGGCGACCATCGCGATGACGGTCGGCGGATTGACCTCGGCCAGCGCGACGCCGCCGATCGGCTGCAGCAGGCTGCCGTCGAAGCGCGCGACGTTGAAGAACGACGTGTTCGCGCCCGAGCTCGTGAAGTGGCCGCCGACGTGGAGTTCGTTGTTGAAGACGCAGAGCGCTTCGACGACGGCGCCGTAGGTCGTGCCCTGCACGCCGGCGCCGACCGCCGTCCAGGTGCTGCCATCCCAGGCGGCGATGTTGTCGGCGGCGACCGCGCCGGCCTGGCCGAACGCGCCGCCGATGTAGATGCGGCCGTTGTGCTTGACGAGCGCGCGGATCAACGCGTAGCCGAAGTTGTTGATGCCGCCGCCGAGCGCGTGCCAGGTCGCGCCGTCCCAACGCGCCACGTGGCTCGCGGGCAGGCCGCCGGCGCGATCGAATTCGCCGCCGACATAGAGGTCGGTGCCGTCGGACAGCAGCGCGCGGCAGGCCGTGTTGACGCCGAGCAGCCACTGCAGGCCGCCGCCGACGGCCACCCACTGACTGCCGGTCCAGCGGGCGAGGCACGGCACGCTCTGCGCGCCGGACTGCACGAAGTCACCGCCCGCGTACAGCTCGCCCTGGTGCACGCACAGCGTCCAGACCTCGCCGCTCAGGCCCGCGCCGACCGCGTGCCATTGCGCGCCGTCCCAGCGCGCGATGTCTGTGGCCGGCGCGCCGCCCGCGTAGGTGAACAGGCCGCCGACGTAGAGATCCCCCTGGAACTCGACCGCGGTGCGCACCTTGCCGTTGGTGCCGCTGCCGAGCGCGTACCAACGCACGCCGTCGAAGCGCGCGACGTGGTTCAGCGCGTTGCCGTCGCGCCACGGTGTCGAGTAGGTGCACGCGATGAGCTCGTTGCGCCACGTGCCGAGTCCGAACACGCGGCCGCCGATGCCGAAGCCTGGCATGTCGTAGTGCGGTGACCACGCACCCTGCGCGGCGAGGCGCGGCGCGGTCGAGAGGCAGAGGGTCAGGATCGCGGCCAGGGTCGCGAGCAGCCGCACGCGGAAGACGGAGGTCGTCATGTACGTTCTCGGAGGTCTCATCTCGTGGTTGGCGGCAGCCATGCCGACGCCGACGCCGGGGAACAGGTCGAACCGATCGGCCGCGGCCGCTCGGCCAACGGGCCGCACGCCCGCCACTCCGCTTGCGCCAGAACCCGCCGGCGACTGCCACTTCTTCCGGCGTGCCAGGCGGAGCCCGACGACGCGCAGCCGATCGCCGGCGGAACGGGCCGCGTCAGCGCGTCGTGCACTGCAGCGCGTTGCTGGCCGTCAGGCCCTGCGGGCCCGATGCATCGACGAGCCACGCCTGGCTGAAGACGTCGATGCCCGGGCTCGTCGGCAGCGGCAGCGGCAGCGTGTACGAAGCCGTGCCCTGGGTGTCCGTGACGAACAGCAGCAGCACGTCGGGTGAAGGCACGAGCACACCACCGAGCACCGGCACGTCGAGCCGCTGCAGGCCGGCCGCGAGCACGGCCAGCGAGTTGGGCGGACCTTCGATCGTCCACGCCAGCGACGAACCGCCCTGGGCGCTGCCGCGCCCGAGCAGCCGCGGCCCCCCGGTCGCCCCGGGCAGGCCGTGCAGGCGGTTCCGCCAATCGGGTTGCGTGCGCCACTGCGCGACGCTGCGGCTCGGCAGGCCGCCGGCCTCGATGATGTCGCCGCTCGCGAACACGCTCGCGGTCGCGCGGTCCGTGAACAACATCGTCGGCACGCCCTGCGTGTCGCCGCCGAGCGCCTGCCACGTCGAGTTGTGCAGCCGCAACGTGCGGCCGCGCGGGTCGCCGCTGACGCCCGCGTAGAGATCGCCGTCGAGTTCGGCGAACGAGTAGGCGGAGTAGCCGCTGACCGGCGCCGGCAGCGCGCTCCACGATGCGCCGTTCCAGCGCGCCATCAGCACTGCGGGCGTGCCGTTGACCGCCGTGAAGCGACCGCCGACGACGAGTTCGCTGCCGAAGCTCGAGATCGTCTGCAGGAAGTCGTTCGCCGTGCCGATCGTCTGCAGCGCCGTGCCGTTCCAGACGAGGATGCGGTGCGTGAACGCGTCGTCGTTGATCGCGTAGAGCAGGCCGTCGCGGTGCGTGTGCAGGCGGCCGATGACGCCCGACGGCGGCGTCGCCGCGACGACGAACGTCGTGCCGTTCCAGCGCTGCAGCGCCGAGCCGCCGAACGCGAACAGCTCGGTGCCGTGCGCGTGCAGGCCGGCGACCGCGAACGAGCCGAATGGTTGCCACGCGGCGCCGTCGTAGCGCGCGATGCCCGGGAACGGCTGGCCGTCGATGTGCGTGAAACCACCCGTGACGACGAGACCGTCCTGGAAGACCGCCGCGTCGTTGACGAGCTGGCCCCCGCCGCCGCTGAAGCGACCCAGCAGCTGCCAGCGATCCCCGTCGAACCACGCCAGGCCCGCCGCCGGTGCGGCGCCGGCCTCGCTGAACGGTCCCGCCGCGACCCAGCCGCCGCGCCACGGCAGCAGGCGATCGATGCGCCGATCGAGGCCGAGGCCGGTGCCCAGCGTGCGCCACGCGGCCGCGCCGTCGAACGTGACGACGTTGGCCGAGGCGACCGCCAGCGCACCGGGCGCCGGGCCCGCGCGCGTGAACTCGCCGCCGACGACGAGCTCGCCGCCGTGTTCGTGCAGCGCGCGGATGCTGGTGCCCTGGAAGCCGCTGAAGATGCCCGTGACGAGGCCGGCCGTGCTCCACGTCGCGCCGTCCCACCGCGACAGCACGGCACCGCTGTCGATGTAGAGGTCCGTGCCGATCGTGCACAGCGCGCTGCTCGGCACGCCCGCTGGATTCGTGCCGAGCATGCTCCAGCTGGAACCGTTCCACGCGCCCGGCATCGCCACGTTGGCGCCGACCTGGAACTGCCCGGCCGCGATCAGCTGCGGGCCGTAGCTCTCGAGCGCGAACACGGTCGCGAACGAGCCGTTGCCGAGGGCCGACCACGCGGTGCCGTTCCACTGCGCGATGTTGTTGGCGACGAGACCACCGGCGCGATCGAACTGGCCGCCGACGACCAGCGCACCGTTGTGCACGTGCAACGCGCGCGGGTAGCCGATCGTGCCGCTCGCGGCGATGCGCAGGCCCGTGCCGACGGCGCTCCAGCTCGAACCGTTCCAGCGCGCGATGCCGTTGACCGGCAGACCGCCCGCGAGGTCGAACTGTCCGGCGGCGTAGAGTTCGTTGTTGTAGACGGCGAGCGCGCGCACGTCGGCTTCGTCGAACGACAGCAGGAGCCCGCTGCCGAGCGGCTGCAGCGTGCTGCCGTTCCAGCGCGCGATGTAGTTCATCGGCTGGCCGCCGACCCGGTCGAACGTGCCCGCGAAGACGAGTTCGCCGTTGAAGACGGCCATCGCCGACACCTGCGTGTCGCGCGGCGGGAACGAGTAGTTGATCAGGTCGACGCCGGTGCCGACGGGGCGCCAGTCGGTGCCGTCGAAGCGAGCGAGGCCGCGGATGACGCCGCCCTTGGCCGCGGCCCAGACGCCGCCCGCGTACAGCTCCGCGTTGTAGTCGGCCAGTGCGAACACGGTGCCGCCGAGGCCGGCGACGGCCCAGTCCGGCGACCAGTCGGGGGTCTGCGCGGCGAGGTTGGCGGCGAACAGGAACGGGAGAGCACGCATCATCGACGGGATGGGGTTCATGTGGGGAGGCCGCTGGCGCGGCTGGGTTCGTCGTCCATGCGCCACGAAGGTGCGCGGACTGCCACGATTCCGTGGAGCGGTCGGCGGACCGCCGCGGCGTGGCGGCGGGCTGGCGCAGAAACGTGGCAGTCGGCGCGCGACCCTGGCGCAGTTGCCGGCAGCGGCACCGCATCGCCGGCGCCGGCGCGACCGTGATCCCCACCCGCCACCTGCCCAAGACCCCGATGCCCGGGACGCCGTGGCCCCGGCGCCCGCGCACTTCACGTGTCCGCCTCGTGGACACGCGCACGCAACGCCGGCCGCCGGCCTCGCCCGGGCATGCCAAGGCGAAGTTCCGCGTGCTGCCCGCACACCGCGACCTGCCGCCGCGTGCGGGAATCGAACACAATGGCCGCGGTCCCGGCTTTGCTCTGGGCGCCGCGCCTTCGATGCCAGACCTCACGCGCTTCCTGCAGCTGGCCAGCACCGGCGCCTCGCCACCCGACGAGATCGCGATCGGCGCGCTGTACGACGAGATCCGCCGCCTGGCCCGCAGCCTGATGCGTCACGAACGGCCCGACCACACGCTGGCGCCGACGGCGCTGGCCAACGAAGCGTACCTGCGCCTGTTCGGCGCGTCGCAGCCGGGCTTCGCGAACGGGGCGGAGTTCTTCGGCGCCGCGGTCACCGCGCTGCGACGCATCCTCGTCGAACACGGCCGGCGGCGATCGCGGCAGAAGCGCGGCGGCTCGCGCGGCCGCGCCGACGTCGAGACGGACCTGCTGCCGGCCCCGGCCGCCGACGACCGGCTGCTGGCGCTCGACGAGGCGCTGCAGCGGCTCGCCGTGTTCGACCCCGGCAAGGCGAGGCTCGTCGAGCTGCGTTTCTTCGGCGGACTCACGGTCGACGAGGCCGCCAGCCTGCTCGGCCAGTCGCCTCGCACCGTCGCGCGCGAATGGCGCGTCGCGCGCGCGTTCCTGCGCGCCGAACTGCAGGAGGGCGGCGAGGCCGATGACCTGGACGCGTGAACGCTGGGCCCGGATCGAGGCGCTGTTCCACGACGTGGCGCAGCGCGACGTCGCGGACCGCGCATCCCACCTGGCGGTCGCGTGCGGCGGCGACGACGAACTGCACGCGGCGGTGCTGCGTCTGCTCGCGGCCGACGGCGCAGACGACCTGCTCGACGAAGGCGTCGCGGTCGCGCTGCGCGGCAAGGACCCGCTGCTGCAGGCGCAGTTCGGCCCGTTCCGCCTCGTCGAACGCATCGCCGATGGCGGCATGGGCACGGTCTATCGCGCCCATCGCGTGCACGGCGACTTCGAACAGGAGGCGGCGGTCAAGGTGCTGCGGCTCGGGCTGCTGACCGACTCGATGCGCGATCGCTTCGCGCGCGAACGGCAGACGTTGGCGCGGCTCGTGCACCCCAACGTCGCGCGCCTGCTCGACGGCGGCACGACCGACCAGGGCGTGCCGTTCTTCGCGATGGAGTTCATCGACGGTGTGCCCGTGGACCGGTTCTGCGACGAGCAGAAGGCGACGGTGCGGCAACGGCTGTCGTTGTTCACGACCATCTGCCGCGCGGTGCACTTCGCCCACCAGAACCTCATCGTGCATCTCGACCTCAAGCCGAGCAACATCCTCGTCGACGAGCACGGCGTGCCGAAGCTGCTCGACTTCGGCGTCGCGGGCCTGCTCGAGGGCGTCGCGCAGTCGACGGCGGCCGCGACCGCGACGCGCTCGCGGCCGCTGACCCCCGAGTACGCGAGCCCCGAGCTGCTGCGCGGCGAACCGGTCAGCACGGCCGCCGACGTCTATTCGCTCGGCATCGTGCTCTACGAGCTGCTCGCCGGCACGCGGCCGTTCCGGCCGACGCGCTCGGACCTCAAGCTGCTGCGTGCGGTGTGCGAGACCGACGCGCTGCGGCCGAGCACGACCTTCGCCGAGGCCGGCGAACAGGACGTCGCCGCCTCGCGCCACGCGCGCGCCGAACGCCGCTCGTCGACGGCCGGCGAGATGGTGCGTTCGCTGCGCGGCGACCTCGATCGCATCGTCGCCAAGGCGATGCGCAAGGAGCCCGATCGCCGCTACGCCTCGTGCCAGGAGTTCGCCGAGGACGTCGAACGCCACCTGCGCGGCTTCCCCGTCGCGGCGCGCGAGGCCAGCGTCGGCTACCGGGCCAGCAAGTTCGTGCGACGCAACCTGGTGCTCGTGCTCGCCGCGGCCGCCGTGCTGCTCGCGCTGCTCGGCGGCATCGCCGCCACGCTGCACATGGCGAGCGTGGCCGAGGCCGAGCGCGACGTCGCGACCGCGGCCCGACGACAGGTCGAACACGAGGTCGAACACGCGCGCATCGAGGCCACCTCGAGCAGCCTGACGGCCTCGTTCCTGAGCGACACGATCCTCTCCTCGACATTCCTCACGGACAGCCAGCAGCGCGCGAACGTGCTCGAGACGATCGAACGCAAGGCCGCCCAGGTGCGAGCCGAGTACGCGGGCCGCGAGCACCTGTGCGCCAACCTGCTCGACGCGCTGGGTCGCGCCTGCGCGTCGTTCGACGCGTTCGAGCCGGCCGAAGCGCTGATCCGCGAGGCGGCGGCGATCCGCCTCGCACAGTTCGGCAAGGACAGCCTCGAGCAGGCGCTGAGCCTCGGCAGCCTCGGCCGCCTTTTCTACACGCAGGGGCGGCTCGCCGAGGCGCTCGACGCGCTGCGCGAACGCTACCGCCTGCACAAGCAATGCCCGATCGACGTGCACACCGACGTGGCGCTGGCGGCCAACGACCTCGCGGCGGCCGAACGCGCGGCCGGCAACCGCGAGCGCGCGCGCGAACTGCACCTCGAGGCGCTGGCGCTGCGACGCGCGGGCGGCGATCCGGTGCTCGTCGCCGAGAGCCTCAACAACCTCGCCAACAGCGAACCCGACCTGAAGGTCGCACGCGCGCACCTCGAGGAGGCGCTGCGGCTGCGCCGCGAGGTGCTCGGACCCGACGATGCGTTGACGATCCAGACGTCGACGAACCTCGGCAGCCTGGCGATCACCGAGGGGGACTTCGCCGCAGCGCAGCGGCTGCTGCGCGACGCGGTGGCGCAGCATCGCCGGCTCGGCGGCCTCGGCGTCGACGGACTCGCCGTGGCGCTGCGCTCGCTGGCCTACGCCGAACTGCGACAGGGCGAGAGCGGCCCGGCGCGCGCCGCGATCGACGAGGCGCTGACCCTCGACCGCCAGCGCCTCGGGCCCTCGCACCTGCGCGTCGCGAGCGACCTCGAGGTGCGCGCCAACATCGAAGCGCAGGACGGCGCGTTGCCCGCTGCCGTCGAGACCTGGCGCGAGGTGCTGCGCGTGCGGCGGGCGGCGCTGCCCGAAGGCCACCGCCAGATCGCCCTCACGCAGTGCAGTCTCGGCGCCGCGCTGGCGCGCGCGGGCCGTGTGCCCGAGGCGATCGCCGTGCTCGGCGAGGCTTCGGCGAACCAGGAGGCGGCGCTGCCCGCGGCCGCCGCCGATCTCGTCGACACGAAGGTCCACCTCGCCGACGCGTTCGAACGCGCCGGCGACATGCAGGCCGCCGAGCAGCAGCTGCTCGCCGCGCTGCAGCTCTGCACGGACCACGGCGAGGCGGCAGTTCGGGCCGGTCTGGCGCGCGGTCGGCTGCGAGCGTTCTACGAGCGGCGCGACCGGCCCGCCGACGCGGCCCGATTCGCGGAGCCCGAAGGTACGGAACGCCACGGACGCTGAGCGCGCGCTTCGACCCCGGCACGGTGTGATGGCCGCTGGCGGGGGCTGCCGCGCCGCCGAACCGACGCCGCGCCCGAGAAGCGGGAGAAAGGTGAAACGCCGGCCGGCGTCCGTGCACAGGATCTCCGCATGCTGCGTTCCCGCATCGACCGCGCATTCCGCCGCTACCAGCAGACGGGCGACGCCCGGTCGCTGGCGCGCGTCTTCGACGCCACCGCGCCCGAACTCTACCGGCTCGCGTTCCACCTGGCCGGCGACCGGCACGCCGCCGAGGACCTCGTGCAGACGACGTTCCTCACGGCGATCGAGGATGTGGCGTCGTACGACGGCACACGCCGCGTGCTGCCGTGGCTGCTCGGCATCCTCGCCAACCGCGCCCGGCACGACCGGCGGCAGGCGCGGCAGCGGGAACGCACGCCGCCGATCGCACGCGCATCGCTGCCCGGTGATCCGCTGGCACTCGCGGCCGCCGGCGAACTGAACGCAACGGTGGCGGCAGCGGTGCGGGCCCTGCCCGACCCCTACCGGCAGGTCGTGCTGCTGCACGTGCTGCACGAGCTGTCGCCGAAGCAGGTCGCCGAAGCGCTCGCGCGCCCCGACGCGACCGTGCGTACGCAGCTGCACCGCGGCCTCGACCTGTTGCGCAAGCTGCTGCCCGCGAGCCTCGCCGGGGTCGCGTTCGGGTGCGCGCCGCCGCCGCTCGGGCTCGGCACCGTGCGCGCGGCGGTGCTGGCGGCCGCGGCACGGCACGGCACCGTCGCCGCCGGGGTCGGCGCCGCGACGTTCGGAGGACTGTTGGCCATGAAGAAGGTGCTGTCCGTGCTCGGCGCCGTGCTGGCGCTCGTCTTCGCGTGCTGGCCGTCGCCCGAACCGCCGCCGCACGCCGCGGTGCCGCGCGCCGGGCTCGCGGTCAACGCGGCGGCCGCGGGCGACGCGCCCGCTGCTCGCGCGGAGCCTGACGCCACCGTGCGGGAAGCCGTGCCGCTCGCACCGCAGGACGCGCGCGCCGGCCTCGTCGTGCTCGCGCGCTGGTCCGACGGCACACCGGCGACCGATGTCAGCGTGCGCTGCAAGCCGGTGCGGCCCGACGGCGACCTCTGGTTGCGCGTGGCGCGCACCGACGACGGCGGCTTCGCCCACTTCACCGGGCTGTGGCCCGGAACGGCCACCGCCGCGGTCGACCGCGGCGGCAAGGCGGAGGTCGAACTGAGCCCAGGTGCCACGCAGCACCTCACGCTCGACATCCCGCGCGGCTTCGACGTGAACGGCCATGTGCTCGACGCCAACGACCGGCCGATCGCGGGTGCTGCCGTGTGGCTCTCGGTGGCGGCTGCCACCGACGAGAGCGAGGTGGTCGCGACCGCGGCGCCCGACGGCTCGTTCACCGTGCGCAGCGCGGGCCCAGGCCAAGTGCTCGCGGCGACGGCACCTGGCCATGGTTCGGCGCGCGTGGTGATCGTCTCGGCGAAGCTCGAGCACGAGCCGTGCGTGCTGCGCGTCCGGGCCGCACCCGGCGTGCTCGTCGGCACGGTGATCGACGCGCAGGGGCAGGCGATCGCCGACGCGCGCGTGCTCGTCGGCGCGTGGCTGTTCGACGGCGACGACGGCACGTCGCGGCGCCTGACCGGCGAGATGCTCTACCAGGACACCTGGCCGGCGCACTTCCTGCGCACGGACGCCGCGGGTTCGTTCCGCGTCGAAGGGCTGCCGCCGCTGCGCTGGCCGCTGTGGGTCGCGGCACCGGGCCGCGGGCCCTGCCACCGCATCGTCGAGGTGCTCTCGCTCGGCGAAACGCACGTCACGGTGCAGCTCGGCGACGGCGCGCGCATCACAGGCCGCGCGACCGGTGCCGCCGGCGCGCCGCTGGCCGGCGTGCGCATCGTGGCATCGCCCGTGCTGCCACCGGCCTCGCGCGAGATCGACCTGGGCATGGCGAACGAACCGCTGTGGACGCGCCGCACCGCGCGCACCGGCGACGACGGCGAGTACACGCTCGAGCACGTGATGGCGGGCGAGCTGCGCCTGCTCGCCCAGCACGAACGCCTGTCCGTGCACGAGGTCCTCAGGGTGGCGGACGGCGCGACGGTCGCGTGGAGCCCGCGTCTCGAAGAGCCGCTGCGCCTGCGCTTGCTGCTCGTCGACGAACGAGGTGGGCCGCTGCCGGGCTGGCTCGTGCGCTGCGAGAACGCGGCGACGGGCGCGTACGTGAACACGTTCGTGACGAACGCCGCGGGCGAGATCGAGAGCCCGGCGGTCGCCGATGGTGACTACCGGCTCTTCGCCGGGGCCGGCCCGCCCGCGCTCGCACCGGAGCTGGCAGTCGGGACGGTGCACGCGGGTGCCGCGCCGGTGCGCATCGTCGTGCCGCACGAGTCGGTGCCCACCGCTGCACTGTGCGGCACGGTGCTCGGGCCGGACGGTACCGCGAGCGCACACACCGTGCTCCACATCGAGCGCGTCACCACGGGCGACTTCGCGACGGTCCAGGTCGATGCCGAGGGCCGCTTCCGATCCCCCGCGCTGCAACCGGGTCGCTACCGCGTCGTGGTCGCCGACCTGTCCTTCGGCGCACAGACGCTCGGCGAAGGAGATGCCCCCGCCGACGGCGTTGCCGACCTCGGGGTGCTCCGCATCCCCGCACCGGGCCGGCTCGAGGTCACGGTCGTCGACAGCAACGGCCGTGTGCTGCCGGAACCGTGGCTCGTGGCGCACCCGATCGAACAGGGTGAGCCGACGGTGGCGCTGCGACACCGCGAAGGCCGTGTGCACGGCAACCTGCGCGCGGGCCGGTACGTGCTCGCGACGCACGCGCCGGCGCCGATCGCCGCACAGCAGGTCGACGTGCGCAGCGGCGAGACGACGGTCGTACGCTTCGTCGTGCCCGACGGCGTGCCGTTCGTGCTGCGTGTGCCGGCGGCGGCGCGCGAACAACGCGAGCTGAGCCAGGTCTGGCGGGACGCGCAGGGTGCGATGGTGCGCCGCGCCGCGATCGAATCCAGCGACGCGGGCAAGGACGTCGACGGCAACGCGCCACCGGGCCGCTACACGCTCGAGGTCACGAGCGGCGACGGACGAACGGCGACGACGGCGGTCGAGCTGCGCGCGGCGGACCCGCCGATGGTGATCGGGCTGCCGCTGCCGGCCGCGCGGTAGTCGCGGAGTCCGCGGCAGACGACAGGACGGTGCCGCGCCCGGCGACGATGCGCTGCATGCCGGCCGCCTTCCCATCGCACCAGGGGCTGCTGGCGCCGCTGTGGCGCCGCTGGCCCGGACGCATCGCGGTGTTGCCGCTGTGGGTCGGGGCCCTGGCACCCGATGCGATCGACGGTGTCACCAACCTGCTGCGGCGCGGCGAACTCGGCCAAGGCCCCGGCCATTCGCTTTTCGGTGCCGTCTTCTTCGACGTGCCGATCGGACTACTGTTGCTCGCGGGGCTGCGGCGCCTGTTGCGCGCACGATCCGCATCGCGGCTGGGTCGCTACCTGCTCGCGATCGACTCGACGGGCGCGGGCCGGCGCCGTCTGTGGATCGACGCCTCGGCGATGGCGCTCGGCACGGTGTCGCACGTGCTGTTCGATTGGCTGTCGCACGAACACGCGCGACTGCTGTGGCCGTTCGCCACCGATCCCGACTGGTTCGGCGCGTGGTGGCGCACGGTGTGGTTCCGCTGCAGCGCCCCCGGGTATCCCGACTACCCCATCGGCCCGCACTTCGTCGCCTGGGTGCTGCTGAGCCTGCTCGGTCTCGGCATGTTCGTGCGCTACCGGCCGAGACCGCAGGCCGGAACCCGCGCATCCTGACCGTGCCCTGGGCCCGGAACGCGCGAGCGTTTCGCCGCGCGCCACGTTCCAATCGAACGCATGATCGCACCGAGGTCGCGCGCGTGTGCTTCGCCCTGGCTCGTGGCAGCGTCTCTCGCACTCTGCTCGGCGTCCGCCACGCTGCGGGCGCAGGAGGGCGACGGCCTGCCGACCGAGTACGTGGTGCAGGTTCCACCCAACGGCCTCATCGACCTCGACAGTGGACTGGTGCTGCCGCAGCCGGCGTATCGCGGCTTTCGAGCCGACCTGCGCTTCGGCCGCGATGGGGCCGGCTTCTACCTCGAACCGCTGTTCGGCGGCAGCCGGGCCGCGCCGGGGGACACCGCGCCGCCCGCGACGCTGGCGCCCGAACGCGTGCGCATCGGTCGATCCGACGCCGGTTCGCTGATCGTGTTCGCTCGCACCGACCGCGGCATGGCGCGCGTCGAACTCATGGTCGCCGACCCGTACAGCACCGCGTCGGCGTCGCTGCGTTGGGTCGTCGTTCCACCGAAGGGGGCGGTGTTCCTGCCGGCACCGAGCGATCTCGAGGCGACCTGGGTCGACGGCAAGCTGCAGGTCGCGTGGCACGGCGACGAACCGCGCTGGCTGGTCGAGGTGATAACGGGCGACGAGGTGCGCAAGGTCACCTGTGGCGAACCGCGTGTCGCCATCGAGGGCCTCGATGCAAAGGGCCACCATCGCCTGCGAGTGCGCGGCCTCACCGCGAACAACGAAGTCACGATGCCGGCCGAGGTCGTGCAGTGGGGACCGCGCCAGGTCCCGCAGCACGGGCTCGTCGAGTTCCCGGATCGCTGGTACAACGCGTCGGGCGGTCTGCGCCTGTCCTCCGGCGAACGCGCGGACGCAGACGCCGAGGTCGTGTTCTACCTGTACGGTGTGCACGTGCCGGGAGGTGGCGTGCGCAAGGTCGGCGTCGGCGAGCGCGTGTTCACCGAGCTGTGCGTGCTTCCGGCGGGCCCGCTTCCGCCCGTGTACGGCCGCCTCGACGACAACGACGTGCTGGTCGTGCAACTCGCCGACGGCCGCTACGGCAAGTTGTGGTTGGAGCCGGCTCGAGGCGACCTGCGCGACGGCATGCGCGTGCACTTCGTCTTCCTGCCCGACGGCCGGCGAACGCTGCTGGCGCCGCCGCAGCAGATCACGAGCGAACGCACGCCCGCGGGCCCAAGGCTCAGCTGGGCGCCGGACCCAGCTGCCGTCTCGTATCGCGTCGCCGGGCCCGGGCTGCCGGCCGCACTCGACTGCACCGAGCCGAACGTCGTGCTGGCAACCCTCGCCGCCGAGCACGTGCACGAACTCGAGGTCGTCGCCGTCGCCGCGGACGGCGAACGATCGCTGCCCGCACACGCGTTGGTGTCGACGCACACGGCCCCCGTGCGCATCGGTCGCGGCAGCGTGCAGGCGCAGAACGGCGGCTTCGTGTTCGCCACCGGCGCAGCCGCAGCGCGCGGCGCCGCCTGCGATCTGGCCCTCGTCGGCGGCGCCGGGGGTGCGGCGGTGCTGCACTTCGCGGCGACCGGCATCGCTGCCGCCGGCGCGTTCGCGTTCGGCGAGTTCCCGCCCGGCGACACGCTCACGTTCCGCACGGACTGGCACAGCGACTCGGGCACACCCGGCGCCGACACCTTCTATGTGCAGACCGCCGACGGTGGTCTCGCGAGCGTGCGCATCATCAAGCGAGCGTGGCCGGAACCGGAGTTCGAGTACGTCTGGCGGCCCAGACAGTGAGCGCGGCGAACGCTACCGCGGCGCGGGATCCAGCTCGATCGGCGGAATGCCCCCCGCGCCGACCGTGAACCCGGCGCCGAACCGGCCGCCGCCGAACGCGACGTAGTCGACGCGGTAGCTGCCCGGCTGCAGACCGCGCACCCACGACTTCGACTCGAGCACCATCTCGTGCAGCACGGAGCCGTCCGGCATGTGCACGTGCATGGTGCCGATGCCGCCCGGCAGGCGCACCTCGGTGCGCACGCCGCGCTCGGCATCGACCACCAGCGAGCTCACGGCGTCGATCGCGACCACGACGTCGACGAAGCGCGGCAGCACCTGCTCGCCCCACACGAGCACGCGGTACGAACCGGCCGCGAGGTGCTTCAGTTCGATCGGGTTCTGCGGCGCGCGCGGGCGCGGCCCCGGTGAGTAGATGTCGTCGCCGAACGCGACGCTCGCGTGCACCTCGCCGGGTCCGCCCGGTGTGCGCACCTCGATGCGCACCACGCCCGAACCGAGTTCGATCGTGCCGAGGTCGAGCAAGGCGCCCGCCGTGACCTCGACGTCGCGACGCGCGAGGTTGCGGAACGGCTCCGTCGTCATCGCCGAGAACCAGTAGCGGCCGGCGGGCAGGTCGTCGCAGACGAAGCGGCCGCTCGCGGCGTCCAGCACGA
>DASUFY010000120.1:0-45682 GCA_036274315.1 Planctomycetota bacterium | reverse complement strand
GCAAGGCAGTGCCATCGGGCTGGTCACGACGCGGCGCGACCTCTGCCTCCGCTCGTGCAAGAATGCGTGCATGAGTGGCAAGGAGTCGTTCGACGCGGTCATCGGTCCGAGCGAGCGAGGCTCGGCGTTCGTCACCCTTCCGTTCGATCCCGACGAAGTCTGGGGCAAGAAGTCGGTTCATCACGTCTCGGGCCGGATCGGACCCTGTGAAACCCGTGGCCCCCTGGTCCGCAAGAGCGGCGCATTCGCGCTGAAGCTCGGACCCGCGTGGCTCCGCGACCGTCCCGTTCGACCGGGACAGAAGGTCCGCGTGGTGCTCTGGCCTGAGGGACCGCAGCGCGGTGAACTCGATGCGGACATCGCCGCTGCCCTTGACGCAGCGCCCAAGGCCGCGGCGTTCTTCGATGGGCTCGCGCAGTTCTATCGCAGGGGCTACCTCACCTGGATCGACGCAACCAAGCGGCGACCCGACGAACGCATGCGCCGCATCCGCGAGGTGATCAGGTTCCTGCGGGCTGGCATGAAGGAGCGGCCGCGGTAGGCGCCGACAGGAAGCGAACGCGACGTCGACGCCGCGCGACAGCGGCTTCGTGCTATGCTCGCCGGATCGGAGGAACGACGCATGCTGCTCGCTGCTTGGGTGTTCATCACCGTCCCGGTTCCGTGTGCGCAGGCGCCCGCGTTCCACCCGCCCGTGCGCGTGACCGCCGGGGTCAGGCCGCTGCGGGTTGCCGAATCCGGACACGCGGCGCCGGCTTGGGGCGACCTCGATCTCGACGGCAAGCCCGACCTGATCGTCGGCCAATTCGCCGGCGCCAGCATGCGCGTCCTTCGCCACATCAACGGCTCTGCGTTCACGACCGGCGATCCAGTGCGCGCCGCGGGACAGATCGCCATCGTGCCGGACATCGCTTGATGCATCGGCGCCACTCCACAGTTGGTGGACATCGATGGTGACGGCGACACGGACCTGCTCTCCGGCTCCTATCAGCACGACGCGAACGACGCGAGCACGTATCTCTATGTGTTCACGCGCGAGCCCGGGGGCAACTTCGCCGCGCCGCGCCCGGTGCTCGGCACCGACGGACGCCCACTGCGCGTGACGACCCGCGACCGGGACGACGTCTCGAGCGACGTGATCTGCTTGCGGCCCGCGGCCGCGGATCTCGACGGCGACGGGAAGATCGACCTCGTCGTCGGCACTTGGATCGGCACATTCGCGTTCTTCCGCGGCGCCGGCAACGGCGTCTTCGAACCCACGACGCACTGGCTCGAGTGCGAGGGCTCGCCACTGCGCGTCGATGGCCACGGTGATCCGTGCCTCGTCGATTGGGATGGCGATGGCGACCTCGATCTCGTGAGCGGCTCGGACAAGGGTGGCGTGTTCCTCTTCGTGAATCGAGGCAGCAAGAAGGCCCCGCGGTGGGCGAAGGCGCGAACCCTGTGGCCGGCGTGGAAGGAGCGGTTCCCAGTGCTCTGGGGTGATGACGACCTCGAGGGTCCCGGTCCCGGCACGCGCGTCGCCGTCGCCGATGTCGACGGCGACGGCAAGCTCGACCTGCTCGTCGGCGACGACGTGCGGGTGCTGTATCCGGCCGCAGACGTCGAGCTGGCCGCGGCGAAGAAGCGCTTCGCGGCGTGGCAGCAGAAGGAAGCCAAGCACTGGCGTCGCGCCGAGAACGCGCGGACCGACGAGGAGTCGCGGCGGGACGATGCCGCGTACGACGCGCTGCTCGCCGAGCGCGCGACGTTCGCGCGCGAGGAGTCGACCGGTTTCGTGTGGCTGTTGCGGCAGAAGTAGTCCGGATCAGGGCCCGCGCCGACGTGGAACAACCGAACGAAGCAACCATGATCAGGCAGACTGGAGCAGCGGGCAGACGAGCCAGCCGACGCGCAAGGGTCGTGATGGCCATCCTTGTTTCGTTCGTGTTGGTGCTGATGGTCTTCTGGCTCCTGTCCGACGAGGTCGGTGCACCCTCGGACCACGCCGGGTTGCAACGCGAGGTGGCTGCGCCGCTATGCGCGGTCGCGTCGCTTGCCGAGACGTTTGCGACACCACTCGAACGCACCGATGCCAGGCCCGCACCGGCGAAGGTGCTGGCGGCCGATGCGATCGCGGCGGGCCGCCTCGAGATCGTGATCTACCCCGTCAAGGATCTGGTGTTCGATGCTGGCGTGCGCAACGAACCCTTCCCCCACGACCGCGTGTCCGACCTGGTCGTGAATCTGAAGCAGGCCACCGACCCGAGCTATTGGCTCGCCAAGAACGTCGAGCTCCGCGGTGAGGACAGCGGTCTCTTGTGGGTGAGAGCCGAGCTCGCGATGCAGGCGCGGGTCGCCAAGGCTCTTGCCGGCCTGCGCGCCTCGCGCGTCGCGCCGCCTCGCTGAGGGGCGCGAGGGCCGCGGAGTCAGACGGCGCCGATCGCGGCCTCGGCGCTGGCCGGTCCGGCGCGAGGGGTTGGAGGCTGTGGGGTCATCGCCCTCAACTCCTGGCCTTCCGTTCGAAGCGAGGCTGGAACAAGAAGGGCATGACGGCGAGATCGCCGATCTGGATTCCGTACTGACGCTCGGCCAGTTGCCGGTCGCTCTCGCACTCGACGCAGATCCGCTGGATCAGCTCGCGAGGAACGGTGTCGAGCACCAACACTTCAGCGCGCGCATCCTTGGGGCGATCGGTGTGCTCGGTCTCGAACATTGCGCGAAAGCTCGCGAGGTCGTTGTACGAGGTGGCTTCCACGGGGTCTGTCATGGATGCATCGCTGGCATGACCGCTGGAGAAGAGACACGGTCGTCGCCACAGGACCGAAGTCCGCACCAGGACGACGGCCCAGGCGCGATCGGGATGCGTGCGCCGCGCGGTCAGGAACGTCTTGTCGTCCGGGAAGGTGATGCTCAGCGAAACATGGTCGGACTCCGAGCGCGACGCGTCCGTGACGTCGCACGGCAGACCCTTCGACCGTTTCCGCGACAGGATGCCGAACGAACGGATCGTCCTGACGTTGCCCAGACTCGTGAAGTGCGTCAGGGATCGGATCCCGCGATCGACGACCTCCCTGCGCAGCGCATTCAGGCGTTCGCGCTGGGCGGCTCGCGCGGCGCGATCGGCTCGATCGGGATCAGACATGGCGAGCGCGAGCTGGACCCGGTGCTGCGGGGGGCGTCAGTTCGGTCTTGGTGAGGCCCGAGGCGTGGAGGTCCTGGACGGCGAGTGGCGGCGGCGCACTTCGACCCACTGGCCAGGGGCAGCAAAGCTGCATGTGGTTTCTCCGGGCGTGGAGGCGGTCCATCGCTCGCGACCACCACCGCACGTTCCTCAGGCGTGCGGAACCGCCTCGGCCTCGAGCAGGCACATGTCGCGCCAGACCAGACGCGCCACGTCGACCGCCTGCTTCGGACTCTCGCCGTCGATGACGGTCGGCGAACCATCCGCGTGGAACCAGCGGAACCGACCCCCCGCGGTCTCTCGTAGGAAGATGTCGAGTCGGCTCTGGGCCAGATGCACCATGCCTGCCGACACTGGGATCGTGGCATGGGCCAGACTGCCGGACGCTTGGGCGTGCATCGCGGAACCTCCTGGTAGGGGACCCCGCAATGGTATCCGGATCGCGGGGCGGCAGAAGGGCCGCGAACCCGCCGCGCCAGCGGCCGCGCGCACAGCCGGCGCATCGCCCCAACCGCGGTGGTCAGGGCAGGATGCGGGCGAAGCGAGCCGGGCATCGCCCGGCCGCCGGACCCGGGCACCTCACTTGCCGTGCGGGTCGCTCTTGCTGAAGTGCTGCTCGATGAGCTTGGCGAACCGCGGGTCGGCGCGCAGGTTGTCCATGTCGTGGTCGGAGTCGATCATCGCCTTCGACAGCTGACCGCCCTTCGCCGTCAACGCCTTCTCGAGGTACTGGAACGACTCGTCGATGTGCTTGGCCAACGCGAGCGAACACGCCGTGTTGTAGATCAGCGTCGTGACCCCGTCCGGTTGTTGCGGCTGCTTCTCGATGATGTCGAGCAGGGCCTTGTAGTGGTTCGCAGCGTTCTCGTAATCGCGCAACTGGTAGTACAGCTCGGCCAGCGTGTTGTTCGCGGCGGTCTTGGCTTCGACGGATTCGCTGGCCAACTGCTTCTCGACGTCCGCCTTGATGCCATCGAAGAGGCTCGTGTCGCCGTACTGGTGCAACGCGCAGGCGGCCGTGAGGAACGCCTGCTGGCGCCGCGCGTGCTGGCTCTTCTCGGCAACGTCGCGCAGGGCCGCGCGCATCTCGTCGGTTCCCTTGTCCGCGGGCACGATGTCGCGCAGCGCGCGCAGGCACGCGGTGCTGAACGAGGGGGCGTCGGACACGCCCGTCGGCGCCTTGGCCGACCAGCGCAGCAGCAGCGGGCCGGCCGCCGGCTCGAAGTCCTTCAGGTCCTCGTACTGGCCCGCGAACAGCGCGTTCGTCGCGACGCGCTTGCTGATCAGCGAAGCCAGACCCTGCTCGAGGATCGCCGTGCCGCGCTCGGCGAGGCGCGTCAGTGCCTCCGTCTCCGTCGCGAGCTTCGCGACGGCGTCCTTCGCCTCCTCCGCGCTGCCTTTCACGACCGTCGTCATGAGCGCCTTCGTCGCTTCCGAGAATTCGGCGGCCTCCGCGGGCTTGGCTTCGGCGGACACCGGCACCTTCTCGCCGCTGGCCGGCACCGGCCTGGCCGCCGGTTTCGGAGCGACCGCCGTCACCGCGCCCAGGTTCGCCACGAACCGGGCGCGACCCGCCGCATCGAGCTTCACGAGCTGTGCGGCGGCCGCGGCGATGGTGGAACGGCGGGCCTCGGCGTCGAAGAACGCGCGCGTCAGCGCGTCGGTCTTCGGATCCTGCGCACCGGTTGCAGTGGCGGGAGCAGCAACCGGCGCCTGGGCGACGGCGGCAGTGGTCAGGATCGGGGCGAGGCAGCAGACGGCGATGGCGAGCGACAGCTTCATGGGTTTCCCTCTAGAGTGAACACGGGGACAATACGGTGCCGCTGCCTCGGCGTCAGGGGCCAGCCGGGTCGCCGGCCCGGAATCGCGGCGCAGCGTCACGAGCGCAGGCGACCATGGCACCGGGCGCGAGCCGCACGGGCCACCGCAGGCCCCGTCGGGGTCGCAGCCTGGCCGGCACCGCCCTCGTCAGGCTGCCGCCACCGGGGAGACCGGTTCGCGCGGCACGAGCACGAGCGCCAGCAGCGACACGATCGCCATGACCGCGAAACCCGTCGCGTAGCCGACCGCCGGCACGAGCCCGCCGATCGCGAGCACCGACCAGCTCTCGCACGCGTTGGTCGCGCCCATGTAGGCGCTGAACTGCGTCGCCGCGAGCCGCGGCGCCGTCAGGTCCATGAGCAGCGCGTAGGACGACACCGTGAACGCGCCCACGGCCAGGTACATGCCGACGAGCGCGGCGACAATGGGCCACCGCGTGCCGATCCCCAGCGCATCGAGCGCGGCGACGAGCAGCACCGCAACCGCGAACGCGACCTGGAAGCGCAGCGTCGCCGCGCGCGCCCCCCACCGGCTCGCGATGAAGCCACCGGACAGGCCACCGAGCACGTACGCCGCGACCTTCGGCAGCTCGTACCAGCTGCCGATGGTCTCGCTGTCGAAGCCGCGATCGACGAGGAACGGGCCCGCGAACGCACCGACCGCCTCGAAGCCCGCCGCCGCCACGAGCGCGAACACGAGCGCGCGCCACGTCACGGGCAGACGCAGCACGGCGGCGAGCGAGCCGGACAGCTCGGCGAACGGCCGCGCCGAACGCGCGCGGCCCGCGTGCCGCGGCACGCAGGCGAGCACGACCACGAGCACGGCGAGCAGCACGGCGACGAGACCCCACCACGGCACGGCCGGCCCGAACGGCACGGCCCACAGCAGCACGCTGCCGCCGAACGCACCGCGCCCGATCTGGTAGCCGAACTGCATCCAACCGTTGACCTGGCCGCGTTCGGCCGGCGGCGTGACCGAGATGCACAGGGCGTCGATGGCGACGTCCTGCAGCGCCGCGGCACACGCGTGCAGCACGAGCAGCAGCTGCAGCGCATCGAGGTCCTCGAGGCCCGCGTTCCGCGCAGCGAGCGCCAGCGTCGAGGCCATCGCCACCTGCGCCGCGGCGATGATCGCGCGCAGCGACACGCCGACGCTGCGCGCGACGTCGACGAACGGGGCGCCGAGCACCTTGAGCGTCCACGGCAGCCCGAGCACGAACAGCAGCGTCGAGATGCGTTCGATGTCGGTGCCGGCCTGGCGCAACAGCGTCGGCAGTGCCCACCACAGGAAGCCGATCGGCGCGCCTTCGGCCAGGTACAGCAGCGCGAACAGCACGCGGCGGCGGCTCGGCGTCGTGGTGAGGTCCATGGCAGGACCCCACCCTACGGCAACTGCCTGTGGCTAGGCCTTCGGCTTCTCGAAGAACCCGCGCGTGCCCTGGCTCTCGATCGCGGCATCCAACCTCTCGAGCGCCGTCACGTACGTCGCCGTGCGCAGGTCGACGCCGAGCTTCTCCATGCGCGCGTAGGCCGCGTTGAACTCGCGCTTCATGATCTCGCTGAGCCGTTCGTGCACCTCCGCCTCGGGCCAGTAGAACCCGGACCGGTTCTGCACCCATTCGAAGTAGCTGACCGTGACACCACCCGCGTTGGCGAGGATGTCGGGCACCACGAGCACGCCGCGTTCGGCCAGGATCGGGTCGGCCTCCGGCATCGTCGGGCCGTTCGCGAGTTCGACGATGACCTTGGCCCGCAGCTCGCCGGCGACGCCGGCCGAGATCTGGTCTTCGAGCGCCGACGGGCAGAGCAGATCGACGTCGAGCAGCAGCAGCTCCTCGTTGCTCACCGTCTTGCCGGCCGGCAGGCGGCCCGTCTTCTGCTTGTGCGCGATCGTCGCGGCCACGTCGAGGCCTTCGGGCGCGTGGAGGCCACCGTGCGAATCGCTGACGGCGACGATGCGATAACCGGAACGCGCGAGCAGCGACGCCACGTGCTGGCCGGCGTTGCCGAAGCCCTGCACGGCGACGCGGATCTCGGCCGGCTTCCAGCCGCGCAGCCGCGCGATCTCCTCGATGCAGTAGTACGCGCCGCGCCCGGTCGCGTCGTCGCGACCGAGGCTGCCGCCCTGCGGGATCGGCTTGCCCGTGAACGCGGCCGGGATCTTCTCGCGATGGATGCGCGAGTACTCGTCCGTCATCCAACCCATGATCATCGCGTTGGTGTAGACGTCGGGTGCCGGGATGTCGGTGTTGGGGCCGATGAAGTCGGCGATGCGCTGTACGTAGCCGCGCGAGAGCCGCTCCAGCTCGAGGCGCGACAGCTGGCGTGGATCGACGGCGATGCCGCCCTTGCCGCCGCCGTACGGCAGGTTGGCGACCGCGCACTTGAGCGTCATCCAGAACGCGAGCGCCTTCACCTCGCCGAGCGAGGCCTGCGGGTGGTAACGGATGCCGCCCTTGGTGGGGCCGCGCGCATCGTTGTGGCGCACGCGCCAACCGGTGAACATGCGCAACGAGCCGTCGTCCATGCGCACGGGGATCGACACCTCGAGCGTCGTCACCGGATGGCGCAGCCG
The DNA here is from genome assembly GCA_036274315.1 of Planctomycetota bacterium. Taxonomy (GTDB): domain Bacteria; phylum Planctomycetota; class UBA1135; order UBA1135; family UBA2386; genus DASVAL01. Next base: position 38,124 of record DASUFY010000120.1, on the reverse strand, counting down.
TTCGAGCGCCTCGGGCCCGATCCTGGCATGCTTGCGGATGTCGTCGAGGCGGGTGAGGGCTTGCGTGAAGAGGTCGCTGGGCGGGGTCACACGATTCTCCGGGGCATACGTGGGCGATGGTGTCGCGAGCAGGTGCGCCGGGTCATCAGAGCCCAACGGGCTCGAGTGGACTCCACACCACCAGGATGTCGGGGAGGTTCCCCCGCGCGGCGCCCGACGTCAACCGGCCTTCGGGCCGCCTGGGCCACAATTCGGCTCGCGCGTACACCGGGTTCGCACGTGCGCGCGTGCCGCAGCCGCCTCTGGTGCCTCGCATCGCTTCACCGTAGCCTCGATGGCAACGCACTCGGACCGCTCCGCCGTGCCGCCGCCGGACGCGCGGCGCATGGCGCGACGCGGCGCCGGGTCGCACCGCAACCAAGACGGACGACGACAAGGTAGACTGCACGAGCGCGATGATGGTGAACTCCGATGTCCGCGACCCGGCGCGACGGGGCGCAATCACCGCCGGCTCCTCGCTCCTGCCGTTGCTCACGCTGTTCGTGGCGGCCTGCAGCGGCGGCGGTGGTGACACAGCCAACAGCAATCCCGCCGACGTGGGCCTGCTCGCGACCGCGCGGCTCGGCCCTTCGGGCGGCACGCTGCTCGTGACCTCAGGTGCCCACGCCGGCGTGAGGCTGACCGTGCCGCCGGGGGTCGTCGGCACCGCGACGGACTTCTCGGTCTGGATCGACACCGAACAGGACGCGCTGCCGAGCCTGTTCCCCGTCTATCGATTCGAACCCGCCGACATCGACCTCGGCGGCCGGCAGGTCGCGGTCACCATTCGCGCCGGCGCGGCGTTCTTCGGCGGGAACGAAACCGGACCGACGCTGCTCGCCGTGTTCGCGCGCCCGCCTGCGGCGACACGATTCGGACTGCTGCCGCAGTCGGCGCTGAACGAGATCGATCGCACGGTGATGGCGGCCACGGACCACCTCGGACGCTTCGTCGCGCTCGACGGCGACCTGCACCGCCTGTTCACCCAGGAGGTGACCGTGCTCGACCCCGCGGTCGACACCGACACGGCGACGCTCTTCGGTGTCGCGATCACGAGCGAGAACGGCCCCGAGCGCCTGCGCGTCGGGCGCGGCAGCCTCGCTTCGTTCTGGTCTTCGCCGGCGAACGCGAACGTGCTGATCCTGCACGGGCTCGGCGGATCGCCGCTCGACTTCCTCGGCTCCGGCGACCTCGTCGCGAACCTCGACCCGGCCGTCGCGAACATCGTGCTGGCCATGTATCCGTCGGCGCGCGGGGTCGCCGCCAACGCGAACGCGCTCTACGACCTGATCCAGCAGAACCGGCAGCCCGGCTTCGGCTGCACGATCATCGCCCACAGCATGGGCGGTCTCGTCGCGCGCTACATGATCGAGAAGTCGGCGGACGACGCCGACCGGCCCGGCCGCGCCGACGGCGATCCGCCGCTGAGTTCGTTCGTCACGAAGCTGTTCCTGGTCGGCACGCCCAACGCGGGATCCGCGACCGCGGGCGAGATCTTCGCCGGCCTGTTGCCCGTCCTGCCGGCCGCCGACGCGCGCTTCATGCAGGCGGGGCTCGACCTCGCCGAGGGTCCGGGCAGCTTCACGGCGCAGCTCAACTCGGGCTACGTCGACAACACGACCGTCTACCACGACATCTACGGCAACCTCGGCAACGGCAGCGACGGCATCGTCAGCGTGGCGAGCGCACGGGCGCTGCCGGCGCCGCCCGAGTCCGAACGGGAGTTCTTCGCGGCGCACGGTGGCCTGCATCTCGACGCGGCGCCGCTCGGCGTGGCAGGCTGGATCAACCTGCTGCTGCAGATGCCCTGACCGTCGTCAGCCGGCGCCTGCCGCATGCCGCGCGAACTGCGCCGCCTCTTCGCTCGCGAACACGGCCCGCGGCGGCACCGCGGCGTCGTAGGCGGCAAACCCGCTCGCGAGCACCTGCGGCTGCTCGCGACACAGGGCAGCGAGCTCCGGCTCCCCGCGCAGCAGGCGATCGAGGCGCAGCTTGCGCACGACGAGCCGCGTCAGCCGCAGGCCGTCGTCGCCGACCGCCGCGAGCTGACGCCGTTCTTCGGCCGACAGCCCGCACTCGGCACGATCGAGCTGCGCCTGCAGGAAAGCCCGCGGATCGGGCTGCAGCACGGCAGCCACGAGCAGTCGTTGCACGTCGGCGAGCATCGCGATGGTGATGCTACCGCTGCGGGCGCCAGCGAAGCATCAGAACCGGTCTCTCCCGCGCCGAAGGGCGCCGTCAGGCGCCCGCCGGCGCGGTAGGAGGTCCTGAGCGGGTTTGCCCGGCGGCGCGAAGCACCGCCGGGCAACCACGCTCAGAACGTCGAGATGTACGTGCGCACGCCGTTGCTGACGAGCAGGCCGAACGCGTTCTGGCCGTTGGGCATGCTGTTGGGCGTGATCAACCCGATGCTCTGCGAGAAGATCTGGGTGCCGACCGGCAGCATCGTCGGCAGCGTGATGCCGACCGAGTTCGTCGGCGTCACGCCGACCAGGGCCAGCGGCAGGTCGAGCGTGCCGACATAGGCATTGCAGCCCGGCGCGCCGAGGAAGCCCAGATCGAGCCCGCCGGCGATCTGCGACAGGCTGAGGATGGTCAAGCCGATGTACACACCGCCGCCCGACGCGTACTCGCGCATGTTGTTCGTCGTGTAGGTGACGACCGTGCCGAGCGTCGTGTTCGAGATCGGTGCCGGCGACGCCGTCAGCTTCATCGCGAAGATGTTCGGCGACTGCACCACGAACGGCGACGTCGTCGCGAGGTTGAGGCTGCCGCCGTCCGTCGACGGACCGCCCGGCGACCAACCCATGAGGTGCGCGCTGCCGAACGGACTCGTGATGTCGCCGTCCATGGTCTGCCAGACGAACTTCACGACGCCGGTCGTGAGGTTGAGCTGGAGCTGCCACGTGCTCGGGTTGACGACCCCGGTCGGATAGTTCTCGACGCCGTTCCACGTCACGTACGCGATCGTCTCACCGAGCACGACGCCTTCGTGGTACTGCACCGGGCCGCTGCCGGCTTCGGTCGGATTGAAGTCGTGCCACGAGTAGAAGGCCGTGACCGGCGAGTTCAGGAAGCTGTTCGCGTCCGGGATGTAGTTGGCCGAGGTCGAATTGGCCGCCATCGACACCAGACCGTTCGCGCCGATGTACAGCGGACTGACCGGACCGGCGGCCGTCGGGAAGGGCACCGAGGGCGCCTGCGCGACCTCGCCGTCGTCCGCGATGGTCAGCGACGTCGCCCCCACGGGCGTCACGAAGGTGCCGCCGCCCCACGCGACGAGGTAGCTGTTGCCGGCCGGCGTCATGGTCAGCGAGTGGCCCGAGAACGTCGGCGCCGTCGAGGCATCGGCGTGGAACTGGTAGAACGAGTCGGAGAGGTTGTAGCAGCCCGAGCCGTAGCTCTCGTGGAACGCGGGCGCGCAGGCCGAGACCGTCTGCACGTAGCTGGTGCCGATGTTGATGAAGGTCACCGACTTGTCCTGCAGGTCGAACACGTTGAGCGGGAACTCTTCGTACATGGCGAGCCCGGGGCTGATGTTGCCACCCGCCGACAGGTCGACCGAGCCCGGATCGGCGATGCCGTTGGCCGCGGTGATGCCGCTGCGCGAGACGAACTGCGAGCCGTAGCCGACCGAGATCCCGTACACGGTCGAGCTGTAGTAGAACGCGACGTCGCCGTTCGCGAACAGCTGCGCCTGCAGCGTGAACGTCGGCCCCTGCGTCGCCCATTCGACGATGTTGGCCCACGTCACGACGAACTTGCCAGGGATCGTGTTGTTGAAGTACACGCCCCCACCGTTCGTGGCGACGCTGTCGAGATCGATCCACAGCGGCGCGATGCGCGGATCCTGTCCGGCCGCGCCGACGAAGAAGGCCGTCGTCTGGTACGCGTACGTGGTGCCGTTCGACGGCGCACCATTGGTCAGGTAGAGCACGCCGTTGCTGCAGATGTGCGCGTGCGTGTAGCTCGCGGCGACGCCGCCCATCGGGAACGTGATGTTCATCGGTTGCAGGTCGAACAGCACGTCGTCGCCGTAGCCGGCGGCACCGCCCGCGATCGGCGCGAGCACGCCGAAGTTCTGTTCGAAGCACTGCGCGTGGCTCGCAGCGACCAGCAGGGATATCGACGCCAGGGAAGCAAGGGAACGAAGCATGGTTGCCTTTGGCTGGGGGGAGATCGCGACCGGGAGGGCGGTCGCGCGGGAACGAGGCACCCGACTCGAGTGCACGGGCAGACTACCGCGGACCGGGTTCTTTCGCCCTGCCACCGGCAATTGCGCCGCCTCAGGTCTCCCGGGCAATGCCCCTCACCTGCCGACGCAAGCCCGGGCCCGGGCGACGTCCACGGCAAACCGGGCCGCCGCGGCCTCGTCCATGGCGTCGGGCAGCCACTCGAGCACCACGGCGCGCAGGTTCCCAGCCGTCGCGAGCGCACGCTCGAACGCGACCCAGACCGGCTCGGGCACCGCCCCGTCGTGCGAGTCGAGGCGCAGCGAGCGCCGGCTCGGCAGGAAGTCGGGATCGCTCTCGCTGCCGCCGCTCAGGTGGATCTCGAGCACGCGGTCCCACGGCACGCGCGCGAGCCAGGCGTCGAGTTCGACCCCGAGGTTGCGGCAGAACGCGTAGGCGTTGTGCAGGTCGAGCAGCAGATGCGCGCCGGCCGCCGCGCAGATCGCGGCGAAGAACGCCGGCTGCGCGAGCGGGTCGCCGAGGCAGAACAGGTCGGCGTTGTTCTCGAAGGCGACGATCGGGTGCACCTGCTGCAGTTCGCGCAGCGATCTCGCGACGATCGCGACGGCCTCGTCGCCGGGCGGCAACGGCAGCGGCCAGGCGACATGCAGGCCGCCGGCGTCGGCGAAGCCGAGGTGCTCGCTGAACCACTCGAACCCGAACGCGGCGCGCTCGCGCTGCAGCGCCGCGAGCCACGCGTCGCGCCGCGCCGGCCGTTCGGCGGCGCCGATCGACGCCAGCACGCCGTGGCCGACGACCGGACGACCGCAGCGGCGCACGAACGCCAGCAGCTCCGCGTGACCCGGCCCAGGTTCGCAGCCGGCCCGCCACAGCGTCTCGGGCGTGACCTCGAACAGCTCGGCGCGTTCTTCGGCGAGCGCGCGGTTGTGCCGCCAGAACCGCTCGCCCGGCTGCAGCGCGATGCCGACGAGCGGGCGCGCCGTCACGGGCCGATGAGCTTCAACACGGCCTGCAGCTCGGGCGGCACGTAGGCCATGCCGCAGGCCGGGCACGGGTCACCGGCGAGCACGTGCGCCTCGCTGCCGAACGGCGCGCGCGCCGATTCGAATGCCGCGAGCTCGGGGTCGATCGCGAGCCCCTCGTCGCCGCGGTGCACGAGTGCGGGCGCCAGCGCGGGCAGCGCCGCGCCGAGACGCCGTTCGATCTGCTGCGCCTCGGCGATCGCCGCTTCGCCGGGCCTCGCATCGGCGCGCAGTTCGCGCAACCGCGCGAGGTCCTTGCGCAGGCCCGGCGCGACGTTGCTGGCGCGCGGCAGCAGGGCTTCGGTGCCGAGCACCGCACCACCGACGTCGCGCACGAACGCGCCGCGATCCAGCAGGTCGAGCGCGAAGCCGCGCACGCGTTCGCCGCCGCTGCCGCAGAGCACGACGGTCTCGCCGGGCCTGGCGCCGCACTCGCTCGCGCTCGCGAACACGGGCTCGCAGAGCGCGAGGATCGCCTGGCTCTCGGTCGGCGGCATCGGCGCCGGCACGCGGCTGCGCGGGCCGGTGCCGACACGCAGCATCTGCACCTGGCGCAACAGCAGGTCGCGCGCGGTCGCGATCGGCGGCACGTCCTGGCGCATGCGCCACAGCAAGCCCATCTGCTGTTCGGCGGCGAGCGTCGCCTTGCACGGGGTCTCGCCGGCGCGTTCGTCGGCCGGCGGCAGCACGAACGCGAAGATGGGAGCCTTGTGGGCGCGCGCGGCGGCCAAGGCCTGTTGCCACGGTGTCGCTGCCGGGTGGGATGCCGGGGCGGTCGCCTGCTGCGCGACGGCGACCGCGGCGAGGTGCAGGAGGAGGGGAACGGTCAGGGCTCGGTTCATGGTGAGGTGCGGCGACGCGATACCGGGCATCGGCGTTCCCGCGCGGTCGATGGAGGTCCCATTCTGACACGGAACGGGAAGAGCGCGGCTACGGGATCTGGCCGTTCGGCCAACCGACCGTGAGCGGTGACGGTACCGTCAGCGACAGGATGCCGGTCGGCGACAACACGGCGGCCTGCATGCAGAAGGCGTGCGCGACCGCGGCCGTGCTCGGGCAGTGCAAGGTCCACTCGAAGGACCCGTTGCCGGCGGCGAGCGGCGCGATGTCGAGCAGGGTCAGCGACGCGGGCGTGACCGCGAGCGGCCCGAGGCTGGTCGGCAGCGCGAGCGGCTGCCAGTCGCCGATCGCGAGCAGGCCGAAGCCGTTGGCGGGACCCGCGACGGTGACCTGGAAGTCCTCGCCGCCGACGACCCAGGCGTGGTACGTCGCATGGATGTCGGTCGGGATCGGTTGTGGCACGTACGCGGGCAGGGGCATGTGGTAGATCAGACTGCGGGGATCCTGCTCGACGGTGCCCGTAGCGGGCGGCGCGAAGCGGTAGGCCCAGGCCTGCTCGTTCGGATACGGGAAGCCGCTGAAGCCGCCGTACAGGCGCGTCGCCGGACCGACGCGCAGCGTGCCGCTCTCGATCACCGCGGCGGGACGTTCGATCCAGTTGGTGATCGGGTACGCGGGCGGCGGATCGTACCGGTCGTTGCCGTAGAGGACAGAGTCTATCAGCGTCACGGTGGAGGTGTGCACGCGCAGCGCCTCGGACGTCTGCTCGTAGTTGAACGGCCATGCCAGCGACGGCACGTGGTCGACGTACGTTGACGTCAACAACGCCGTCGAGTCGATGAAACGTATCGGCCAACCGCCGAGGTTGATGCTACACCTCCGCAGCACGACGTTGGCGCAGCGCTCGAAGTGCACGTAGGAGCCGGTGCTCCAGTTGCTGGAGTAGTAGACATCCTCCAGCAAGATGTCCCCGGCGCAGTCGACAGCGACGATGCCCCCCTGAGATGCTGATCCTATCCCTTGCCCGAGGTTGATATTACTCAGCACGACCATCTGGCCTGCCGGAATGCCTTGGATGACGAATGCGCCTTGGAATTCGGCTCTTGTCGGGGTCGAAGAGTATGGCGACCCCGAAGGATCGAATCCGACGATTCGTAGAGGCTTCGTGATGAGGGTGGCGGTGTAGTATGACCCAAGCGGGCAAATCGTACCATAGCTGCGGTAGACCCGGATCTCGTCCCCCGGCGCAGCAGCCGCAACCGCGGGCGGCAAGTCGGTGAAGTCGACGCCAGCGCCACCCAAGCAGTTGACCTTCCAGATCTGTTGCGCGGAGGTCGGTGTACTCAAGGCGCAGACGAAAGAGAGGACGGAGAAGGAGGAGAAGCAGGTCTGCATGGTTGTCCTCATGGAGTGATCACTCCGGTCTCACCGGGTTGGACGAAGCGCCACAGGCCGTACGAGCCGGCGACGTAGAGTTCGTTGAAGCCGTCGCTGTTCAGATCCGTGATGCGGATCCCGTTGTAGTTGTCGGCGGCGCCTGGCACGTGCGTGTGCCACAGCTCGGTCGTCAACCCCTCGTCGAAAACGATCACGTCGCCGGCGAGCGTCGTCACGACGACTTCGTCGATCGTCGGTTGCCCCGGCGGTTCGGCGATCACGTCGCCGACTCGCAGGCCGATCACACCGTAGCCCCCTCGTACGGCATTGGGCGGCGAGGTGGCGCCCGGGATCAAGGAACGCTTGAAGACGGTTCCGAAGCCATGACCTCCGGCGCTCGGACTCCAGGTGCACGTGTGCACCGCGCCGGTCGCAACCTCGTTGTCCTGCAGGGAGCCGCTGCCCGACTGTACGAGGCTGGCTCCGGGGTCGGTCCGTAGACCGTGCCAACCAGATCCGCAATCGGCCACGTGAGCCTCCTTCGTGATTTCGAGCCAGAGCGTACCGCGCCCGAGGATTCGGCCAAGCCCCCACCCATGCCCTTCCGATGTCATGTCGTCTGCGAATGGCCATGCCCCGCGGACTGCCGTTTCAGTACTCTTTCGCCACCGGCAATGAACCCGCGCACCCTCGCCATCGCACTCGTGGTCGGCATCGTGTTGCTCGGTGCGTACCTGCTCTACGGCACTCTCACGGAGCCGCCGCCACTCGCGCCACCCGCCGCCCCACCACGCGGCGAGCCCGCGCCGACCGCGACCGCCGGCGCGCCGGAAGCACCAGCCGCCACCGTGCCCGACGAGCAGACCGCGAACGCCGCCGCCGAGGCCGTCGAACGCGACCCCGCCGCACTGCCGACCTCGACCCCGTTCGTGCGCGTGCGGGTCGTCGACCCCGACGCGCAACCGATCGCCGGTGCCACCGTGCAGAGTTTCGAGGACTCGACGCCGGGGCGCCGGCAGACCGATGGCGACGGCTGGTGCACGCTGCCCGTGCACGTCGAGGGCGCGACCATGAAGCTGCGCATCAGCGCCGGGCTGCGCCACCGTCAGGCCTTCTGGCAGCCGCTGCCCGAACTCACCGTCAAACTGCCCTGGAGCGGCCCGCTGCAGGGCCGGCTCGTCGACGACGTGACCGGCGCCGCCGTCGCCGGCGCCGAGGTGCGCGCGCCGCACAACTACTGCAAGCAGTGCGAGCCCGAGGTGACGCACAGCGCCGCCGACGGTTCGTTCACGCTGCCCGCCGTGCCGCGCGACGAGAACTGCACGTTCGTCGTGCGGGCCCAGGGCTATCCGCACCAGTACTTCGCGCTGCAGCTGCCGGGGCGCGGCGAGGCCCTCGCGCACACGTTCCGCCTGCTGCCCGGCGTCGTCGTCGCGGGCCGCTGCGTCGACCTCGACGGCAGGCGCGCGCTGGCCGGAGTCGTGCTGCGTTCGGGCGGCGACGACCTCGCGACGACTTCCGTCGACGGCGGCTTCCGCGTCCTGATGCGCCCCGGCGGCGAGGGCACCGTCGAACTCGAGATGGCTTGCCCCGGGTTCTGCCGGGTCACGTACGAGATCCGCGCGCCGCAGCCCGACGGCGCCGTCGAGTACGCGCTGCCGCGCGCCAGCGCGATCGCCGGCGACGTACGCGATGCACGCGGCAACCCGATCGCCAACGCCAGGGTCACCGCGAACCGCGACTACCGCGAAGCCGCGGCGAAGGTCGAGGGCATGCCCGCCGGTTGCCGGGTCGACGACGCCGGCTCCTTCCCGCAGGCGCACACCGATGCCGCCGGCCGGTTCCGCATCGACGAGCTCGTGCCGGGACGCGCCTATCGCGTGAGCGCACGCCACGACGACTTCCTCGGGCCGTCGGGAGAGGATCGCTGGGGCGTGCCCGCCGTCGCGCGCGCCGACGCGGCCCCGCTGCACATCGTGCTCGAACCCAGGCCCGCGCTGGGGCCGAGCGGTGTCATCGTCGGCGTCTACCGGTGCGACGGTGTGCCCATGCGCGGCCTGATCCGCTGGCACGGCGCCACGCGCGACGGCAGCGCGCGCATCGAGTCCAACGGCACGTTCCGGCTCGAACACGTGCAGGCCGGTGTCGTCGTGCTGCGGGCCATCGCCGAACCGTTCCAGTTCGCGGCGGAGGAACTGCGCGACCGGCTCGAACTGCAGCGGGAGGTCCGGCTCGAGGCCGACGAGGAGCTGCGCGTCGAGCTCGAACAGCGTTCGGACGGCCCGCCGATCCGCGGCCGCGTGACCCACCCCGACGGCAGCCCCGTCGCGAACCAGGTGGTGACGGGCTCGTGCCAACGCCTCCATCTGCGCGCGACCACCGACGCGACCGGAGCCTACGAACTGCGCGTGCCGGCGCTGCTGACCAACGTGCGCGTCGCCGCGAGCGGCGAACCGCGCGAACGCGAAGTGGACGGCGGCGCGGTCGGTGTGGACTTCGTCGTGCCGTGGAACGGCACGCTGCGCTACCGGATCGTGCGGAACGACGGCGCCGACAGCTACACGCGCGTGCTGTTCCGCGGCCGCGGCGAGCGCTACTTCCGCCCGTTCTCGAACTTGGACGCGCCCGATCTCGAAGGCTTCCGTCACGCCGAGCTGCCGCGCGGCAGCTACGAACTGGCCGCGGTCGCCACGGGCATGGCGCCGAGCCTGCTGGACTTCGTCATCGGCGAGCAACCGGCGTCACTCGTCGTGCCGCTGACCAGCGGCACCGTGGTGACGCTGCACCGGGCCGACGATGCAGAGCCGTGGCCGCCCGCGCTGCGCCTCGAGTTCGTCGACGAACCGCTGGCAGACCGCGGCCTCACGCCGCGCGACTTCGCGGGCTTCCTCGCCCAGCGCGTCTTCGACCTCGGGGCCGCTGACCTCGAGGTGCGCGCAGTCGCGCCGGGCCGCCACCGGCTCGCGCCCACCGATCCCAGTGTCGAGATCCTGCCCGCCACGATCGACGTCGGCACGAGCCCGTCGACGTTCGAGGTGCGCTGGCGGCGGCGGCCGTAGCGTCACCGCGCCGCGGCGAGCGCCTGTTCGATCGCGGCCTCCGTCTGCGCGCCGCGCAGCCCGAAGCGCACGACGCCGCCGGCATCGACGACGTAGGTGATCGGCGTGACGCTCGACCACGCGAGCTTGTGGAACGCGTTGACGAACGCGGCGTCGGCCATCAGCACGGGCCTCGTGAACCGCTTGCCGGCGAGCGTCTGCGCGGTCAGCTCGGGTTCGAACTCGAGCACGGCGTCGGTCATCACGTGCAGCAGCACGACGTCGCCGGGCAGGTTCGCCTCGAGCGCGCGAATGGCCGGCGCCTCGGCTTCGCACGCGCCGCAGCGCGAGCGGAAGAAGTGCAGGACGGCGCGCCTGCCCTGCACGTCTGCATCGGTCCAGGTCCTGCCCGTGCGATCGACGAGCGAGAACGCGGGCAGGTGCCTGCCCACCGACGCGTGGATCAGATCGTCGACGTGGGCGCGGATGTAGCTCGTGACGCCGAACCAGGCCGCGCCGAGCGCGAGCACGAAGAGCAGGGACAGCAGCGTGCGGCGGTTGCTGGACATGGCGGGCCGGAGCGCCGGCAATCTACGAGAGACCGCGGACGCGGTGCGCCCTTTTCCATCCCGGCCTAGAACTGCCGCTGCTCGCAGTTCGTGCGGAACCAGCCCGTGACCGGATCGAAGCCGATCGCCTGGAACTTCAGCAGGAAGCCCGTCAGCACGCCGGCCGGCACGGTGTAGAGCTTGGTCATGCTCGGTGTGCCGACGCCGCCCGTGCCCGAGAACGACACGAACTGGAACATGCCGGTGCCGTCTTCGAGCACGAGCGTCAACGCGTACAGCGGATCCGTGCACAACGGACCGACGATCGTCGGCAGGATCGGCGATCCGGGGAACGACATCATCACGACGTACGGCACCTGCGCCGGCACCGCGGTCGTCGCGTTCGCGATCGTCAGCACGAGCAGGTTGCCGGCCGGGATCGCCGTGATCTTGCGCGAGTAGAGCGAGAACGCGGCGCTCGTGATCGCACCGGGCGTCGTCGCCGTCACCGTGATCGGCCCTCCCCCGTTGAGCGCCGAGACCGTGGTCTGCGCCAGGCCGTTCGGATCGGCCAGCACCGGATTGCTCGTCGACAGCGCGCCGGGGCCCCCGACCGTGAAGTTGACGGCGCCACCGGGCAGCACGTTGCCGACCGTGTCGCGCACGCGCACGACGAGCGGCGCCGGGAACGCCTCGCCGGCCGGACCGATCTGCCCGCCGCCGCTGACGACCTCGACGCTGTTGGTCGGTCCGAGCAGGCGGATGCGCTTCAGGGTCGCCATCGGCTGCGAGTTGGCGTGCTGCGTCAGCCACAAGGCACCGTCCGGTCCCTGGCGCAGGCTCGTCGTGCCATCGAAGCCGACGCCCCAGTCGGCGGCATTGGGTTGCCCCGGTACCGCCGGTGCAGGACCCCAGCCGCCCGAGTAGACGATGCGGCGCAGTTCGCCCGAGTAGTAGTCGAGGTAGAACGCGGAGCCCTCGTAGCTCGGACCGAAGTCGAAGATGCCACCCTGATTCCGGTAGCGGGCGCCGCCCATCACGGCGTGCCAGCCCGAGCCCGACGTCGCGGTCGCGATCGGATCGACGAGCCCGGTCGGCTGCGTGCCGCCGCAGCCGAAGCCGGTCTGGTTGCCCTCTCGCCAGGGCCAACCGAAGTTGACGAGCGGCAGCGGCCCCGCGGGCATCACGTACTCCGAGTACTCCTCGACGGCGGCGGCGCCGACGTCGCCGATGTAGATGTTGCCCGTCAGCTGGTCGATCTCCATGCGGAACGGGTTGCGCAGGCCGTGCCCGATCAGCAGCTGGCTGAAGTCGGTGTTCGCGCTGAGCGGGTTGTCGCCCGGATCGAGCGACGAGTACGAGGGCAGCGTCGTGCTGCCGCCGGGCGGCAACCCGTTCACGTCGAGGCGCAGGAGGCAGCCGACCTGCGAGGTCAGGCTCTGTGCGGTGCAGCCGCCCGCGTCGTCGCCGCAGGTCAGGTAGAGCCGACCGTCGGGACCGAAGCGCACCGAGCCGCCGTTGTGGTTGCCGGCGTTGTCGGGCAGCGCACCGAGGATGACGCGGCGACTGGCAGCCGCGAACGAGAGGTTGGTGCTGCCCGCGTTGGCGAGGTCGCCCGTGCACGTGAAGCGGTCGAGGTGCAGGAACGCGTCGCCGTTGTGCGAGTAGTAGACGTAGATGTAGCCGTTGCTCGCGAACGCGGGGTCGGCGGCGATGCTGAGCAGACCGCGCTCGCCGCCGGACTCGACGTTGGGCACGGTGCCGATGTTGACCACGGGGCCGCTCACGTACAGCGACACGCCGCCCGCGGAGTTGGCGATCAGCACGCGGCCATCGGGCAGGAAGCAGCAGTCGTTCGGCGTGCTGAGGCCCGCCGACACCAGCGTGTCGACCACGAAGCCGGTCGGCACCGTCTGCGCCGTGATGGCGCCGCAGAGGGTCAGGGCGAACAGGAACGGGGTCGACAGGGTGCGTGTCATGGGGATCTCGGCGGCCGCGCGCGCGCCATGCGCGCCGGCGCTCCAGGTTTACGCGGCCGGCGCCGCCCATGGCTCGGGTTTCTGCTTCCCGACTGCGACCGGCGGTCGCTAGGATCGGCTCGCTCGGACAGGTCGGAGTCCGACCCGCAACCGTGAGCATTCGCATCGGCGGAGTACCCTATGGCGTCGGCGCGCCCCTTCTCGCGGGCCTGGAGTCCGACCCAGCCGTGCAGCTCGTGCAGGCGCCGCCGACCGAGTTGATCCGCCAGTTGCGTGCCGGCGCGCTCGACTGCGCGCTCGTCTCGTCGATCGAAGCCGTGTGCCAACCCGACTACGCCGTCGCGGCCGGGCTCGGCATCGCGTGCAAGCGCGAGATCCGTTCGGTGCGCGCGTTCCGGCGCCGCGGCCTGCCGATCCGCTCGGTCGGCCTCGACGCGAGCTCGGCGACGTCGGTGGCCCTGGTGCGGTTGCTGCTGCACAACGTGCATGCGCACGACGTTGCGGCCGACGTGCAATTCGAGTCGATCGCCCCCGTGGCAAGGCCCGACACGCTGCCGCACGACCTCGTGCTGCTGATCGGCGACTGCGGCCTCGGCGCCGAGCCCGGCGCGCGCGAGGTCTGGGACCTCGGCGCCGAGTGGCGGCGCTGGACCGACCTGCCGTTCGTGTTCGCCGTCTGGGTCCTGCGCCCCGGCGCGCACACCAAGGCCGTGCTGCCCGCACTCGCGGCGGCGCGCGCACGCGGCCGCAAGCTCGGCGCCATCGACGGCACGCACGGCGCCGCGCACTACGACCTCGACGACGACGACGTGCGCGGGCTCAGGCGCTTCTGGGCCGAATGCAGGGCACTCGGGCTGGCCACGGCCAGCGACCCACGCTTCGTTTCCACCTCGATGGAAGCCTCGCGATGAGCAACCAGACGGGCCGCCACCCCGGACCTGCTCGCCGTGCCGGCGCTGACGCCGCAAGGTGGGGTCTTCTCCTTCGGTTTGCCGCCGGCGTCGGTCTCACGCCCTTCTCGAAGCCTGGCAATGCCGGTGCCCGACGGGAACGATCGGTTCGACGCGCTGCCCCTGTCGACCTGCAGCACGCGGCGACGCACGCGCTGGCAACCGCTGAGGCCGACGCGGTCTCCTGGCCCGCTCTGGGCGCAGCGTCTCGAGAACACTCGCGTCGCGCGACGGTTTTCGTAAGCGGCGCGCCCCAGTCAAGCAGCGGCCATGGCCAAATCGCCGCGGCCTCCGCCGCGGCGTGCAACCATGTTTGGTTGCGGCCATGGCTGCGATGGGACGCCGGGGAAGGACCTTTCCTGGTTCAACTGGCCGACGACGGAACTCTCGAAGAAGAATCGGACAGTGTGCTTACACACCATGTGGCCGAACATAGCAGCCCCCCAAGTGCGGCCACCATCGCTCTCACACTCCTCTCGCGCAAGTCTACCCAGCCCCCCAGGCAAGCACACTCGCCGCCTGTCCAAGTCAGCGCCAGAACGAAAGCTCCAAGAAACAGCACCGTTCCCGCGATGGCACCATGTCGGACACGCCCCAGGTAGAACGCGCTAGCAATGCCTGCCTCTGCCACCATCGCAAGAACGGCGAGCCACTCATACACGCCAACGGCCAGTGCACCAACGAGTTTCATCAACACTAGCATGCTGAATAGACTCGCCATGCTGAATCGCAGCAGCGTCATTTTCGGAGTCCAGACTGCTCGAACGCCACATTGAAGGACTGGACGGCACCGTTGGATCTGTCACCGTGACCATTCTCCACTACGCCACCACGCGAACTGTATCCCTGAACATAGACTCTATATGGCACGCTGTTCGCCGCGGAATAAAAATGATATGTTTGTTCTCTAGGGCTGACGAAGCGCCCACAGTCGCCTCCCAGTCGCAGGCCCCAGCGGCCAGGCGCCGTATTCCCTGGCAAGGTGACAGCTAGAGCGTATCGCTGCAGGTCTCCGACCCGGACTCGAACCTCAACGACCTGACCTGGCTCGAGCTCGACTTCCGTCCTCGGGAACGCCGTTGGGGGAAGCTCGCCGCACGGAAATACGGACATCGTTGTCGCCGGCACCGTGATCTTGTCTCCAAACGACACTCTCAGCCAACTCATGCACTCGCCGTGCGTGAACTCTAGCAGAGCCAGGCCGCCAGGAAGCTGTAACGGTACGTCGCGGGAGTCGGTGGCAACAACGCTCACCACAGCACTCATGTCAGAACCTGACCCATGGAGGACTACAACATATGGCGCGCGCAGTTCAGATACTGGGCACAATGGAATCGTTTGCCGGGTCCAGCCAGTTCTCCGTCCGTACACCTGAATCTGATAGACGCCACTAGCGATCGCTGCAGGCCGCGGGCAGCCTACGATGATTGTCGCTGCAGGAAAACGATGTCGCAGTTGGTCAGTCGCTTTCTCTACAACCAAACTATCGAGGGCCGATGATGGAGAGCTGAACACCGCGTCTCGTCCCAGTACCGGGTTGCTCCTGGCAACGATATCGTCACCGATAAACTCAACGGCCGAAGCCCAGTTCTCCCTGACAACGACCAACACATCCTCTCCGGGAATCTCCATCACGGTTGGTGCGTTTACGACTGTGACGGCTGCTTTCCCAATGTTGCACTCCAGACTGAAGCTGCCAACGCCTAGTCCCTCAACGTTGACCCGACCTGCGACGTCGCTAGTCCCGAAGAACGACGCACCGCCTGCATCCGAACTCCGCAGCGCCAAATAGGGACGCACCTCGTCCGGTGCATATGCAGCGACGGATGGGTCGACCCTGGTTATCATTACTCGGAATCCGGGTATCGGGGCTCCGGTTTCATTCTGCACCATTATCAATGCGCTATGCGCTGGACGCATCACCGCAACTCGGGTTGTATCGACAACCACGTCCTCAAGCACTTGCGGCGAGTAGCCGTATTTCCATAATAACACTGACCTTGACGCTGGGATGTCGAGGCGCGATAAGACCAACACCCCGGTTGGCCCACTCTTGGAGATTGGAACCATCGTCGGGTCTAGTACTAGGCGGCCCTGGTCACCCGGGAACGCCATGACTCCACCAAGGCAAGTTCCGCCTTCCGTCTCCACCGTAACCAAACATGCGGCCGATACATCCAATCTCTCGGCGAGCAAAGCGTCAGATGCTTCGGACGCAGGGCTTCCAGCGAGAACTGGCGCTGCCATGAACGTCGCAATGGGGGTCGCAGGCACCGCGGTGGATCCTCCCATCAGCGAGCCATATGCAAACACAATTGCGAGAAACAGTGTTGCACTGAGCGCCATGATGGCAACCACCTGCACCGCACGTCTTCGGTCGGATAACATACCAGGTGTCACTGCTCTGTACGGACGCTCGAGAATTGCCGCCGTCGGAACGCTACGGGCGTCGCCGCGACTTGACGCGTTGCGCATGCGTCTCCCCCGCTCGGCCTCCAGAAGTCCCGGGGGCGACTGCAAAGAGGGCTACCATCAACGACACTCACAAATTGTGTACTCCTTGCCGTTTTCAAGCTCTTCATCCTCCCCGCCGGGGTACTTGCAATCAGGCCTCTCGGCGGGGCACGGGTCCGAGCCAGTCTCATGGCACGTGAGGACGAACAACTCGGTAGACATGCCCCAGCACTTGCAGGAGTTGGGCCCGCCGGAACAGAAGCAATAGATGTTGCCTCCCGAGCCCCATTCGCTGCACGACGTTGTGCATGTCAACGGCTTACAATGGTGCAAATTCCATCCGGCGCCATTCCACACTGCCTTGTAGTCGCAGGCGCAGGCCTCCAGGGCTGGCTGGCTCGGTAATATGATGGCCATCGAGCCCGCGGCCAGAAAGGACACCGTAAACAGGCACAGGAGTGCGACACTCACAGAGCCGGGGCTTCGCTGCTCAGACGACCAACTTGGTTTGGCATTGTAGGCGCGCAATTTTCTCCTCCGTGCTTGGTCTCGGGTTGCTTGGATCGGCAAGGGTTCGCTGTAGTGGCATCCACGGGATAGAGGGGGGGGGGCACACTTGTCACGCGCCCGCCAGCCGCCGCAAGGCCGATTGGAATGATCGCCGCACGCTGAAGGGTGCCATCCCAAGCTCTTTGGCCGCGCGGTGAAAGGACATGCCTGGCTCCAGCATCTTCGCAACAACATCGGGCTGGCGACCACGCAGCAGATTTCTTCGCTGTGCCAAGTGCGCGCGCAGGAGGCGCCGAGAGCCAGCCAGTGGGCTCCGTTTCCCCGCGGCGCCCTCGGCTGCGTCCTCTGCTGCGGAGTTCGCGGCGGCATCGAAGTTGACAGAGTGCTTGCCCCGTGACCCCTCAGTAGGTCGACCACCTGCGATCTTGTGGGCTGCATTCGCCGCGACACGGCGCGCCCACGCCCCAGGGTTCTCCACGACCTTGCCTTTCATGACGGCGTCCTCCCATCGCTCGAGTGTGAACGCGACGGCGTCGTCCTGGACTTGCCGGCTCGACGCAACGGATCTGGCCCCGATGGCAGCCGAGCGTCGAACCACAGCTTCCCGGTTGTCCTCTCCCGTGGGTTCCTTCATGGGCGCTCTGCCGCTGCTGGGGTCCGGCCGGGGTACATCGGGTGACAATCGTGTCGGCCCGGCGGCACACCGTTGGCTTGGTGTGTGCGCTTCGAGTACCCAGGATAGAGCCCGCCCTTAACTCCAATCTGCAGGATTTGCGGTGCCCACTCACCATTGGTGTACTGACATGCGCACAAGTACTTGGTAGCAGTATTAGTTACGAATCACTGCGACGGCGCAGGGATAGTTGTCTCCCCGGTTCTGAAGCGGTGACTTGCCGTCGTCGCATGCCTGGAGGGAATCGGGCCCCTCGCCCCGGCAGGGACCCTGAGCATCAACCGAGCCATCCAACCGACCGCCACCGTTGGTCAACGAAACGTGGCGCCGGCGAGCGACGCAGTCGGCGGCAACATCACTTGCGACGTCCATGCGCCGATGATCGCCACCGCTACGTCAACGAAGTGACGAAGTCGGCGCTGACGCGCAGCGGATTTCGATGATCCCGACACGGCCGAGGTGGAGCGGCCACACTGGTGGTTCGGAAGGCCATGGCGACTACTTCGGGTCCTTCAAGATGGGCGGCGGCAGCTGGCTGTTCGCCCCGGTGACGCAACGCTTCGACACCGTTCTCACGCTACACGAGCGCGACGACTCCTTGGTGCCCATCGGGGAGCTGGTCTGCTGGGCCGGCCGCAGCGGCGTTTTCCACGGCCTTGGAGCTCCGTACCACTTCGCGCAGGCCTGGGTACTCGTCGACTTCCTGCGCCGAGGGCAGGCGCTCTGCGAACACTGGGACTCCCACTTCGCGGCGATCCTGCGAGCAACAGCTGCTCGCGGTCGCTCGCATCGGATGCCGCGTCCGCATCGGCGCCGTCGCCGGCCTCCGACCACTTCCCCATCTGCCGCGGTTTGCGCCGCACACGGTCACGCACCCGGCACGTGCGCCACGTCCGCCCGCCCGCACCAGGATGCGCCGCACCGCCGCCAGCGTCGCAGGATCGTGCGCACACACAAGCCGCACCCGATATGGCAGCGAAAGCACCCACCGACGCA
Organism: Planctomycetota bacterium; assembly: GCA_036274315.1. Taxonomy (GTDB): domain Bacteria; phylum Planctomycetota; class UBA1135; order UBA1135; family UBA2386; genus DASVAL01. The sequence goes on along the minus strand of DASUFY010000120.1, from coordinate 19,505 downwards.
CCGGCGCCGCGTCCGGAATCACTTCGTCGACCAGGAACGCCGCCGTGTCCACCATGCGCCGCGTGCCGCACGACGGACAGAAGCCGCGGCCCTTGCACGAAAACGCCACAACGCCGTCATGGCGACACGCCTCGCACCAGACCTGCGCGAAGCCGTGCACCAGGATTCCGCAACGCAAGAACGCCTCGACCTCGCGCACGCAGAACCGAGGCACGTGGCGTTCGCCCGCGTCGAACCGCGCGAGCGCCGTCGCCCATTCGGACTGCACCACGCGGTGCAGAACCGTGCCTTCCGGCTCGCGTCGTTGCCAGCTCGCTGCGTGCGCGTGCGCCACGAATGCACTGGGATCCATATCCGCCGACGGTGGCAGACCATGTCCGTGGTTCGGCCCCCGCCCGCGCCGGAGACAACCCCCACCTGGCAGCCCACCACCGCGCACCCGCCGCGCCGGACCGACCATGGGTTTGTGCTTTCCGAGCCGCGCAGCCCCTCGCTAGGATCTCGACCGCCCGAGCTGGTCAGAGCACGGGCCCTGCACCCGTGAGACTACGAACTGGCGGTTTCCCGATCGGCGTCGACGCCCCTGCGCGTCCGGGCTCCCGTCGGACCGTAGCTCCCGCAAGCCGACGGATGGGCCGCAGGGCGGCCCCACGCGTCACCCGTGCACGCGGAGCCCTCGGCGTCCCCCACCCCGCATCCCGACGGCACCCGCATCACCCATGAACAACACGTCCGGACAGCAGAGTCTGTTCGCCGGCGAAGCAACCGACGACGACACGATGGCAGCCAGCAAACCGAACAAGTCCGCGCCGCGCGAGAGCTCGGGCGCCAAGGCGACCGTCAACGCCGAGACGATGGCCAAACGCCAGCGCGAGATCTCGGTCAGCGAGTTCTTCACCAAGAACCGCCACCTGCTCGGCTTCGACAGCCCACGCAAGGCGCTGCTGACGGCCGTCAAGGAGGCCGTCGACAACAGCCTCGACGCGTGCGAGGAGGCGCGCATCCTGCCGGACATCTCCGTCAAGATCTCGCGCATCGGCACCAGCGAGAAGCAGTTCACGATGACCGTCGAGGACAACGGCCCCGGCATCGTCAAGGCGCAGGTGCCGCACGTGTTCGGCCGCCTGCTCTACGGCAGCAAGTTCCACCGCCTGCGCCAGAGCCGCGGCCAGCAGGGCATCGGCATCAGCGCCGCCGGCATGTACGGCCAGCTGACCACGGGTTCGCCCGTGCGCGTTCGCAGCAAGGCCGGCCGGAAGGCGATCCCGCTCGCCTTCGAGATCCGCATCGACACCGCCAAGAACCGCCCCGACGCCACCGACCGGGTCATCGAGTGGGACAAGGACCACGGCACCGAGGTGTCGATCGACATGGAGGGTGAGTACCGCCGCGGCCAGAAGAGCATCGAGGAGTTCCTCAAGCTCATGGCGGTGGCCAACCCGCACGTGAACCTGACCTTCACGGATCCGGACGGCAACGTCACCGAGTACCACCGCGCGACGAAGGAGCTGCCCAAGGAGGTCGAGGAGATCAAGCCGCACCCGCACGGCGTCGAACTCGGCATCCTGCTCAAGATGATCCAGGAGAGCGACAACCGCACGGTCAGCGCGTTCCTGCAGCAGGACTTCTCGCGCGTCGGCCCGACCGTCGCCAAGGAGATCTGCGAGAAGGCGGGCGTCAAGCCGGACAGCAACCCGCGCCGGCTCGAGGCGCCCGCGGTGCAGCGACTCAAGGCGGCGATCGACACGACCAGGATCATGGCGCCGCCGCTGTCGTGCATCGCACCGATCGGCGAGCAGCTGATCGTCGCCGGCCTCAAGAAGGAGGTCGAAGCCGACTACTACCTGGCGACTTCGCGCAAGCCCGTCGTCTATCGCGGCCACCCGTTCGCGATCGAGGTGGGCATCGCCTACGGCAAGCCCGGCGACACGCTCGCGGTCACCGACGCCGGCAAGATCGTCGAAGTGGCCAAGCAGAAGCCGGCCAACGAAGAGGTGCTGATGGGCGCCGCCGACGAACCCGTGCGCCTGATCCGCTTCGCCAACCGAGTGCCGCTGGTGTTCCAGCAGTCGGCGTGCGCGATCACCAAGGCGGTCATCGGCACGAACTGGAAGAACTACGGCCTGCAGCAGCCGCGCGGTGCGCTGCCGATCGGGCCGATGGTCGTGTTCGTGCACATCGCTTCGGTGTGGGTGCCGTTCACGTCGGAGTCCAAGGAGGCGATCGCCAGCTACGACGAGATCCTCGAGGAGCTGCGCCTCGCGCTCATGGACTGCGGCCGCAAGCTCGGCTCGCACGTGCGCAAGGGCAAGAAGCTCGCCAGCGAGTTCAAGAAGCGCAACTACATCACGATGTACATCCCGCACGTCGTCGAGGCGCTGAAGGAGATCCTGGTGCTCGACGAACCGGCCGTGGCCAAGGCGACCGAGAACCTGACCGCGGTGCTCGAGAAGAGCCGCAAGCTGTGATCCTCGACCACCGATCCCGAGACACCACGAGCAAACCCGAGACACCCCGATGGCCGCCAAGAAGAACAAGCCGCAGGACAAGCCGAAGAAGCCCAGGAAGCCGCTCACGGAGCTGGACAAGGTCACGATCCGCGAGATCGTCAGCTGCGCCCAGAACGTGCACTCCCGCATCAGCAAGCTCGACAAGCCGGAGCTGAAGTTCCCCGAGCGTTCGCTGCGCAACGCCAGCTACGACAAGAAGGGCGGCTTCAAGATGGGCCGCGGCCGCGTCGAGCGCACGCTGACGGTCAACACCGTCAAGACCTTCGCGCAGACGCTGAAGCTGATGTCGTTGTCGAAGGAGATGGTCGAGCAGGACGACTTCGCCACCAAACGAGAGGCCTACTACGTCTCCAAGAACTGGGGCGAGGCGAAGTTCACCGAGCAGCCCGAGTCGGACACCGTGATGGACGACATCGAGGCGCTGTTCAGCCTCGAAGGCGTGACGCGCGAACAGCTGCGTTTCCGGCCCGAGGAGCACGGCGGCAACGTCGCCGGCGAACTGGTCGTCGTCGACCGCGACCGCGAGACCGGCGTCGAGGAGCGCATCGACTGCACGCGCCAGGGCAGCGGTTCGTACTCGATCCCCGCGTCGGTCGAGCACTTCAAGTTCGAGACCAAGGCGAAGTTCGTGCTCGTGATCGAGACCGGCGGCATGTTCGCACGGCTCCACGAACACAAATGGTGGCGCACCGAGAACTGCATCATCATCGGCACCGGCGGCGTGCCGACGCGCTCGACGCGGCGCTTCATCAGGAAGCTCTCCGACGACAAGAAGCTGCCCGTCTACTGCTTCAACGACTGCGACCCGTACGGCATCTCCAACATCTACCGCACGCTCAAGGTCGGCTCGGGCAACGCGGTGCACCTGAACCAGTTCTTCTGCGTGCCGCAGGCGCGCTACATGGGCGTGACGCCGCAGGACATCATCGACTTCGAACTCGAAGACGCGACGCATCCGCTCAAGGAGGTCGACATCAAGCGCGCCAAGGACGCGCTCAAGAACGACCCGTTCTTCCACGCCCACAAGGAGTGGCAGAAGGCGATCGAGCAGATGCTCAAGATGGGCGTCCGCGCCGAGCAGCAGGCGTTGGCGAAATGGGGACTCAACTTCGTGATCGACGAGTACCTGCCGAAGAAGCTCGAGGACCCGAGCAAGTTCCTGCCGTAGCGACGAGTCGGCGCCGTCACTTGCGCCGCAGTTCGAGGCGGCGGATCGCCGCCGTGTGCGCGACCAGCACGAGCCGCAGGTCGGCGCCGCCGTTCTCGCGGTTGGCGAAGCGGGCGCGCGGCAGCACGAACGTGTCCCGCATCCAGGGGCCGCTCGCCAGAGCACCCGCCGTGCGCACGCGCGTGTAGGCCCCGCCGAGCGCCGCCCTGGCATCGTGCGAGTCGTACTCGACCTCGAGGCGCGTGCCGTTCGCATGTTCGACGATGAGCTCGAACCGGGCGTCGCCGTCGAACATCAGGTGGTCGCTGACCTGGAAGTAGAGATAGCTGCCCGTGCCGTCGGCGGCCGTGCCGGGGCGCAGCGCGCCATCGGCGACGCGACACGGCCCGTCCTGCCAGCCGATCTCGCGCAGGCCGAGCCGCTCGCCGGTCGCGAAGTCGGCCGACACCACGTCGCGGCCCGCGGCCTCGGCACCCCACGACAGGTCCGGTTGCGCGCGTGGCTCGGCATGTCGCAGCACGATCGCGGGTCCGGGTCCGGCACCGCGGCGCAGCCGCGCGATCCACGCCTTCGTCAGGTCGAGATACTGGCGCCCCAGCTCGCGCGTCGGGCACAGCTCGGTGCCCTCGTGCATCTCGTTCCACGTCTCGAGCAACACGAGTTCGGGGTGCGCGGCGATCGCGCGCTGCCACGAGAAGCCGTAGAACGCACCCTGCTCGCGTTCGCGCACGGGCGTGCGCCGGCCAGGCACCGCGCGGTCGTCGTAGCCCGCGCCGATCTGCGCCACGCCCGGGAACAGCCTCGGCGCCCACAGCGCCGCGCCCCAGCTCGTCGTCAGGTCCTGGCCGATCTCGCCCCACGAGGCGTCGGCGACGAGGCAGACCTTCTCGCCCGCGAAGCGCTGCGCGAACCGCCGGCGCAGCACGCCGCCGAGTTCGGCGTTCCACCGGCTCGCGAACGCGCTGGTGTAGAGCACGACGAGCACGCCGCCGCGATGCCGCGCCCAGTGCTGCTCCGGCACGGCCGCGAAGTAGTCGGTGACCGTCGTGCAGAACAGGTCCTGGCCCGCGGCCGTCGTGAGGTCGGGCCTGCCTGCGCTGGGCGCTGCCCCGCGCGCGTCGTTGGCGAGCGTGGTCGTGTCGTAGAACAGGCCGAGCTTCGGCGGGGGCGTGCCCTCCTGCTGCAGGCGCTCGAGCGCCGCGACCATCGGCGGCAGACCGCGGCGGCTGAAGGCGAGGTCCGGCCGGTCGTAGGCACCGGGCGCCCCCCAGTAGACGGGCAGCGCCACGTCGATGCCGGCTTCGGCCATGGCCGCGAAGTTGGCCGCGTGCCAGTCGACCGAGAGGTAGCTGACGTGTTCGGGATCGGCGAAGTGCCGGCAGTGCCCTTCGCGGCCCGGCGCGCCGGGTTCGGCGAAGTGTTCGCCAGGCCAGCGGTACCAGTAGAAGTAGTGCGTCGCGACCGTGGTTGCCGGGGCCGGTGCGGGCGGCTGCGCCGCAACCAATCCGACAAGGGCCACGAAGGCGAGCAGGGTGGCGCGCATGGTTGCCAATGCTACGCAGGGTCGGGTCGGCTCCGAGCCGTGGGGCACGCTTCGTTCAAGGGCCGATGACCATGCGGGCCGCATCGGAAACGACGACACCCAGCGAGTTGCCTGCGGAGTCGAGCACGACCGCCTGCTCGTAGAGCACCGCACCGACGAGTGCCAGGAGCGGGGGAATCGACAACTCGTGTCGCGCCCAGCCACCGCTGCCGACGAGCACCGCAGTCGAGTCGACGGGGACGTGTGTGGTACACCCGGGCAGGCCGTACGGCGCGAGAGACATGCCGCCGGGAATGCGGTTCCAACTCCCGACGAGCACCGCCAGGTTCTGCGGCAGATGGTCGATCTCGACGCGCAGCGTGGTGCCGATGCGCGGCGTGTCGTGCGGGATCAATCGGCTCGCGGGCTGGCTGCCGGCACACCCGGCGGCGAACGAAACGTACGTCGACTCCGGTCCGTAGCGGGCGACGACCGTGTCGAGTCCGACGTCGATCTCGAGCCAACTCTGGCCGGGAGCGAGTGCAGGCACGTGTTCCTGTTGATGCCACGGCTGGCCCCACACGACGAGGCTGCCGTCGCTTCGCCGCGCCACGAGCGCCTTGCCGTTGCCGCCGGAGTCGGCTTCGACGTAGTAGACGCCGAACGGCAGTGGCGGCAGGTTGCACGTTCCGCAGTTCGCGATCGTGCTCGGCTCGATCGAGCCGTCGCGCAGGCGTGCCATCAGCACGGTACCCTGGTGAACGCGCGTGACCACGGTGCCCGGCCACGACAGGACCGCGCTGTTCTGCACGAGCATCCCATCGCTGCGCAACAGGGTCGTCCACATCGGGCCCGCCGCGACCTGGACGTAGCTCATCCCCGGAGGCAGCTGCAGCACCGCCGTGTTGGCGGCTCCCCAGACGACCGCCGAACCGTCGCTGCGGATCGCCGCGACGTGGTTCCAACCGACCGACAATGCCGAGTAGACGACCCCGGGAGGCAGCTGCGGCACCGCGAGAGTCCCCGTGCTCGCGTCGCCCCACACCTGGATCGCACCGTCGGCGGTGAGTGCCGCACCGATGTGGTACCCCGCGCCGACGTCGACGTAGTGGTGGCCGCCGGGCACGTGGCATTCATCCAGCGCGTTGAGACCCCACGCGCGCAGCGTGCCATCGGAAAGGGCCGCAACCACGTGGAAGTAGTTCTCGGCGATCGCCGCGTACGAAGCTCCCGCAGGCGGTGCAGGCGCGTTCTCGATCAGGTGGTAGCCGAGTCGTCCCCAGACAACGACCCGGCCATCGGTGCGCAGTGCGATCGTGAAGTCGGAGCCGGCCGCGAGGGCGCGGTAGGTCACGCCACGAGGCAGGGGCGGAACGCGGCGGACCTCCGGAGCCGAGCCGCCCCAGCACACCACGCTGCCGTCCGAGCGCAGTGCGGCGCAGTGCAGCGCGCCGGCGGCGATGCGGGAGTAGGTCGTGAGCGGCGCCAATGCCGGCACATTGCACTGGCCGAACGTGTTGTCGCCCCATGCGAGAATGGTGCCATCGTCGAGCAGGGCGAGCGCGTGGCTGCCGTTCTGGATGCTGTCGGCGTCGATCGCGACGACCGTGCGACCGGGAGGGATCGCAGGCGCGCTGAACACGCCGGGTGTGGTCATGCCCCAGGTGATGATCGCCCCATCGCTGCGCAATGCCACGACGTCGTAACCACCGATCGCGACATCCGTGTACACGAGGCCGGGCGGCAACGCAGGCACGGTGTACATCGCCGGCCACATCTGCCCGGCACCCGAATTGTCGCCCCACACGAGCACCGCGCCATCGTCGCGCAGCGCCGCCCCGTGGCTGTTGCAGGCCGCGACCTTCGTGTAGCGCCGGCCGGCGGGGAGCGGCGGAACCGTGCATTCGGACTGGGCGTTGCTGCCGCACGCAAGCACCTCCCCCTGGTCGGTCAGCACCAGCGTGAACGGACCACCACCTGCCACCTGTACTGCCCGCGCTCCGAGAGGCAGTTCCGGCAGCAGGCACTGGCCCTCGAGATTCCAACCCCAGGCAACCATCTCCCCGTTCGCGCGTACGGCGAGGGTGTGGGCCGTGCCGGTGCCGACCAGCATGTAGTCGTCGAGCTCGGCGAGGCGGGTGTCGACGCAACGCTGCCCCCATTCGCGCACGTGCACCTGGGCGGGCAACATGGCGGGCAACAACCAGGCAGGAATGGATGCGATGAACGCTCGCAACATGGCACACTCCGGCGTGTGGACTCAGGGGGCGTCCCGGACCACCGGGAACACCGAACACGATCCCTGGCTCCCGGCACCCCGTCAACGCCTCGATGATGATCGCCCGCCGCGCGGCCCGTGCCGGGGATGGCACCGCCCCCGCGTGCCCAGGCGACGCACCCACGACGACCGCCTGCGGTGCGAAGCCAGGGCAGCCCCCGGCATCGCCACCCCGCCGCGCCTCGGGAGCGTCGCGAACGTTCCGGACCCGCGTCCCGCTACTCTTCTTGTCGCCACGTCGCGCAGCAATCGACCTGCGCGGAGCCGCGCAGGAACGCCATGCACCCAGCCGCCCGAGCCCTGCTCACCCTCATGCTGCTGCCACAAGGAAGCGGCACGGCGCAGACCGACGAGCCGGTCACCGTGCCGCGCATCTGGGACGCCGAGCGCCTGCGCGACTGGGCGTTGCCGCTCGCGGGGCTCGGCGAGGCGCCGGGCTTCCTGGCCCCGGAGCGCTACTACGCGCTCCCCGTCGACGACCTGCGCACCTACCCGGTCTACCACCCCGCGCGGGAGCCGAAGGGCTACCGCGACGAACTGCTGCGGCGCGGCCCTTCGCCGCTGATCGAGCCCGGACGGCTGCACACGCGCGCCGACTGGCTCGCCGCCGGCCAGCGCGTCTTCGAAGAACTCGACACCTGGATGACGCGCACCGACGACCCGGCCGTGCTCGCCCACTTCACCGACGCGGCGGCCGTCGACCGCTACCGCGACGCGGACCACGACGCCATGGACCAGAACGGCGTGCTGCTCGACTACCGCTGGGTCGTCGACCGCGACAACAAGCTGAAGCTCAGCGTCAGCAGCTGTGCCGGCTGCCATTCGCGCCTGATGCCCGACGGCAGCGTGCTCGCCGGCGCCCCCTCCAACTACGACCTCTCGGCGGCACCCGCCGTCGATCGCCTGCTGGCGCCGCTGCGCACGGTGCGCGGCATGACGCCGGGCGAGCTGACCTACATGGCGTTCGGCGTGCCGTGGCGCGAACACGACGAGAACGAGCGCTTCAAGACCATGTCCGCCCAGGACCTCGCGGCGTTCCTGGGCCAACCGAGCGGGGCGCCACCGGGCACCACGTTCGACCGCTTCAACGGCAGTCCGTTCCACACGACGCGCATGGCCGACCTGCGCGGCATCGCGCACCGGCGCTACCTCGACACGACAGGAACGCACCGCAACCGCGAACCGGCCGATGTCGCGCGCTACGCGATCCTCGTCGAGTTCGCCGACGTCGGCGTGTTCGGCCCGCACCAGATGGTGCCGGCCCAAGCGCTCGAACTGCCGCACCGCCGGCCCAGCGACGCTGCCGTGTTCGCGATGGCGCTGTACCTGTACTCGCTCGACGTGCCGCCGAGTCCGCACGCGCTCGACGAACAGGCGCGGCGCGGTGCCGCGATCTTCGCCGACGAGGGCTGCAAGAAGTGCCACCCGCCGCCGCACTACACCAACGACGAGCTCGTGCCCGCGCCCGGCTTCACGCCGGCCGCCGACGATGCGCGAACGCCCCACGTGGCGGTCATGGACCGCACGGTCGACACCGATCCGGGCCTGGCGCTGCGCACGCGCAAGGGCACGGGCTACTACCGCGTGCCGTCGCTGCGCGGCCTCTGGTACCGCGGCCTGTTCGAACACAGCGGCTCGGTCGCGACACTCGAGGACTGGTTCGACGCTCGACGGCTCGAGCAGGACTACGTGCCGACCGGCTGGCGCGGCCCCGGCGTGACGCAGCGCGCCGTGCCGGGACACGAGTTCGGTCTCGATCTCGAACCGGCCGACAAGGCGGCGCTGATCGCGTTCCTGCGCACGCTGTAGGACCTCGAGGTCGCGCCGACGGTGCGGCGACCGCAGCGAGTAGACTCCGGGCGATGCGGAACGCTGGCCGGCAGACGATGCACCTCGGCAGCCTGATCCCTGCCGTACTCGCCGCGCTGTTCGGCCTGACCGGCGCGGCCAGGGGCCAGGTCGTCGCCGGCGAGGTGCGCGGCTTCGACGACCGACTCGCCGCGGGCGTCGTCGTGCGCGTGTTCGACGACGACTCCAACCGCCTCGGCGAGGTGCTGACCGACCAGCAGGGTCGCTTCGAATGGCTCGGCGATCGCGCGGTCGGCGCCATCGAGATCCAGCACGAAGGCGTCGTCGTCGTGCAGAGCATCGCCAACGGCGGCGAGCCGGCGGTGCGCGCCTCGTTCGCCGGCGCGAAGTACTTCACGCTGCGCGGCCACGTCGTCGATCCCGCCGGCGCGCCGGCCGCCGGGATCGACTTCATCTGCCGCAACACGTTCGGCCGGGCGATCACCACCGTCACGACCGACGCGCGCGGCGCGTTCCTCGTGCGCTGCGACCGACCCGTGGCCGACCTGCTCGTCGACCCGCTCGGCTGGGCCCACGTCGAAGAGGGCCCGTTCGCGCAGGACCGCGGCATCGCCGTCGACCTGCGGCTCGTGCGCGACCGCTACTTCGCGCTGCGCGGCAACGTGCTCGACGAGGCCGGCGCACCGGTGCCGCTCGCGCGCGTCGAGGGCGTCGACCAGGGCCGACGGGTCGCCGGCACGCAGAGCGATCGCGACGGCCACTTCGTGCTCTGGGCCAACCGCGAGGTCGGCGAACTCGTCGCGACGCAGGGCGCGCCGTTCGTGCGCCGCAAGGGACCCTGGCAAAGCGACGCCGCCGTCGACCTCGACGTGCGCGTGCACGGCTACGTGCTCGTCACCGGCCGTGTCGTCGACGCTCGCGGCCGCGGCCTGGGCCAGGCCATGCTGTTCGCCGTCGACCAGCAGACGCCGCCCGCGGCGAAGGCGCAGCCGATCGGCTCGACCGACGGCAGCGGCAACTTCCGGCTGCTCGTGCCGCGCGGCACCGCGTTCCTCTGGGCCCATCGCGACGGCGGCGAACACCAGGTGTTCGCGCCGATGCCGAAGAACGGCGAACCGATCGAGATGCGGTCGGATCATTGAGCGATCCGTCGCGCGCCGGCCGCCTGCTACCGCGGCGCCGCGGCGTCGGTGAGCGAACCCTGGTAGGCGACGGTACGATCCGCGACGTTGACCTTGAACGCGAGCACGACTCGCTCGCCGCCGTCGAGCCAGCGCACGAGCACGCGGTAGTCCTGACCGCCGACCGGCTCGGCCGACCACGGTTCCGCCGCCACTTCGATCTCGCCGCGCTTCTGGCGCGTCTCCACGTACTGCCAGTTGGTGACGCCCGCTTCGAAGTCGCTCGAGTGCTTGGCGAGTTGGATCGCCTTCATGCGGGCCGGGCCCAGGTCGTCGAGACCGAGCTTCTCGACGATCGCGTCCCAGTGCGAGTAGATCGCGTAGCCGCCGCCGCCGAGCACGCACAGCAGGAAGAATGCGTCGCTCTTCTGCATGATGCGGTTGCATCGTCCTCGATGCCCGCTGGCATTGAGGCGAAGGCCCCGCCGAGCGCAGCACCGGCGCGCGCCGGCCACGCCGGCCCATGGCATGGCCGCCCGCGGTCACGCGCTTCTGCGACGGAGTCGCGGGCGCGCCGGGCTCAGGGCAGCCAACGCACGTCGAACACGGCGTCGCGCGCCGCGGTCGCCGGCACGTCGAACTCGCGCTGCACGCCGCCCTGCTCGATGCGCAGGCGCACGGCGCCCGCGGGCGCACCGCGCGGTTCGGCGCGCCCCGCGCGGTTCGTGGTCTCGACCGCGCCAGCGTAGTGACCCTCCGCGTCGAGCAGTTCGATCGGCTCGCCGGCCGCGTCGAGCACGCGGATCGCGGCGCCGGCCAGCGGTCGGCCCGCGGCATCCAGCAGCCGCAGGAACAGCACGGGGCTCGGTGGCACGAACACGTCGAGCACTTCGCGACCGGCGACCATCGTCCGCGTGCACGTCGTCACGACGTGATCCTTCGCGCGCACCGTGACGCCGACGTCGCCGGGCCGGGCGACGAACTCGAAGCGGCCCTGCGCGTCGCTGACGGTGTTCCAGCCGACCTCGCCGCCGTGGCACTGCAGGTCGGCGCCCGCCATCGCGACGCGCGTCGCGGCGTCGCGCACCGTGACGGTGACGAACGCCAACCCGGCGAGGCCTTCGCCGAGCGCGAGCGTCGCAGTGTCGCCGGCGCGCACTCGCGCGTGCGCCGGCAGCCCGCCGGCGTCGGCGAACGCCCACAGTTCGTGTTCGCCGGGACCGCAGTCGTCGTAGCGGAAGACGCCGTCGGGCGACGTGAACCGCCAGTCGTCGGTCGGCGCATCGTCGAGGATCTCGCCGACTCCGCCGAGCCGACCGAGCACGCCGGCAGGCCGCAGCAGGCGCACGCGCGCCTCGAGCGGTTGCCCGCTGCGGTCGACGACGCGGCCCTCGATCGCGAGCGCGCGCCCGAGGCACAGGTGCACGTCGAGGTCGCCGGCGACGAGGTCGAACGGGCCGGCGAACGCGCGCGCGAAGCCCGAGCTGCGCGCGCTGACGCAGACGCGGCCCTCGGGCTGCCACTCGAGCTCGACGCGACCATCGGCGCCGGTCGCGTGGTCCGAGCCGTGCACGATGTCGGCGTGCTCGTGCACGCGCACGTCGGCGCGGACCGGCCGACCGTCGGGATCGACCACGAGCACGTGCAGCCGCGCCTTCGGCGCCGGCGGTGCCGCGGGCTGCAGCCGGACGGCCACCTCTGGTTGGCCCACCGGCACGTCGATCACCGCGTCGGCGCAGCCGTTCGCCGCGACGACGAGTCGCCACGGCACGGGCTCGGCGCGCACGACGTGGTACAGGTCGCTCTGCCGGTCGACGAAGGACTCGCGGTAGCGCCCCTCTCCGCTGCGGCCGGGCAGGTTCGCCGGCCGCGGCGGCGCCTCGCGCGTGAAGGCGCTGACGTGCACGGGCAGGGTTCCGCCGGGCGGCAGCGTCGTACGCACGTGCACGTCGAGGCGGTGCTCGTAGCGCAGCAGCACGATCGTGGCCTGGTTCTGCCCGGGTCCCACCTCGGCGAGCACCGTCTCGGGCAGGGAGCAGTGCGCGGCCTCGGCCGCGAGTTCGTAGGCGCCGATCGGTACGCGCAACACGCAGCGTCCCTGGTCGTCGGTCACCGCGCTCGGATCTTCGGTCTCGAGGGGACGCGCGTGCACGAGCAGCGCCTCGGCCCGACCCGAACACGTGACGGCGCCGCCCGCGACGGGGGCGCCCGTGCCGTCGACGAGCTGCACGCGCAGCATCGCGAACACGGGCACGACCAGCACGGCCGTGTGCGGCTCCGCCGGCGACACGAGCAGGTCGCCTTCACGTTGCAGCACGCCGAATTCGGGGTGCGTGACCTCGACGCCCTCGAACTGCTCGACCACCGCCACGGTCGTCGCGAAGCGGCCGCTCGCGTCGGTGCGGCCGGCGTCCGAGCCGTAGATGCCGAAGCCCTTGCGCCAGCGCGCGACGATGCGCAGGTCGGCACACGCGGCACCGGCCGCGGTGCGCACGGCGAGCACGATCCCGTCGCGCGCCGGGTCGGCGATCGGCTGTCCGTCTTCGCCGACGCTCTGGAACGCGGCCGCCGCGTCGGCTGCCGTGCGTTCGGACGGGCCCGGCGTGGCCGCGGCACCACGCGCGATGGCGACACCGTTGGCCGTGCCCGCCTCGCCGGCGGCGGGCACCGTCGGACTGGCCGGGGTCGGATCGACCGCTGCGGGCGACGGCCACGAGCACCACCACAGCAGCAGCAGCAGGCCCGCGACGAGCGCCGGGATCGAGAGCACCGCGAAGGAACGCACGGTCGCACGATCATGCGCTTCGGCGCGGTCGCGTCCAGCCGCGGCACGACCGGCACGGTCGCAGGTCCCAGCCACTCGGGAACTTCTTCCAGAAGTCGTTGGCCAACGCCCGGGAAACAGCGCCAGACGACTGCCCCGGTCCGAGTCATCCACTCGCGACCGAGAGGCCAGCGAAGAGGGCGCCGCGGGCCGCACGCGCACGATCCCCCGTGCCCGCGGAGAAACCCCTGGCCATGCGACGGCCGACGTCGCCTCTCTCTGCACACGTCCAACCCATCCATCTCGAAGCACGATTGCCATGCACAAGCTCACGCTGCTGATGCTCCCCGCCCTGGCGGCCCCCGCCCTGGCACAATTCACTCTACCCACCGCGACGCTCGACCTGCGCGCCGCGCCGCGCGCCGCCTGGACGGCCGTCGGCGCGGCCGGCACCAACACGACCGGCACGACGTTCCGCTGCGACAACCCGGGCGCGGCCAGCAGCGACAAGCTCCGGCGGCGCCTGGGTCGGCCTGTTCACCTCGAACGGCATCACGATCACGGTCGGCGCGCTGTAGTCGCGGCGCATCGCGCGGCGGCGTCGCACGGCGCCGCCCTCAGGCGACGTGCACGAGCACGCGCCGCACCGAGCCGCGCCGCCGGTGCTCCCATAGGAAGATGCCCTGCCACGTGCCGAGCGCCAACGCGCCGTCGACGATCGGCACGGCCAGGTGGGTCTGCGTCAGCGCCGCGCGCACGTGCGACGGCATGTCGTCGGGTCCTTCGGCGGTGTGCGTCCACAGCGGGTCGCCCTCGGGCACGAGTCGGTGCAGGAACGCCTCGAGATCCAGAGCCACGTCGGGGTCCGCGTTCTCCTGGATCAGCAGCGAGGCCGACGTGTGCTGCACGAACAGCGTGCAGAGCCCGTCGCGCACGCCCGACGCGCGCACGACCGCGGCGACCTCGGCAGTGATCTCGCAGAGACCCTGGGCGCGCGTGCGGATCGACAGCGTGGCGACCATGGTGGTCAAGCTACCACTGCCGGGAACCGCGTGCGCCCGGCTATCCTGACCCCACCATGCCGACCTTCGATCCGGTCCCGGAGAGTTACCAGGTTCCGTTCACGTGGCTCGACGGCGAGGCCGTGCCGAGCGCCCAGGCCGTCGTGCCCGTGATGACGCACACGCTGCACTACGGCCTCGGCGTGTTCGAGGGCATCCGCGCCTACGACGGCACGAACGGATCGGCCGTGTTCCGCCTGCGCGAGCACATCGAACGACTGCAACGGTCGGCCGCGATGTGCCACATCCACCTGCCGTTCGCGGTCGATGCGCTGGGCGCGGCCTGCACGCAGACGCTGCAGAAGAACAAGCTCGCCGCGGGTTACGTGCGACCGATGGCGTTCGTCGACGACGGCAGCCGCGGCCTCGGCGCCGGCAACAACCGCATCCGCGTCGCGATCGTCGTGTGGCCCTGGGGGCACTACCTCGGCGAAGACGGCATGCAGCGCGGCATCCGCGCGCAGGTCTCGTCGACGGTGCGCATGAGCGCGCGCTCGTTCCTGCCGAAGGGCAAGATCAACGGCCAGTACGTGAACTCGATCCTCGCCAAGCGCGCCGCGAGGCACGCGGGCTACGAGGAGGCCATCCTGCTCGACGAGGCCGGCGACGTGGCCGAGGCGACCGGCGAGAACCTGTTCGTGGTCCGGCGCGGCACGCTGATCACGCCGCCGTTGTCGCAGCCGATCCTGGCCGGCATCACGCGCGACTCGGTGCTCACGTTCGCACACGCGCTCGGCCTCGAGGCGAGGGAAGAGCGCTTCGCGAGGGACACGCTCTACACGGCCGACGAGGTGTTCCTGACCGGCACCGCGGCCGAGATCACGCCCGTGCGCGAGATCGACGGCCACGTCATCGGCAACGGCGCGCGTGGGCCCGTCACCGAGCGTTTGCAGGCGACGTTCTTCGACGCGGTGCGCGGGCGCATGCCCGAGTACTCGCACTGGCTCACGCCGTACCGGCCATGACGCGCACATTGCGAAGCGGTCGCGGCCCGCTGCTCGCCGCGCTGGGCCTGCTCGGCGCGTGCGGCTCGGTGCCGACCGACACGGAGACGCGCGCACCCAACATCGTCTTCGTGCTCGCCGACGACCTCGGCTTCATGGACGTGGGCGCCGACAACGCGCACTCGCTCTACGAGACGCCCAACCTCGATCGCCTCGCCGCGAGCGGCAAGCGCTTCACGAACGGCTACGCGGCCTGCCCGGTGTGCTCGCCGACGCGCTACAGCATCCTGACCGGTCGCTACCCGGCGCGCGCCGGCCTCACGAACTGGTTCTCGGGCAAACGCGAAGGCAGGTTCGCGCCGGCGGTGTCCGGCGACCGCATGGAGCTCGACGAGCTCACGATCGCCGAGCTGCTGCGCGCGCGCGGTTATGCGACCTTCTTCGCGGGCAAGTGGCACCTCGGGCCGAGCGAGGAGTACTGGCCCGAGGCCCAGGGCTTCGACGCCAACCGGGGCGGCTGCGAGCGCGGCGGTCCGTACGGCGGGGACTGCTACTTCTCGCCCTACGGCAACCCGCGGCTCGAGGACGGGCCCGAGGGTGAACACCTGCCCGACCGGCTCGCGCGCGAGACGTGTGCGTTCCTCGAGCAGCATCGCCGGGGACCGTTCTTCGCCTACCTGTCGTTCTACTCGGTGCACACGCCGCTCATGGGCCGCCCCGATCTGGTCGCGAAGTACGCCGCCAGGGTCACGGCGCTGCCCGACGACGGGCCCGAGTTCGGCACCGAGGAGCAGGTCCTGCCCGACGGCAAGACGCGCCGCGTGCGCCTGCAACAGCGCCACCCCGTCTACGCGGCGATGGTCGAGGCGATGGACGCGGCGGTGGGCAGGGTGCTCGACACGCTCGACGAGCTCGGCCTCGCCGAGAACACGATCGTCGTCTTCACGTCCGACAACGGCGGCCTGTCGACCGCCGAGGGCCTGCCGACGAGCAACCTGCCGCTGCGCGGCGGCAAGGGCTGGGTCTACGAGGGTGGCATCCGCGAGCCGTGGTTCGTGCGCGTGCCCGGCGTCACCGTGCCCGGTTCGACGTGCGACACGCCGATCAGCACCATCGACGTGCTGCCGACGCTGCTCGAACTCGCCGGGGCGCCGCCCGCGAGCCACGTCGTCGACGGCGTGAGCTTCGTGCCGCTGCTGCACGATCGCACCATCGCCGACCGGCCGCTGTTCTGGCACTACCCGCACTACTCCAACCAGGGTGGCTTCCCGGGCGGGGCCGTGCGCATCGGCGACTTCAAGCTCGTCGAACGCTACGAGGACGGGCGCGTGCACCTGTTCGACCTGTCGCACGACGTCGGCGAACGCGAGGACCTCGCCGAAGCCGAACCCGAACGCGTCGCGCGGATGCGCGGCGTGCTGCACGACTGGTACCGGCGCATCGGCGCGAAGTTCCTCGGCGCCAAGGACGGCGTCGAACCCTGGCGTCCC
The DNA here is from genome assembly GCA_036274315.1 of Planctomycetota bacterium. Taxonomy (GTDB): domain Bacteria; phylum Planctomycetota; class UBA1135; order UBA1135; family UBA2386; genus DASVAL01. Next base: position 2,838 of record DASUFY010000120.1, on the reverse strand, counting down.
GAGTAGGGCGGCGCGGCGTTCAGCGACCGCCGGCGGGCCCCGGCAGGCCCGTGCCGACCACGAACTGCCAGACGATCTCGTAGAAGTTGCGCGCCCCGGTCGCCGTCGGTTCGGCCCCGAGCCAGAGCGGCGGCTCGCCCGTCAGCGAGGCGATGCCGAAGAACGGTCGTAGGTAGAACGCGAGCTGGCCGCCGACGAGCAGCGACAGCGCGAGCCAGCAGCCGACGACGAACCGCGCGCGAGGTGCGGGCACCGCGTGTTCGGCGAACAGGAGGCGCGCCTGCAGGAGCAGCGCGACGCTGCCGGCTGCGGCGAGGAAGCACATGTTGACGCCGACGAAACCCGGGTAGCCACCGAGGCTCAGGCCTTCGGGCCGCACCATCGTGCGGCCGAGGAACAGGCTCACGGGTGCGAGGCTCGCGAGCAGCACGGCGACCGTGCGGAACACGAGCAAGCTCGCGCGCTGCACCGCGGCGAACGGCAGGCCGACGCCGCACAGGCGGGCGAACATGTGGTAGGCGAGCGCACACAGGCACGCCGTGCCGAGCAGCAGCATCGGCACCTTGATCGCACTGCGGGCGCCGTAGAGCAGGTTCTTGCTGCAGCCGATGCAGAAGCCGTAGGCCGCGCCGCCGAGCACGGTCGCCAGCACGCTGCCCACGACGCTCGTTCCGCGCAGCCACGACATGTCGTCTACTTTGCATTGCCAAGTAATCGGCGTCAAGTAACCGCGCCGGCTGGCGCCAGGGGGCCCCGGCGGCGACCATGGGCCCGATGCCTCGTCTCCCCGCATGGATGGCTGCACTGCTGTTGCTCGCGAGCTGCAGCAGCCTGCGCTACGACCTCGCGAGTGTGCCCTTCCCGGTCAGCGCCTCCCCCGCCGGCGCCGGCGCCGGCGAACCGTTCTCGGTCACCGGCAAGTCGGTGCTCTGGGTGCACGGCCTGTTCGGTGACGACCAGGCCGACGTCGCGGGCCTGCTGCGCGCCGCCTGCGAGCCGTGCGCCGGCGTCGCCGACTTCCGCGCCAGCGCCGCGACGTCGTTCCACGACTGGCTCGTGACCCACCTGACGCTCGGCTTCGTGCGCATGAAGACGGTCACCGTGACGGGCGTGCGCCTGCGGGCGAACTGAGCATGCGCCGGCAGTGGGTCTCGCTGCTGCTCTGGTGTGCGCTCGCCGCGACCGCGGCCGCGCAGCAAGGGCCGGCCAACGAACGCTCGACGTCCTGGCCCGGCGGCGCGCTCGAGGAGCGCTACACCGTCGACGAACAGGGCAACAAGCACGGCCCGCTCGAGCGGTGGGCCGAGAACGGCACACGCACGCTGTTCGAGGTCTACTCGCACGGGCGCCTGAACGGTGCGCATCGCGAGTGGAGTGCGACGGGCGCGCCGATCTGCAACCTCTCGTTCCAGAACGACCAGCTGCACGGCCTCTGCGAGACGTTCCACGGCGACGGGCGCGTCGCCTCGTCGGGCTACTACCGCGAGGGCAAACGCACCGGGAAGTGGACCGAGGTCGACGCCAGCGGCGAGCGCCGGCGCCTGGCCGAGTACAAGGACGGACTGCTGCACGGCGCGCTGCGCATCCAGCAGAAGAACAAGGTGCTCACGCGCCAGACCTGGAAGCGCGGCGAGCTCGTCGAGCTCGACGGGCTCGTGCCGTTCCCGTCGCCGTGCGACACCGTGCTGGCCCAGCTGCGCGCGATCCTTGCCACCGAGACGATCGCCGACCCGAAGGACGGCAAGGCGCAGCTGCGCCAGCAAGCGCTGCTGCGCCTGCGCGCCTACCGCCAGCTCTGCGGTCTGCCGACCGAGATGCAGCTGTGGCAGCCGTGGAACGAACTCTGCGACGCCGCCGCCGAGGTCTGCCGCGCGAACGGCAAGATCGACCACCACCCGCCGCGGCCGCCCGGCATGGACGAAGCGCGCTACCGGCAGGGCACCGAGGGCGCGCGCAACAGCAACCTCGCGATCGGCGGCTCGGTCGTCGACTCGGTCGACAACTACATGGACGACAGCGACCCGAGCAACATCGACCGCATCGGGCACCGGCGCTGGTGCCTCAACCCGCTCATGAAGAAGGTCGCCTTCGGCACCGACGAGCAGTTCCACGCCATGTGGTCGATGGACAGCAGCGGCAGCGCGCCGAAGGGCCTCGACGCGGTCTACTACCCACCGCCCGGCTACGTGCCCGTGGACCTCTTCTCGGCGCAGCGCGCGTTCTCGATCGCGCGGAACCGCGGTGGTGCGCCGAAGGCCGACGGACTGTGCGCGAGCATCCGGCCGCTCGACCTGGACTACCTGCCCGGCGAGCCGCTCGAACTCGACGCGTTGCACGTGGCCGCCGGCGGCTTCGGCACCGGCGCCTGCATCGTCTTCCGCGCCAAGGGCCTGCGCGTCGCGGTCGGCAGCCGCTACCTCGTCGAGGTCAGCACCGACGGCGACAAGACCTTCGACCACCGCTACGTGGTCGAGTTCTGCGAACCCGTGCTCGGCGTGCCGAAGTGAACCGGCCGCGCCCGCGCCGGCGCCTGGCCGGTGCGCAGGCGCGCGTTCAGCGCAGTCGGGCCTCCCACTTGGCGCGCGCGTCGAGGTAGCTCGCGATCTGGTCGAGCGCCTTCTGTGCTTCCTGGCGCACGGGTTCTGCATCGTCCTTGAGCAGGTCGAGCAGCTGGGGCGCCGCCTCGCGCGAGAACGTGTTGCCGAGCGACGTGGCCGCCACGAGGCGCACGCGGTACGAAGGATGGGCCGCACCTCGCACGAGCTGCGACAGGTGGCTGGCGTCCTTGCTGCCGCCGAGGCACTGCAGCGCCCTCTGGCACAACTCGTCCTTGAAGCG
>DASUFY010000119.1:0-4216 GCA_036274315.1 Planctomycetota bacterium | reverse complement strand
TCGATGTGGATCGATCCGACGAACGCCAACCGCGTGCTGATCGGCAACGACGGCGGCGTCTACACGAGCCTCGATCGCGGCGCGTCGTGGCGCTTCTGCAGCAACCTGCCCGTCGCGCAGTTCTATCACGTCGCCACCGACGACGACGTGCCGTACCACATCTACGGCGGCCTGCAGGACAACGGCAGCTGGCGCGGCCCGTCGACGGTCTGGGAGAACGGCGGCATCCGCAACTCGCACTGGCAGGAGGTCTGCTTCGGCGACGGCTTCGCGACCGTGCCCGATCCGCAGGACAGCCGGCAGGGCTATGCGATGAGCCAGGGCGGCTCGCTGATCCGCTACGACCTGCGCACGGGCGCGCAGAAGTCGATCCGGCCGCCGGCCCCCGAAGGCGTCGAGCTGCGCTTCAACTGGAACTCGGCGATCGCGCTCGATCCGTTCGACAAGCAGACCGTCTACTACGGCAGCCAGTTCGTGCATCGCAGCACCGATCGCGGCGAGAGCTGGAGCGTGATCTCGCCCGACCTCACGACCAACAACCCCGAGTGGCAGAAGCAGGACGAGAGCGGCGGCCTCACGATCGACGCCACGGGCGCCGAGAACTTCTGCACCGTGCTGACGATCGCGCCGAGCCCCGTGCAGAAGGGACTGATCTGGGCCGGCACCGACGACGGCCGCGTGCAGGTGACGCAGGACGGCGGCCAGAGCTGGCGCAGCGTCGAGGACCGCGTGCGCGGCCTGCCGCCGAACACGTGGTGCCCGCACATCGAAGCGAGCAGGTTCGACGCCGGCACCGCCTGGGCGGTGTTTGACGGCCACCGGCAGGTCGACTGGACGCCGTACGTGTACGTGACGCGCGACTTCGGCACGACGTGGGTGTCGCTCGCGACGCCGGACATCGACGGCTACTGCCTCACGCTCGAACAGGATCCCGTGCAGAAGGACCTGCTCTGGCTCGGCACCGAGTTCGGTCTCTGGGTGAGCATCGACGGCGGCAAGCAGTGGCAGCGCTGGAAGCACGGGGTGCCGACGTGTTCGGCGATGGCGATCACGACGCAGGCGAGCGCCTCGGATCTCGTCGTCGGCACGCACGGTCGTTCGCTGTTCGTGCTCGACGACATCACGCCGCTGCGCACGCTGACGCCCGAATTGCTGCAGCAGAAGCTGCACCTGTTCCCGGTGCAACCGGCGCTGGCGTGGCAGACCGCGCAGACGCCGGGTACACGCTTCCCGGGCCAGAACGAGTTCCGCGGCGAGACGCGGCAGCGCGGCGCGTTCGTCCACGTGATCACCAACGCCGACGAGCTGAAGCACCCCGACGAGAAGGTCGAGAAGCAGCGCCAGAAGGACAAGGCGAAGCAGAAGCCGGCGAGCAAGGACAAGGAAGCAGCCGGTGATGCGGACAAGCCAGCCGCCGACAAACCCAAGGAGGAGCCCAAGGACAAGGTCACGATCGAAGTGCGCGACGCCAGCGGCGCGCTGATCCGCACGTTCCGCAGCGACGTGCACCTCGGCCTCAACCGCATCGTCTGGCGGCTCGAACGCGACGGCACGCCGGGTCCGTCGCGCGAGTTCCAGGAGGAGCCCGAGCTGCCGCCGCCGGGTCGCGAGGTGCTGCCCGGCGACTACACGCTGACCGTCAGGTTCCAGGGCGAATCGCGCACGGAGAAGGTCACCGTGCTGCCGGACCCGCGCGTCGAGATCGCGATGGCGGATCGCACCGCGAAGGACGGGCTGCGTGCGCAGCGCGAGCAGCTGCAGGCCGACCTGCGGCGCGCGACGCAGCGCCTCGCCCGCAGCAAGCGCGACATCGACGTCGTCGAGAAGCGGCTCGCGGTCGAACCCAAGGTGCCCGAGGGCGGGACCGACCCGCACAAGGCGCTGCGCGAAGCGATCGAGGCCGTCGGCAAGGCGCTGACCGAGGTCGAAGAGAAGCTGTGGGGCAAGAAGCCGCCGCAGGGCATCGTGCGCAACGAGGACACCCTGATGGCGCAGACGATGTCGCTGATGCGCATCACGGGCACCGACGACGCGCCGAACGCGACCGAGCTGCAGGGCATGGAACGCGCGGCGAAGAAGGTGCCCGAGGTCACGGCGCTGGTCGACGCGTTCGTGACGGGCCCGCTCGCGACGTTCCGCACCGCGGTCGAGGCGAGCGGGCTCAGCCTGCTGCCGCAGGTCGAACCGGTGCCGGCGCGCAAGTAGGCGCCGTCGACCTGCCGCCGATGTGCCTGCGATGACCGTACTACGCTTGTTCGTCGCGCACGAGGCCGTGCGCGAGCCACTGATGCAGCTTCCGCCAGACATCGTCGAGGTCGTGCGCGAGGACTTCGGCGGCGAAGGCTCCCTGGTGCTGCTGGATCAGCTGGCGGCGTTGCCCCACTCGGATCGCATCCGTCGCTGCATCGTGGTCGCCGCCAACGGGCGACTCGATCCCGACTCGGCGATCGATGACGCGCTGGCGCGGCAGTTCGTCTGGGGCGCTGGCCCGGTGGCGATCGCGCATCGACCGCACACTCGCACCGCTGCCGCAGCCCGCGCTTGCCCGTGCGCAGGCCACCTGGGATCGTGCGCGGTCATGCGACCCCGTGCGTTCCCTCTCGGTCCTCGCACCGTTGCCTTGACCCTCCTGTTGGCGGCCCCGGCTGCTTGCGGGGGCAGCGACGGCGACGCCGCGACGTCGTGGCGCGACCGCGAACTCGCCTGGAGGTACGGACCCACCTCGGGCATCGCGACCGCCACGCACTGCGCGGGTGCCGGTGCCAGAGGCAAGCCCATCGCAGCCGGCTGGCACGTCCGCGTGGAGGGCGGCAAGACGCTGGCGGTCAGCCCGCACGAACTCGCCGCGTCGCACGCGTTGTTCGGCAAGGTGAAGCTGGCCGTCGAGCTCTACGGCCGCGACAGCAAGCTCATCGAGACGTTGGTCACGCCGACGATCACCGCCGGCAACGCGTCGTTCACCCTCGACCTGTCCGAGGCCACGGCGCAGCGCACCTGGGATGCCGTGCTGTGGTTCCGCGACGCCTGACGGCGACGCTCCTGCCGCGACGACGGCGCGGACCGTCAGCGGACCCGGGTGCGCGGGCCGTTCGTCAGGCCGACCTGGAACGGCGTTGGCGCCGACGAGTGGAAGTACTGCCTGTCGCCGACGCCGGCCTGGCCACGGGAACGGCCTGGCGCGAATCGTCGGTCGCGCGCAGGCAGACACCGCCGCGAGACTTGCCGCCGGCTGCAACCACGGTCCGGAATCCGGAAATGCTCGTCACATCGCGGCGGGCGCTTGCGTGTCTCCGGGAGACCGGGCTGGGACTCTCCCGGGCCGGACGACCACCCCATTCCACGGAGACAGCCATGAAGGTCCGCACCAGAGTCAAGGGCGGCAAGATCGCCATCAATCACAACCAGGGCCTGAGGGTCCGCACCGCGATCAAGGGCGGTAGGATCTCCCTCAATCACAACCAGGGCCTGAAGGTCCGCACCGCGATCAAGGGCGGCCGAATCGCCGGCAATCACAACCAGGGCCTGAAGAGCCGAACGGCGCACTGACGTGCGCGATGCCGGGTCCCTCACGATGGGGGTACCCGATCGAACCGACGCTCCGACTGGGTCTCCTTGCGAGCGCGGCCCCGAATCGAACGCGTCCGGCGGGGTTGGCGTCGCCAATGCGCCGGCCGAGTTCGGTCTCGCCGACGACGCGACCCACCAGAACCTCGTGACGTTCGGCGGCGCCTGGTGTCTTCGCTGCTCCCCGGCGACACGGAACTCTGGGGCGCGACGACCACGCCGGCGCTCGCCGGAACGTGGCTGTTCGCACAAGGGCTGAGCCTCGACCCCGGCGTCAACGCGGCGGGCCTGACGACGAGCAACGCCATCGGGAGCCTCGTCGGTCACTGACGCCGGCGCCACCAGCCCGTTGCGAACGCCGGTTGCCGACGCGGGGAGCGTGTCGACACGGCCATGGCACGGCGCCGGTGGCCGAGGTGCGGTGGCACCGCCGGCGCGCTTTCCTGCCGATCGGTTATGATGTTGGCGGTGAGGAGTCACGCCAGCGGCGGCTTGCCGGGGAATTCCCACCTGCACCCTCGCCGGCGCGCGACTGCTCCGTCTCAAACCACAACTCGCATGAACCTCCTGCAACTCGCTACTGTCTCGACCTTCCTCGCCAGCACGCTGGCGGCGCAAACCAACGTGTGCTCGACCGCCATTGGCGGCATCG
>DASUFY010000118.1:0-52413 GCA_036274315.1 Planctomycetota bacterium | reverse complement strand
CGCGCGATCTCCGCCGGCGAACGCGGCTCGCTGCGCACGCGTTGCCACCAGCGCTGCAACCAGGCGACTCCCGCCGCGAGGTGCGCGTCGGGCACGGGCCCGTAGAACGCGCTGCGCACGGCGGCCGGCAGCTCTGCCGGCGCCGCGTCCGCGACGGCGACCCGCGACAGCGCGCGGAAGAACAGCGTCATGTCGGTCTCCTGCGCAGAGAGCCAGTCGAAGCACTGCTGCAACAGCTCGGCGTCGGAGCGCTCGGCCGTGAAGGCGAGACCGAGCTTCGCGCCGAGACGCCGCGTCACCTCGGCGAAGTAGGTGCGCTGGTATTCCTCGAGCGCCGCGACCACGGCCTGTTCGTCGCCGTCGAGCAGCGGCAGCAGCGCCACGCCGAGCCGCTCGACGTTCCACAACCCGATGCCGGGCTGGTTGCCGAAGCTGTATCGCTTCTGCCCGGCGTCGGTCGTGTTCGGCGTCCAGCCGAGATCGAAGTCGTCGATCCAGCCATACGGCCCGTAGTCGATCGTCAGCCCGAGGATCGACAGGTTGTCGGTGTTCATGACGCCGTGCACGAACCCGACCGCCTGCCAGTGCGCGATGAGCCGCGCGGTGCGCTGCGCGACCTCGACCAGCAGCGCGGTGCAGCTCTGCTTGCTGGTCGCGCCGAGCTGCGGAAAGAAGTTCGCGAGCGTGAAGTCCACGAGCTGGCGCAGCAACGCCGTCTCGCCGCGCGACGCGGGCAGCTCGTAGTTGCCAAAGCGCAGGAAGCTCGGCGCCACGCGGCAGACGATCGCGCCCGGCTCGCGCTTGGGATGGCCGTCGTAGAACATGTCGCGCACGACGTCGTCGCCGGTCGCGACGAGCGAGAGCGCGCGCGTCGTCGGCACGCCGAGGTGGAACATCGCCTCGCTGCACAGGAACTCGCGAATCGACGAACGCAGCACCGCACGGCCGTCGCCGTGCCGCGAGTAGGCGGTCGGACCCGCACCCTTGAGCTGCACCTCGACGAGGCGGCCGTCGGGGCGCACGAGTTCGCCGAGCACGATGGCGCGGCCGTCGCCGAGCTGGCCGGCCCAGCTGCCGAACTGGTGTCCGCCGTAGTTCGCGGCGTAGGGGTCCATGCCGGGCCACAGCGAGTTGCCCGCGAGCACCCGCGCCGTCCCGGGGTCCTGCATCAGCGCGTCGTCGAGGCCGAGTTCGCGCGCGAGCGGCCGCGACCAGGCCAGCAGGCGCGGCGCCGCGACCGGGGTCGGCTGCACGCGCGACCAGAGCGCGTGGTGGACCTGGCGCGACGTCGGTGCGGTCGCGATGTCGCCGGGCAGCGCGCCGAGGAAGCGGCGCGTGAAGCGGGGCGGCTTCACGGGTGCCACCGGAACCGCGCGGCGGGGTGCGTTCGCATGCGGCCACGATAGCGGCTGTCGCCGCGGGCGGTGGGCTGGATGCCGCACCGCGCTACGCTGGCCGCCGTGGGCACGGTCTCGAGTTTCCGGCCGATCGCGGCGGCCGACGCGCGCGTGTTGATCCTCGGCAGCATGCCCGGCGTGCGTTCCTTGCGCGAACGCCAGTACTACGCGCACCCGCAGAACGCCTTCTGGTCGATCCTCGGTGCCGTGTGCGGGTTCTCGCCCTCGCTGGCCTACCGCGAGCGCACGCGCCTGCTCGTCGAACACGGCATCGCGCTCTGGGACGTGCTGCACAGCTGCGAACGCCCGGGCAGCCTCGACAGCTCGATCGTCGCCGCGTCGCGCCGAGCGAACGACTTCGCGAGCTTCTTCCGCAGACACCCGGACATCGCCGTCGTGCTCTGCAACGGCGGCACGGCGTTCAGCCTGTATGGGCGCACGGTCGTGCCGGCGCTGCCCGGACCGTTCGCCGAGCTGCCGTGCGTGCGCATGCCGTCGACGAGCCCGGCGCACGCGGGCCTGCGGCCGCCGCAGAAACTCGCGGCCTGGCGCGAGGTGCTGGCGCCGGTGCTGCCGGCGCGGTCACGCGACCGGCGCCGCGCTGGCCGCGCCGATGGGACTCACTGACCCGTGCTGGTCGCAAAACCGCTCGACATCGACGTGGCGAACGTGTTCAGGTCGATGCCGAGCGCCTGCGTGTAGACGTTGGTCGCGACCGGCGTCGTGGCCGGGATGGGCAACGGCATCGGCGTCGGCCCGACCGCCACGACTCCGTTGAGGATCACGGGTGCGTCGGCCAGGATCCAGCAGCCCGAGAGCAGCGGCAGGATCGGCGTGCCGTCGAGCGGCAGCGGGATCGCGCCGCCGAAGGTGCACTTGTCGAAGCCGGCGAGCAGCAGGAACAGGCTCGGCGCCGTCGCGCTGACCTCGAGCGTGTAGCCGAGATTGCCGACCGCGGGTGGGCCGCCCGAACTGCCCAGGCTGATGTTGCCGGCACCACACTGTGCGGTGATGCCCGACGCATAGTCGCCGTCACCGGCGCGCGGCGCGGACGCCAGTGCGAGCACCTCGGCCGGTGTCCACACGTTCTGGCTCAGCAGGAACTCGTCGGTGTCGAGCGGCGACGGGTTGCTGCCCGTGTTCGCGCGCGCGCCGATCGTGAAGTCCGTGCCGAGGATCGCCACCGGCGCGGTCAGCGTCACGGCCGGATCGGCCACGCCGTTGATGTACCAGATCGCCTGCAGCGCCGCGGAGTCGACCGTGCACGCGATGTGCACCCAGCCCGCGTTCAGCAGCGGAGTCAGGTCCACGGCGCTCGTGACGCTGTTGGGCAGGCCGGCCAGGAACATCTTGCCCGAGGAGCCCGTGAACAGGCGGAAGTTGGCGCTCGTGCCGCTCGCGCCGAACAGGTAGCCGAACGCGATCGCTGCCGGGTTGCCGGGCGGGTTGCGGATCCACATCGCGAACGAGAGGTTGCCTGTGACCGTGTTCGGCGGCCACGTGGTGTTCAGGTACGTGGTGCCGGGGCCGAGCGGGAAGATCGTCGCGCTCATGGCGTCGCCGAACTGGCCCGGGATGCGCGCGGCCGTGGTGCCGCCCGGCAGGGTGGAGTGCATGGTCGCGTTGCCGACCGGCGAGCCGGCGGCGAAGTTGATCACTTCGTCGCCGCAGTGCTCGTCGAACTTGTAGTGCAGCAGGTCCTGCGCCGGCAGCAGGGACACGGAGAGCAGGAGGACAGCGAGGTGCGAGCAGGTGTTCATGGTGTTGGTCGTGGCTCTTGCTGTTTGGTGGTCGTTTCCCCCGCACCACCATAGAGAACGGACGCCGCAGCGCCAGTGGGGTGCCCGCTGCGAGTTCCGCGGGTCAGTCCGGTGGCGTCTGCAGCAGTCGCACGGCACCCGCGAGCACCGCCGTCTCGGTGCGCAGCGTCAGCGGGCCGAGGCCGCGCGGCGCGAAGCCCGCCGCGGTGAGCTGCGCGACCTCGCGTTCGGTCAGGCCGCCCTCGGGGCCGACCACGAGCAGCGCCGTGGCGGCACGCACCGGGCCGAGCTCCGCGTCGGCCATCGTCGCGACGTAGCGCGCGGCCGGTTGCGGCATCGCACACAGCTCCTCGAGCGTGACGGTCGGTTCGATCGTCGGCAGGATCGAGCGATCACACTGGGTGCACGCCGCGATCAGGATGCGCTGCCAGTGCGTGCGCGGTTCGTCCTGGCGATTCGTGCGTTCGGTCAGGATCGGGCGGAAGCTGCGGATGCCGGCCTCGGTGCCGTGTTCGAACAGCCAGTCGGCGCGCGGGCGCTTCGGCAGCGCGACCGCGACGTCGAGCGCGAGGCGCGCGGACCTGCCCGACGGTCGTGCGGCCGGTGCCCCCACGTCGACGAGCACGTCGCGGCCGCGCACCTCGAGCACGGTGGCGTGCCGTTCGGCGCCCGCGCCGTCGAACAACACGGCGGCGTCGCCGGCCCGCGCCCGCACGACGCGGCCGAGGTGGTGGCCGAGGCGCGGACTCAGCAAGGTCGGACCAGCCGGCGGCAGTGGGTTGGCGAAGTAGCGTCGCGCCATCGCCAGAGGGTAAACGGCCGCGCGCGAACATGACGTTGATCGACACGAAGTCGCGCTCGCACGCGAGCCGCGGCCGCGCCATGCTGTCGGCGTGCCGCGCCTCGCCACAAGCCGGATCGTCTGGGCAGCCTGGCTCGCGACCGCCGCGCTGCATGCGCAGGACGCGAGTCAACTCACGCACGGCCCGCTGCGCGGCCCCAGCGACGCGACGTCGCTGCACGTGTGGGCGCGCGCGGCGGCAGCGGGCACCTACACGCTGCACCTGCGTAGCCTCGCCGACGGTGCCGAGAGCACGTGCACTGCGAACGCCGACCCCGGCAGCGACCTCACGCTGCGGTTCCACGCCGCTGGCCTGACCGCGGGCACCGCCTACGACTGGTCGATCACGAGCGGTGAACGCATCGTGTACGCGCCCGCGGGCGCGCCGCTGACGACGGCGATTGGCGACGATGCCACCGCCGCGGCGATCGCGTTCGGCTCGTGCGCGAACGACGTGAAGGTTCCCGAACAGCCGATCTGGGGCCAGATCCTCGCGCGGGCGCCGCAGGCGCTCGTGCTGCTCGGCGACACGCCGTACATCGACGACGGCACGGTCGACGGCCGCCGCCGCCGCTACCGTGCGTTCTTCGCGTTCGCGGCGGTGCACGCGGCGCTCGCGGCGATCCCGACCTGGTCGACCTGGGACGACCACGACTACGCTCTCAACGACGAGTTCGGCGCCGTGAAGGGCAGCGAGACGGCGCGCCAGGTCTTCCTCGAGTACCACGCGCACGCCAGCTACGGCGACGGCGCGCGCGGCATCTACACGAGCTTCCGCCGCGGGCCGATCGAGGTGTTCGTGCTCGACACGCGCAGCTTCGCCGACACCGAGGCCTCGCTGCTCGCGCCCGGCGAACGTTCGCTGCTCGGCGCGGCGCAGACCCGGTGGCTGCAGCGCGGCCTGCGCGGCTCGACGGCGGCGTTCAAGGTGCTCGCGTGCGGCATGGTGTGGAACGGCGGCGTGCGGCCCGGCAAGGCCGACTGCTGGGGCAACTGGCTGCCCGAACGCGATGCGCTGCTCGGTTGGATCGGTGCGCAGCGGCTCGATGGTGTCGTGCTGGTCGGCGGCGACGTGCACCGCAGCCGCGTCATCGTGCATCCGAGCCGGGACCTCGCCGGCTACGACGTGCCCGAGCTGATCACGTCGCCGCTCGCGCAGAGCGTGATCGAGACCAACGCCGTGCCCGTGCCGGGGCTCGTGTTCGACGCGGGCGAAGGGCACAGCTGCCTCTTGTTGAGCGCGACGCGCGACGGCGACACCGCGACGCTGCGCGCGACGTTCGTGGCCGGCGACGGGCGCGAGTTCCACGTGCGCGAGTTTCCGCTCGCCGAGCTGTCGAAGCCCGACGCGGCCGCCAGCTACCGCAAGATCGCCGAGCGGCTCCGGGGGGTCTTCGGCCAGCGCATGGAGCGAGGGCCCGAGCGCAACCCCGAGTCCGGCGGCCTGCCGGTCGTCGCCGAAGACGCGAACGGACCCGAGTGGCGTGCCGCGATCGCGGCCGCGAGGCCGGTGTTCGACGAGTGGGCCACGGCACTCGCGCAGGAGCGCTGCCGGTTCCGCCGCTTCGACACGCAGGACATGGCCGACGTGCGCATGTCGGAGTTCATGGGCTCGCTGTTCCTGCCGATCCACGAGCTCGAGATGCTCGCGGTCGGCCAGGGGTTGCAGGCGATCGCCGATCGCGAGCCGCAGCGGCTCGTCGAGTCCGTGCGTTCGTTGCTGGGGCTCGCGCGGCACCTGCAGCAGGAACCCGGTGGCATCGCCTGGGCGGTTGCCGGCGAATGCGAGCGGGACGCCGTCGAGCTGCTGCAGCGCGGCGCGGCGGCGCTCGGCGAAGCAGCGGCGGTGCCGCTGCGAGAGCAGGTGCGGCAGCATCTCGGCAAGCGCGCGCCGCTGGCCGCGGCCGCGGCCGCGATGCGGGCCGAGACCTATTGCCTGTTCGACGAGTCGCTGCGGGTGATGCGGCTCGGCGTCGCTGCGCAGGCCGAGACCGCGCGGCGGTTCGGCCAGCAGGTGCGGCAGCATGGCGTCGAACTGCTCGAACCGATCTTCACGCGGTGTGTGGCGTGGCCCGATGTTCCGACGGCCGCTCAGCGCGACGAACTGAAGGGTCTGCTCGACGAGTTCACGCGACGCCGCCGCGAGCGCCTCGAGGCGGTGCGGGCGCTCGCGAAGGGCGACCCCGAGGTCGCGCCCGGACCGGCCGTGGCCGCCGACCTCGCGCTGATGCTGGCCAGCATGTGTTGCCCCAACGTGCTCGAACAACTCGACGAACAGGCGAAATCACTGGCCGCCCTGCACGAGTCCGCGCGCTGAACGGTTCGCGGGTTCCGAACCTTCTCGGGGCTCGCTCGCCGCCGGGTCCGGTGGGAACATGACCCGACCAGGAGGTTCCCGACGCGTCGAGAACCACAGAGCACGGAGATTCCACATGCGTACGCCCATCATCGTCCTGTTCTCGCTCTTCGTCGCCGCCCTGCCCGCGCAGGGCGCCACCGTCTCCTTCTACGGTGCCGGTTGCACCTACCAGCAGCCGTTGGCCATCGGCGTGCAGGGCCTGCCGCAGCTCGGCACGACGGTGGGCATCACCTACTCGGGGCCCAATCTGAACACCTCGCTGCAGGTGCAGCCGGTGCTGGCCCTGGGCCTCGGCGCCAACAACATCCCGATCCCGAGCGGCATCCTGCCGCAGCAGCCGGTCGGCTGCAGCGTGTGGATCGATCCGATCGTGCTGTATCCGATGCCGGTGACCACGACCGGCCTGTTCGCGACCCGGTACGACTTCGTCGTGCCCAACGACCCGACCCTGACGGGGTTCGTGTTCGTCGGGCAGTGGCTCGCGATCGCCGTGCAGTGCGGATTCGTGCCGCCGTGCTGGCTCGACGCGCTGCCGACTTCGGATGCGGCGCTGCTGACCGTGGGCATCTGAGCCCGCGGCCCGCCACGCGGCGTCGCACCGACCGGCGAGACACGCAACCCGCACCGCTGCGTCGTCTCCTCGGAAGCAACTGAGCAGCCTGCTCGCCGCGGCGTGGGTATCATCGGACCCTTCCCCCCGACCGGAGGTCCGATGCGTCTGCTCCTGGCACCGCTGCTGCTCGCGCCCGTTCTCGCCGCCCAAACCGCGCCGAAGCTCGAACTGAAGGTGCTCTACGCCGGCGTGCCGGACGACCCGCGCACGGAGCAGTGGCGCGAGTTCCTGGCGCCGCGCACCAAGGGCTTCACGGTCCTCGACGTCGAGCAGCTCGGCGACGACACGGTCACCGATGCCGACATCGTGATCCTCGACTGCCCGGACCCGATCGTGCGCAACGCCGCCGGCAATCCCGAGCGCATCAAGGTCCCCAGACCCCGCAATCTGACGGCCGCGTTCGGTCACCCCACCATCGTCGTCGGCGGCATGGCCCTGATCACGGACCACCTCGAACTCAAGTCGAACTGGCTTTGAATGTGCCTCTACGAAGAGGCCCACGGTGTGGACGCCTCGCATCCGATCTTCCAGGGTCCGTTCCCGGTCACGCTGACGCTGCACGACATGGCGACGCCGGCGCACTACCGGCGCCACCCGGACGGCCAGCAGCTCGGCGACACGATGCCGGCCTGGAACGTGGTTCGCGGCAAGGCCGGCCGCTACGTCGGCGTCGTCGCCGACGGCTACGGCTTCGAGGACAGCCCCGACGCCGAGTGGATCGCCAGCGGCCGCAACAGCAAGAACGCGCGCGCCGCGGCGCTCGCGCGGCAGGGCAACTTCTTCCACTGGGGCTTCGCGGCGTCGCCGCCCGAGATGACGGACGAGGCGCAGACGGTGTTCCTGAACACGATGGTCTACATGCGCCGCTTCGCGGGCCAGCGGCCGCTCGCGGTCGGCAAGGGCCGTTCGCGCGAGTGGTTGTCGGTCTACCTGGCGTCCCCCGACGGCCTGTCCGACTACACGAAGAAGGAGATGCCGGCGGCGTGGCGCGAGGCGGCCGGCGACGACCTGTCGAAGCTGCGGCAGCTCTGCGCGGCCGAGCTCGGCTTCGTGCACCAGGTCGACGGGCACTGGCAGGTCGACGCCGACTGCAAGGCGCTCGGCCTCGACAACCGCCTGGCCGCCTCGCTGCGAGCCTGCGCGGAGCTGCTGCGCGACGACACGCTGCGGGCGGCGGCGAGCCGCGTGCTCGAACGCTACACCGGGCAGCACTTCGCGGGCGCCGACGACTGGCAGCATTGGCTCACCGATGCCGGCGAACGGTTGTTCCACAGCGACGTCATCGGCCACTTCGCGGTCGCGCCGGCCGACTGTGCGGCGCCGCACCGCGCGCGCAGCGACTGAGCCGATCGAACGGTTGCGGGTGCGTTCGGTCGCGATTCGCGGCGTGCGGTCCAGCGTGTGACGATGCCGTCTTCGTGTTGCGTTCGGACTCGCGGGCCCGCTGGCGCGCCGCCGCGCTACACTCGCCGGCCCTTCGGACCCCCTTCCCGCCGCTCTCGATGATGCAACGCTCCACGGCCCTCTGCGGGTTTCTCGCGCTCGCCGCACCGCTCGCCGCCCAGTCGTTCTCGTACCCGGACTTCAGCTCGGTCGGCACGCTGTCGCTGCTCGGCAACGCTGCCCAGATGGGCAGTGCGCTGCGCCTGACCGCGAACCTCAGCAACCAGACGGGCTGGGCGTGGCACCAGACGGCGGTGCCCGTGCTCGCGGGCTTCGACACGACGTTCTCGTTCCGCATCACGCCGCCGCCGGTGGGGGTCAAGGCCGAAGGTCTGGCGCTCGTCATCCACGACGACCCGAACGGCCTGCTGACGATGGGTGGCACCGTCTGGGGCATGGGCTACGGCAACGGCGCCAACGGTGCGACCGGCATCCGCAACTCGATCGCGATCGAGCTCGACACCTACCAGGACGGCTTCCTCGGCGACACGAGCGCCAACGAACTGACGATCCACACGCGCGGCTCGCTCGGCAACCACGAGAACGAGCAGTACTCGATCGCGCGCAACACGCCGGTCGTGAGCCTCAGCAACGGCGCCGTGCACACGCTGCGCGTGCGCTACGTGCCGGGCCAGATCGAGGTCTTCGTCGACGGCTCGGCCGCGCCGGCGATCTCGCGCGCCTACAGCCTCGTCACGGGCGGACTCTACGCCAACAACAGCGCGGCCCCGGCGCCGACCCTCGCCAACGGCACCGCGTACGCGGGCTTCTGCGCGACGACGGGCGCGGGCACGCTGACGGAACTCGTCGAGATCCTGTCGTGGACCTGGGACTCGACGCCGCTCGTCGCCGCGTGCTACGCGGGCAGCATCGGCCAGGACGTGCTGACCGTCGGCGGCAGCGCTGGCGGTTCCTTCCGCACGGTCGAACTGGCGACCTGGCAGGCGTTCCCGATCGGCCTCGTGCCGCCGAGCGCGTTCGGGCCCGGCGCACCCTACATCCTGTTCCTGTCGCTGGCGCCGAATCCCGGTGCGCCGGGCACGGCGCTCGGCTTCGGTTCGATGTGCATGCCGGTGCTGCCGTGGGGACCGACCGAACTCGTGCTCGCCGATTCGTTCGGCATCTTCGCGCCGGTGCTGCCGTCGGCGCCGGCACCGTACACGATCGGCATCCCGGCCGGCGTGGTCACGTTCCCGCTCGACTTCACGCTGCAGGCCGTCATCGCGAGTTCGCTGAGTCCGTTCGAGCTCGGCGTCAGCAACGCGGTCGACGTCGTGGTGCGACCGGCGCCACCGCCGACGATCGGCGGCGTCTTCCCGCTCAGCGCGCCGGTCGGCCAGCCGATCACCGTGACCGGCACGAACTTCGTGCCCGGCTCGGTGCTCGCGGTGAACGGCACCCCGGTCGCGACGACGTCGAGTTCGGCGACCCAGCTCGTGTTTGCGTACCCGGCCGGCGTGCCGTGTGGTTCGCAGGTGACGGTGCTGCGCCCCGACGGCCAGACGGTGAGTGCAGCGCTCAATCCGACGCCGGTCGTCACGGGCACGATCCTCGGCAGCGGCACCGCCGCGGGTGGCGTGTTCTTCCTGATCCAGGGCTCGGGCTTCGCGCCGCTGTCGACGGTGACGATCGGCGGCGCTGCCGCGACGGTGCAGACCGCGACGAGCGGCTCGCTCGGCGTCTACACGCCGCCCGGCACACCGGGCGTCGCGCAGGTCGTGATCACGACGCCGGGCGGCTGCACGACGACGACGAGCTACACGTACCTGTAGCTGCTCCGGCCGCGCTCGGGCGGAGCGCGAGCGCTCGTCCATGAGCCTCGCCAACCGGGTCATCGCGCGCAGCGGCGTTCGCCCCTCGCACGGCTCGCGCGGCCGCCTGCCTGGACAGTGGTCATTTTGTCGTGCAAAATGACCACTATGTATGCACGCCAGCTGGGCCTGCCGAAGACCTCGTTCTTTCTGTTCGGTCCACGCGCGACCGGAAAGACGACCTGGCTGCGGCAAGTCCTGCCGGATGCACACTGGTGCGACCTGGTGCCGAACGACGTCTTCCTGCGCTACCTGCACGATCCCTCCCACTTCCGCCACGAGGTCGCGGCCCTGCCGGCCAACTCGTGGGTCGTGGTCGACGAAGTCCAGAAGGTCCCTGCTCTGCTCGACGAAGTCCACAGCCTGATCGCCAAGCACGGTCGTCGCTACCGCTTCGCCTTGAGCGGTTCCAGCGCGCGCAAGCTGAAGCGCCTCGACGCCAACCTGCTCGCGGGTCGCGTGATCAACCGCTCGTTCTTCCCGCTGACCCTGGCCGAAGCTGGCGCGACCACCTCGATCGACGACTTGCTGCACACTGGCCTGTTGCCCGGCGTGCGTTCCGATCCTGACGTCGCGCTCGACGTTCTCGAGGCGTACGCAGCCAACTACCTGCATCAGGAGATCCAGCAGGAAGCACTGACCAAGGACCTCGCCGGCTTCGCCAGGTTCCTTCGCGTCGCGGCGGTGCTCAACGGCCAGATCGTCAACATCAGCAACGTCGCCGCCGAAGCCGGCGTCGCACGTTCGACCGTACAGCGCTACTTCGAGATCCTCGTCGACACCCTGATCGGCGTCTGGCTCCCCGCCTGGCAACCGCGGCTGAAGGTGCGCGAGGTCGCCCACCCGAAGTTCTACCTCTTCGATCCCGGGGTCGTCCGCGCTGTCGCCAATCGGCTCCGCGCTCCGATCCACGAAACGGAGAAGGGGGCCTTGCTGGAGACCTGGGTGCTCCACGAACTGCGTGCCCACATGCAACTGGCGCAGTGTGGCGGCGAACTGTCGTGGTATCGCACCGGCGGCGGCGTGGAAGTCGATTTCCTGTGGACCGGCCCGCGCCACAACGTCGGCATCGAGGTCAAGGCCTCGGCGCGATGGCGATCGGAGGCCGGCAACGCCCTGCGCGAACTGCTCGAGAAGAAGGTCATCCGTCACGCCGTCGCTGTCTACCTGGGCGACAAGCCGCTGCTCGATGGCGGCGTGCACGTCCTGCCGGCTCGCGAGTGGGCAATGACGCTCGGCACGTACGTGCGTTGAAGGCGCATCGATCGTCGATCTCCGGCCGCGCTCAGGCAGGCCGCGGTACGCCTCGCCGCGCGGCGAATCAGCCCCGGGCCATGAGCGCCGCGAGCCGCCGCGCGAACGCCGCCGGATCGGGCGGCAAGGTGCCTTCGGCGAGCAGGGCCTGGTCGTAGAGCAGCGCCGACCAGTCGGCGAACCGGGCCTCGTCGTCGAGCCCTTCGAGCTTCTTGACGACCGCGTGCGCGGGGTTGAGTTCGAGGATGCGCTTCTGCTGCGGCACGTCGTGACCGGCTTCGCGCAGCACACGCTCCTGGCGCGCACTCATGCCGTGTTCGTCGCTGACGAGGCACGCCGGCGAGTCGGTCAGGCGGTCGGTCACGCGCACCGTCTTGACCTGGCTGTCGAGCGCCTTCTGCACGCGCTCGAGCAGCGGTGCCAGTTCCTTCTGCTTCGCCTCCTTCTGCTTCTTCTCCTCGTCGGTCTCGGGCAGATCGAGCGCGCCCTTGGCGGCCGACACGAACGGCTTCTCGGCGAATTCGCGCAGCGCGTCGACGATCCACTCGTCGATCGAGTCGGTCATCAGCAGCACCTCGAAGCCGCGCTTCTGCAGCGCTTCGATGTGGGGGCTCGCCTTGGCCACGGCGAGGCTGTCGGCGGCGACGTAGTAGATCGCCTTCTGGCCCTCCGGCATGCGGGCGACGTAGTCCTGCAGGCCGTAGACCGCGTCGCCGTGCGTGCCGTGGAAGCGCAGCAGCGCCGCGAGGCGGTCGCGCGACTCGATGTCGTGGTAGACACCTTCCTTGAGCATGCGGCCGAACTCGCCCCAGAACTGCAGGTAGCGGTCGACCTTCTCGGTCTTGGTCTCGGCCCCGCCGTCACCGTCACCCTCGACAGGTCGTTCGGTCACGCCTTCCTTGGCCAGATCCTCGAGCAGCGACAGCGTCTTGCCGACCACCTGCTTCTTGATGAAGCGCGTCGTCGCGTCCTTCTGCAGGATCTCGCGCGAGACGTTGAGCGGCAGGTCCTCGCTGTCGACGACGCCGCGCACGAATCGCAGCCACTCGGGCACGATCTCCTGCGCGTCGTCCATGATGAACACGCGCTTGACGAACAGGCGCACGCCGCTCTTCCTGCGATCGACGAGGTCGAACGGCGCCTTGCCCGGCAGGTAGAGCAGGCCCGTGAGCTCGTGCGCGCCCTCGACCTTGAAGTGGGTCCACGCCAGCGGGTCCTGCCAGTCGTGCGAGACGGCCTTGTAGAACTCCCGGTACTGGCCGTCGTCGATGTCGCCCTTCTTGCGCGTCCACAGGGCGCTGGCCTGGTTGAGCGTCTGCCACTCGAGCTTCTTCTCGCCCTCCTTGCCGCGCTCGACCTGCATGCGGATCGGCCAGCGCACATAGTCGCTGTACTTGTGCACGACCTCGCGCAGCGGCCACTCCTGCGCGTACTCCTTGGCGTCGTCCTTGAGGTGCAGCACGACGTCGGTGCCGCGCCCGTCGCGCTGGCCGGGCCGCACCTCGAACGAGCCCTTCGCCTCGCTCTCCCAGACCCATGCCTCGTCGCTGCCGGCCTTGCGCGAGATCACGGTGACCGAGTCGGCGACCAGGAACGCCGAATAGAAGCCGACGCCGAACTGGCCGATCAGCGTCAGGTCCTTCTTCTGGTCGGCGGTCAACGACTGCATGAGCTTCTTGCTGCCGCTGCGCGCGATCGTGCCGAGGTGGTCGACGAGTTCGTCGTGCGTCATGCCGATGCCGTTGTCGCGGATCGTCAGCGTGTTGGCCTTCTCGTCGCGGATCAGCTCGATGCGCAGCTCCCGGGCGGCCGGGTCGCTGTCGTCGCCGAGCAGCGAGTGTTCGGTCAGGGCCTTGAAGTTGAGCTGGTCGATGGCGTCGGCGGCGTTGCTGATCAACTCGCGCAGGAACACCTCGCGGTGCGAGTAGAGCGAATTGACGACGAGCGAGAGGACCTCGTTGACTTCGGCCTGGAAAACGTGCTTCTCGACGGTCGCGGACATGGTTCCTTCGGCGTGGCGGGGGAGTTCGGGGGGCCCAGGATTGCGACGGCCCGCCCTGGGATCAAGGGCCGGCTTTCCGGCGCTCGTTCACCGGCGCTGCGCCGTCTGGTTGACAGGTCCCGGCGCCGTGGCCAGACTCGCCGCCGTGGCCGCTACCGGGTGCGCACGGTGCGCCGGCCGTGCTGCCCATGCATCGTGCCCCGAATCCGTCTGCGCCGGCCTGGCCCGCATGGGCCCGTTTTGCGCTCGCGCTGCTGCTCGGCGTCGCCATGGGGGTCTGGTGCATCGCCGAGGTCTGGCCGTTCTTCGCCGACGACGCGTTCATCTCGCTGCGCTACGCCGATCGGCTGCTCGCGGGCCAGGGTCTGACCTGGACCGACGGGGAACGCGTCGAGGGCTACTCCAACCTCGCGTGGGTGCTGCTGTGCGCCTCGTTCGGTGCGGGGCTCGGCACCGCCACCGCGGCGCGCGTGCTGGGTCTGCTGGGCATGGGCACCGCGCTCGCGCTGTTCGCGTGGCGCTTCCGCCACTCGCCTGCCGCTGGCATCGGCGTGCTGTTGCCGGCGACGCTGGCCTTCGCGCCGTGGGCGATCGGCGGCCTCGAACTGCCGCTGCTCGTGCTGTGTGCGACGGGCGGCCTGCTCGCCTACGAACGTGCGTTCGCGGCGGCGAGTCCGGCGCCCGCGCTCGTGCGCAGCGGCATCTGCTTCGCGGTCGCCGCGCTGACGCGGCCGGACGCGCCGCTGTTGCCAGCCGTGCTGGCGATCACGTGGTTCCTGTGCGCCTGGCCGCGACGCCGCGAGGGTGCGCGTCCTCTGTTCGAGGTCGCGGCGTTCTCGTTGCCGGTGGGCGTCGCGATGGTGGGGCAGCTCGCGTTCCGCGTGGCCTACTACGGCGATTGGCTCGCGAACACGTCCCGCGTGAAGGTCGGCGACGGCGCCGGTCTGCCTGCCGAAGGGCTGGCCTACGTCGGCGATGCCGTCGTCGTCATGGGTGGACTCTGGGTGCTCGCGGCGCTCGGTGCCGCCAGCGCCCGGTGGCAGCGCGCGGGTCCGGGCTTCGTCGCGGCGCTCGTCGCGGCGACGCTGGCATGGGTCGCGTACCTGATTGCGATCGGCGGGGACTTCTTTCCCGCGTTCCGGCTCGTCGTGCCGCTGCTGCCCGTGCTCGCGCTGCTGGCCGGCATCGGCCTCGAGCGGCTGGCGAACGGCGGCGGCCGCCGCGCACTCGCTGCCTCGCTGCTCGTGATCGGCGCCACGGTCGCCTGCCGGTTGCAGGCGCGGCACCACCCGGAGAAGGCGCGCGTCGCCGCGGAGGTGTGGGAGTTCGATGGTCTCGCGATCGGCGGTCTGCTGCGCGAGGCGTTCGCGTCGACCTCGCCGCTCGTGGCGGTCGATGCCGCCGGCGCGGTGCCCTGGGCGAGCCGCTTGCCGAGCCTCGACATGCTCGGCCTCTGCGACGCCGCGATCGCGCGCGATCCGCTGCGGGCGCCGGCGCGCACGTCGTTCGAGCGGGCCCATCGGCGCGGTTCGGCGGACTACCTGTTGGCCCGCGCCCCCGACGTGTTCCTGTTCGGTTGCGCGCCCGGCGACCTGATCCCGCTCGACCCGGCCGGCCGGGCGCTCGTCGACGATGCGCGCTTCGTGGCCGACTACCGCTGTGTCTTCTTCGAGGTGCCCGCGGCGATCCGCCGCGCAGGCGGCTCGACACCGCTGTTCGCGCCGCTGTGGCTGCGCGTGCACGGCCGGTGCGGCGTGCAGGTCCGCGACGATGGCGTGCACATCCCGGCGATCCTGTTCGGTTCGGCGCCGATGGTGCCCGGCTTTCGGCCCGAGCCGCCCGAGGACCCACCGGCGCGTGCCGTCTGGGATCGAACCGTGGCGCAGCTGCTGCCGTGGTTGTCGCTGTCGTCGGTCGTCGTGGTGGCGGAGGGTGCGCCGTGGCTCGAGGTGCGCAAGGCCGGCGAGCTTCGTGTTCCGGCCCTGCATCTGCCGCCGGGCGACTGGACGCTGGAGGCCGAGCCGGCCGCAGGAACGCTCGAGCTGCGCGACGCCGCCGATGCGCCCCTGCCCCGCGTCGGCGGTCGCTGGCGGGTCGCCTCGGCGGCGGACGCGGTCGACGTCGTGTGGGTCCTGGCGGCGGCGCCGGCGCCGTGGCGGTTGCGAAGGGTCACGTGCCGGCCGCGGTAGCAGCTCCAGCTGGAACGATCCGCGGGAATGTCGTGCGGCCGATGAACCCCGCGCGGCGGCCACCGTTGCTTCGCGAGCCACGACTCGACAACGCTCCGTCCTGGCCGTCGGGCCGTGCCCGTGGCCGGGCAAGTCCCCCGTACGCAGCGTGGGCGTGGCGTTGCCCTCCACAAGCCAACCAGGAGTCCTGGGATGTTCCGTGCCTCTGTGCTTCGTGCGGTCTCGATCTGGGCCGCGTTCTCGTCGTTCGCCGTGCTGCCCGCGCAGCAGAGCAGGCCCGCTCTGCCGGTTGGTCCGGCCGGAACAGCGCCGGCGCCCGGCGCCGCGTCGATGCTGGCGACCGAACGCTACCTGTTCGTCGTCTACGGCGGCGTGCTGCACCAGTACGACATCGACACGCTCGCGCTGCGCAACAAGGTGCGACTCGACGCGGCGCCGATCGCGGCACGCGAGGTCGGTGTAGCGCCGGCGCTCGTCGTGGAGCCACCCGCAGCGACGGTCGCGGCGCGCGCGACCGGCATGCGCGAGGTCGTCGATCGCGCGATCGACTGGCTCGTGCGGCACCAGGACGAGGACGGCAAGTGGGACGCCGACGGCTTCATGAAGCACGACGTCGAGGGCGACGTGTGCGACGGTCCGGGCAACGCGGTCCACGACGTCGGCGTCACCGGCCTCGCCGCGCTGGCCCTGCTCGCCGACGGCAACACGCTGCGCGCCGGGCCGCACATGCAGAGCCTGCGTCGCGCCATCATCTGGCTCAAGGCGCAGCAGCAGGACAACGGCCTGTTCGGCGCCCCCGCGTCGCACGACTTCATCTACGACCACGCGATCGCGACCTACGCGGTGTGCGAGGCGTTCGGGCTGTCGAAGTACAAGGCGCTCCAGGTCGTGGCGCAGAACGGCATCAACTACCTCGAGGGCCACCGCAATCCCTACTCGGTGTGGCGCTACCAGCCGCGCGACAACGACAACGACTCGTCGGTGACCGCGTGGTGTCTGTTGGCGTGCGCGGCCGGCGACGGCTTCGGCCTGCAGGTCAACAAGACCGCGCTGGACCTCGGTGCCGTCTGGTTCGACCAGGTGACGGATCCGACGGGTCGCGCCGGCTACTCCAAACAGGGCGAGCTCAGCTCGCGCCAACCGGGCGACCATGCGCGGCGGTTCCCGCCCGAGAACGGCGAGGCGATCACGGCCGCCGCACTGCTGTGTCGTCACGTGCTGGGTCAGAGCCCCGGCACGAAGCCGATCATGAAGGCGTCGGCCAACCTGCTGTCGGCCAAGCCGCCCATCTGGCAGCCCGACGCGGGCACGATCGACGAGTACTACTGGTACTTCGCGGCGCGTGCGCTGCAGCGCTCCGGCGGACGGATCTGGACCGACTGGTCGCGCCGTCTCGGCGTTGCGCTCGCGAGTTCGCAGCGCGTCGACGGCACCCGCGCGGGGTCGTGGGATCCCATCGGTGTCTGGGGAGAGGCCGGCGGCCGCGTCTACTCCACCGCAATGCTCGTGATGGCGGCGCAGGCGACACTGCCCGAGGCGCAGAGCGCGACGCGCTGATCGCGTCGCGACGAACGGGCCGGGTCCGACGATGGACGGTCCGCGCCTTCGTGCGGCGAGGCTGTCGCCGGCGCCGGTGCGTGGCTATCCTGCCGCGCCCGCGACCGCGTCATGTACTTCCTCGACAACACCGGCTTCTTCTCGCTGGTAGGCCTGATCATCCAGTGCGGCCTCGCCTGGATCTTCGCAGCCTTCTTCTGTTTGCTGTCGCCGGGCAGTTCGCTGTGGATGTGGCGCTGGCGCGCGGCGTTCTTCGGCCTGGGCTTCGCACTGCTCGCCATCTCGGTGCGGTTCGCGCTCGCGCACTATCACCTCGTCGGTCCCTCCGTGATCCAGGAGGGCGACGTGCGCGCGCGGGTCTGCTACGGCATCTACCTCGGCGGCAAGGCGGCGTTCGTGTGGTTCCTCGTCGGTGGGCTCATGGCGCTCTGGCAGCGGCCGTGGCCGAGCCGACGCTGGCTGCCGGGGCTGCTGATCGGCGGCTGGGCGGCGCTGGGCGTGTCGCTGCCGAACGTGGAGTGTGCGCTGCTCGCGCAGGCCCCCGGCGTGGCGCTGGCCTTCGGCTACGCGGCCCGGCAGCTGCACAAGGGCGGCGAGCAGGTGGTGGACGTCGGGCGCCGCACCGTGCGCGGCGTGCTTGCCGTGTGGGCCGTGTTGTGGCTGATCTATGGGTGGGCCGTGCTCATGGTCGGCCCCATCCACGCGAGCACCGGATCCATGTGGAACGTGGTGCTGCACCTCAACAGCGTGGCCGACCTGAGCCTGCAGGTCGTGCTCGCGTCGGGCCTGATCGTGCTCGTGATGCAGCGCGCGCAACAGGCGGCGCTGGCCGCCGTGCAGGAACGCGACCGTCTGCGCGAGCAGGTCCGGCGCGACGACCGGCTGCGCTTCCAGTCGACGCTGGTCGGCGGCGTCGCGCACGAGCTCAACAACCCGCTGACCGCGATCCTCGGGTTCGCCGCCGAACTCGGCGCCGAGGATCCCGAGGTGCGGCACAAGGCGGCCCGCGTCGTGCAGGAACAGGCCCATCGCTGCCGCGACATCGTGCGGCGCATGGCCGAACTCGGGCGCCGGCACTCGTTCGTGTCGACCGACATCGACGTGGCGGCGCTCGTGCAGCGCGTGGCGCGCGGCTTCGAACACCAGCTCGAATCGGCGGGCGTCGCACTGGAGCTGCAGGTCGCTCCGGAACGCCGCGTCGTGCGCGCGGACGCGGCGGCGATCGAGCAGGTGTTGACCAACCTGCTGGCCAATGCGCTGCAGGCCTCGCCGCGCGGTGCGCGCATCTGCATCGGTGCTGCCTACACGACGAATCAAGTCGTGCTGCGCGTCGACGACCAGGGCCCCGGCGTGCGGCGCGAGGATCGTGCCCGGATCTTCGAGCCGTTCTGGACGAGCAAGTCCACGCACGGTTCGGGGCTCGGCCTGGCGGTGGCCGAGGCCCTCATGCAGGCGCACGGCGGCGCGATCGAGGTGCAGGACGCACCCGGTGGTGGCGCCCGGTTCCTCGTCACGCTGCCGTGGCAGGTCGCCGCCACGCGCACCGAGGTCTTGCCGCCGCCGGCGGCGGCGAGCGAGTCGCGGGCGCAGCCGGGGGTCGCACGAGCCCCGCTCGCGGTGCTCGTCGTCGACGACGAACCGCAGGTGCGCTCGGTCATCAGCTACTTCGCGCGATCCCGCGGCTGGAAGGTCGTCGAAGCCGCGACCGGAGAACAGGGCCTGTCGCTGCTGCTGCAGCCGGATCGGCGCTTCGACGCGGTGGTCTGCGACCTGCGCATGCCCGGCATGTCCGGCGTGGACCTGCACGACGAGGTCGATCGCAAGGCGCCGCACCTGCTGCGCCGGTTCCTGTTCGTGACGGGCAACCCCGGCTCGCCGGAGACCGTGGCGTTCGCTGCGCGCTCCGGAGCCGCGATCCTCGCGAAGCCGTTCGACGCCGACGACCTGCTCGGCAGGTTGCACGATCTGGCGCGCGCGGTCTGACGGATCGGTCCGGCCGTTCCCGCGGTCAGCCGTTCGGCCCGGCGGGGCGCAGCAGCCGCACCGTGCCGACGAAGACCGCCATGAGTGCGAAGCCCAGCACGTTCTCGTGCAGACTCGGCGGGAAGACGAGCACGTAGTCCGCGTCCTTGACGAGTGCGGAGAAGCTCGAGACACAGAAGGGCATCAGGAACAGGCGGAACACCTGCCAGCGGTCGAGCTGCGTCGTGCCCACCGTCGACGCGCGCGTGCCGAGCAGCAGCGCCGTGCCGACGATCGCGCCGAGGCCCAGCGAGGTCAGCCACAGGCGCGGGCTCGCTTCGAAGCGGTGCGCGACGTTGACGCCGTACCAGATCGCGTAGCACCAGAGTGCCGTGCGGCCCGGTGTGAGGGTGGCCAGGTACGTGCGGAGGGCCATGTGGTCGAGGATGCGGTGCGCGAGCGGGCTTTGCAACGCGGTCGCACCGCGCTCAGCCGCGAACGATCCGGCCCTGTGCGTCGAGGTGCACGTCCTTGCCGGCCCGCAGCGTCTGGCCGTCGCGCACGAGATCGGCGCCGAGCCGGCACGCCGCGAGGTGTCCGTCGGGATGCAGGAACACGGGCGCCAGCGGACTGACGGCGCACGACACGCCGTCGATCGTCACCGGCTCGCGCGGGAAGAACGCGCGCAGGCTGCCATCGGGATGGAACGCCGTCGCGAACTTGAAGGGCCCGCCGCGGCACAGGTAGCCCTGGATCTCCGTGTCCTGCGCCAGGAAGCACGACTGCAGTCGACCCTCGTCGTCGAGCCAGACGTAGCTCGCGGCGGGCAGCGTGTGGCCCTGGATCGTCGTCTCGCTCGCGAGTTCGTACGAACCGAGGCTGCCGTCGGGCTGCAGGCGGACCCAGCCGCGGCACGGCACGCCGCCGATCGACGCGGGTTCGGCCAGCAGCCCCTTCGCGATGCTGCCGTCGGGGCGCCGCTCGATGCTCGCCGCGAAGAACGGGATCGCCGGCGCGGGCGCGGGGGTCGCCGAGCACGCGGTGTTGCCGAGGCCGAGCAGCGCGCCGAGACCGAGCAACACGAACGCGCCGAGGCGCGGGCGCAGCCACGCGGTGGTCGCGACGGTCCACAGCAACGCGAGCGCCATGACCGGCGTCACGCTGATGCCCTCGGACGACATGACGGCCGTCACGAACCAGGTCCAGAAGCCGGTCCAGATGAGCAGGCCGGCCCTGGCCGCGACCAGGAACCAGTTGTGGGGGACGGGTACTGCAGATGTCGCGTCGGCGTTCATGGTTTCTCAGTTATGTAAGCATTCACTGACACCACTGCGTGGCCGCGCTCCACCTGTTGCGCACATCGGCTAACCGAGCAGCTGTCGCCCGACCGTGGAGAGCAGCCTGGCCCGCGCCTTCTTGGGCAGCAAGTCCAGCTCGCGGCCGAGGTTGACGACGGTGCCGAGACCGAGCAGCGCCCACGCGGTCCACTCGGCGTCCGGCAGGCTCCGGGCGGCGCGCCGCTGCCGGTGGTCGTCGACCTTGGCGAGCAGGAAGCGGTGGAAGCTGCGGTAGGCCGCGCGCAGGGCCTTGGCGATCGCCGGGTCGTCGGTCTCCGACAGGCCCGCGAACAGGATCCGATACAGGCCGAATTCACCGAGGTGGTCGGCCTCGTAGTCGAGCACCGCCTCGGCCTGGGTCTTGGCGCTGCTGCGTGTCGCGGTGCCGGCCCAGATCGCCTGCGAATGTTCGACGACGTAGTCGATCGAGGCCGTGAACATGGCGCGCTTGTCGGGCCACAGTCGATAGAGGATCGTCTCCTGCGCGCCGCACCGCTCGGCCAGCAGCGCGGTCGTCGTGCGGCGGTAGCCGAGTTCGGCGAACGTCGCGGCGATGGTCGGGATCAGCTGGTCTCGGCGTTGTTCGCTCTGGTTGGGGCGACCCATGGCGGCACGATAGCGGCGCGCCGGGTCGGGTCCGCGTCGAATCGCGCCCGGCGCCGGCCGGACGCGCGCGCTCGTCACCAGAGGCTCAGCGTTGTGCCATCGGCGAAGCAGCGAGCCGGTTGCGCGTGTCGGCGCGCGACACCGAACCACGCACGCTCGTGCGGTCGCGCGAACAGGAGGCGCAGGCGAGCAAGGGTTCCGTCGAGCGGTGGCATCGTGCCGCCCGCAGGCGTCATGCCGAGCCATCGCCGCACCGCCGCGCCCGCGCACCGACGTCGGATGTGCACGGGATCGAAGCCGTACCAGGACGGTTCCGGCTCGCAGAACGTCGCGCCGTGTCGCTCGGCGAGCCGTGCGAGGCCCGCGTGCAGCCGCTCGGCGGCGTCCAGCGTCTGCGCGAGCGTCAGGCGACAACCGGGCACCAGCAGCGAACGCACGAACGCGAAACGCCAGGCCGACAGAGGCCGCAGCGTGCCCATCGGCAGGCCCGCGACCACGACGCGGTCGGTGTGCCGGCTCAGGCGCTGCAATGCGGACTCGACCCAGGCGAGGATGCGCGGCACCTCGACACCGTACAGCACGTCGTTGCCGACGTCGGTCACGAACGCGGTCGTCGGGAGCTCCGGGCAGTCGCCGAGTGCGCGCCACAGACCGCAGCCGTCGATGCCGGGCAGTTCGCGTCCGAGCAGGCGACTCTTCACACCGAACGAACGGCCGCGGCCGAGCGCCAGGTGGGCCTCGACCGGGCCCTGCGCCTGCTCGCGCGCGGCGTCGAGCACGGCCAGGCAGAGGCGCGTGAGGTTGCTGGCGCCCAGCGCGATGAGGCGCATGACCGGCGGCGGCGTCATGGCAACAGGGCATGGGTCAGCAGCGCGAGCGCGCGCTCGCCGTAGCCGCGTCGCGACACGGCGCGCACGCCGACGGGGCGAAGCAGGGCGGAGCCGAGCCCGACCTCGAGCAGGAAGTACGCGGCGGTGGCGCGGTCGACGCCCCGGCGCAGGCCCGGCCCCCCGAGTCCCTTCGTCAACACCGTGCCCAGGCGTGTCAGCGCCGCGCGCGTCGCCCGCGTCTGGGCGGTGTCGGTGTGGCTCGCCGCGGCGCCGCACAACACGCGCAGTTCGTCTTCGTGCGCGGCCAGCAGTCCGGGCAGCGCCGCGGCCAGGGCCAAGAGCCGCGCGCGTGCGCCGGCAGCGCTGGCGATCACCGCGCCGATCGCGTGCTCCAACCGGCGTGCGACGAGGTCGAGCACCGCGCGGAACAAGGCCGCCTTGTTGCGGAAGTGGCGGTAGAGGATCGGTTCGGCGATGCTCGCGGCGGCCGCGATCTGCCGCGTGCTCGTGCCGGCGAAGCCGAAGCGCGCAAAGACCGGCATGGCGGTGTTCAGGATCTGTGCACGTCGGCGGGTCGCGTCGAGGCGCGTCGCCGGAACTGTCTTGCGCATGAAGGATAGTATCCACTAACAACCGGCTCCGCGGCAAGTGACATCGGGCGGACCTGCTGCGGGCACTGGCAGGCCGGGGCCGGAACCTGCGCGCTGGTGGTTGCGACGGGTTGACGGCCTGGGCTGTCGCCCGCTAGCATCACAAAAGTTAGCGAACACTATCAAAACCGGAGCGCCGCCATGCTCGATCACGTGTTGTTGCGTCTGCGCCACCTCGAGGAACGGGTGACGGAGCTCGAGTCCAGGCTCGACGTGCGGGTCGCCGGCGGCGCCGGCGCGGTGGCGCCGACCCCACCGCCGCTGCCGCAGGACGATGCCCCGGAGCCGGAGCCGGAGCCGCAGCCGCAGCCGGCCGACGCCGGCAGCCCGGCGCCGCGCGCGCCGGCCTGGCCCGCCCCGGCGGACGCCGAACCCGAACCAGCGGCACCTCGGCGCGCGCAGCACACCGACCTCGAGCGCTTCGTCGGCCTGACGATCCTCGGCCGCGTGGGCGCCGCGGCGCTGCTGCTCGCCGCCGCGTACTTCGGCCAGCTCGGCTGGGAGCGGCTCGGGCCGGTCGGTCGCGTCGCCCTGGTCTACGGCGCGGGCCTCGCGCTCGTGGGCGCCGGCCACCTGCTGCGCGCCAGGGTCTCACCGTACTACACGGCGGTGTTGTGGGGCGCGGGCACGGCGATGACCTACGTCGCCGGAGCGTTGGCGAGCCTGCGCTACGGACTCGTTCCGGATCCGGTCGCCATGCTGTTGCTGTTCGCGAGCGCGGCGCTGGGCCAGCTGCTCGCGCGCGTGCTGCGGTTCGAGGCCTTCGCCACCGTGGCGCTGGCCGGTGCCTACGCGGCGCCCGTGTTGGTCGGGTCGCCGAGCCCGACCCCGACCGCCTTCTTCGTCGTTCTGCTGACGCTGCACGCGTGGGCGGCCTGGACCGAACGCGCCTGGTCCTGGCGCGCGGCCCGCGGCCTCGCCGTCGTGGCCACGGTCGCGCTCGCGACGGGCTGGTACGTGTGGAACGGCCGCGTCTCGACGGGCTCGTTCGTGTCGCACGTCGAGGCCGTGACGCTGTTGCTCGCGGCGCCCGAGCTGGCGGCGGCGCTGCTCGGCGGCGCGGTGCCGCGCGCGCGCTGGTCGTCGGCCGTCATCGGCATCGCCTGCACGCAGGCGGTGCTGCTGTTCGACACCTGGATGCACTTCGAATGGACGGGCTTCGGTCTGGTCGCCGGTGCGGCGTGGCTCGCCGTCGCCGCGGTGCTCGTGCGACGCAACGAAGCCCGCGGGCCCGGCGTCGCGCGACTCGGCGGCCTGCTGGTGGCGTTCGGCGCGCTGCAGGTATGGCAGGCGTCGAGCTGGCCGGCCGGCACTGCCGCCCAGGTCTGGGTGCAGCTCGCGACGCTCAGTGCGGTCGGCCCGGCGCTGCTCGTGCAACGGCGTTGGCTGCGCGTCGGCGAGCTCGGCGCCTGCGTCGCGGCGATACTCGCCGCGAACGTCGTGCTCACCCACTGCGCACCGAGCACGGAGAGCCGGCTGCAGGTGGTCGCCGCGCTGCTCGTGCCGGCGGCGCTCGTGCGCACGGCGAGGCCGTCGGCCGCGGCCGTGTTCGCACTGCTGCTCGGCTGCGTCACCACGCTGTTCGGGCTGTGCCCGCGGTTCGAGTTCGCGGGGCCGCTCGCGCACTGGGTGGCGATCGCGGTCGCCGCGACGGGCGGTGTCGCGACGCTGGGCGCCGTGCAGGCCGGTCTGCGCCGGGATCGAAACCTGCTCGTCGCGGCCGTCGGCGTGCTCGTGGCGTTGGCGCTCGGCTGGGCGCTGATGGTGCTCGAGGGCCCGCTGCCGGGCGGCGGCGACGCCGGCCTCGTGCCGTTCTGGAACGTGCGCTTCGGCTGTCTGCTGGCGTTGTTCGCGTGCCTGTTCGCGGCGACGCGCGTGCTGCGCTCGGCCGAACCGGTGGCCCGCCGTGTGCTCGCGGTGGCGATGTTCGCGGTCGGCTACCTCGGTGGGCTCATGGAACTGCTCGAACTGATCCGCGACTGGCCCGGCGGCTGGAGCGACGTCGCGACGAGCCTCTACACGCTGGCCTTCGCCGGCGGCCTGCTGCTCGCGGGCTTCCTGAAGCAGCGGTCGGACCTGCGCTGGGCCGGCCTGATCGGCTTCGGCATCGTCGTCGTGAAACTCGGCCTGCACGATCTGCGCATGCTCGAGACGCCGCTGCGTGTGCTCGCGACCGGTGTGCTCGGGCTCGCCATGCTGCTCGGCGCGTTCGCCTACGGGCGCCGGCGCGTCGGCGGCGATTAGGTCTCGTGTTGGGATCGAATTCCGCGCGCGGGCGCGCACGGCCCCGCCGCGGGCGCGCGCAACCGCCGTCGTCATCGCCCGCACCGCGCTCGGGCAACGCCGGGACCGCGCGCCGAGATGCGGTGCGGTGCGAGTGTACGTGCTTCCAGTTGTCGCCGGTGCGAGCCGATACGGAAGCCGAGGTAGCAACATGCACGCGACCACGCGAATCGGCCTCGCCGACACTCACGTCCATCGACTCTATTCGGACTTCGCCGGTCTGCCGGTGGGAGTCGTGACGCAGTGCGTGCAGCACCACGCGACGTTCAACCAGGTCAGCTGGCAGGAGTGTCCCGGTGCTACGTTCGCCGAGAAGGCGGCCACCTACTACGAGGAGCACGAGGAGTGCCTGTTCGATCTGCTGCACAGCAGCTCGGGCCGCGCGTCGCGGCGGGCCGGCTACGTCAAGGACGGCCACTGGTCGTGTTTCACGGGCGGCGGGCCGACGGTGCTCGACTTCGGCGGCGGCCTCGGTCAGACGGCGTCCCTGCTGCACGAGGACGGCAAGCACGTCACCTACTGCGACGTCGACGGGCCGACGGCCCGCTTCGCGGCCTGGTTCTTCGAACGGTGCCACCAGAACGAGATCGAAGTGCTGCTCACGTCGTCGCACCGGGTCGAGCTGCCGGCGAGGCGGCAGTGGGATCTCGTGCTGGCCGAAGCGGTGCTCGAGTGCGTGCCGGACCCGGTGGGCACGGCCGAGTGTCTGGCCAAGGTCGTGGCGCCCGGTGGGCTGCTGTACCTGATCGCCGATCGCCCCGAAGCGGTGGCCTCGCGCCCGATGCGGCGCCCCATCGCGGTCGCCGATCTGCTGGCGGGTGCGCCGTCGCTGCGTGCGATGGAACAGGTCCGCTCGGATGACGGTTGCGACGTGTTCCGCGCCAGCTGATCCGCGCCGGTACGGGCGGGCCGCTCAGCCGGCCGGCGTCTGCCACAACTTGACGGCCCCGATGAGGCCGGCCGAGTTGTCGACGATCGTGACGTCACGGGGCAGCTTGCAGTCGAGCTTCCGGCTGTTGCCGCCGCCGATGAACAGATGGTCGAAGTGCGTCAGCGCGCGCATGTTGTCGATCGCGCGCAGCACGCGCTTCTGCCACTTGTCGTTGCCGATGCGCTTCTTCGCCGCATCGCCGAGTTGCTCGTCGTAGGTCTCGCCCTTGCGGAACGGTTGGTGCGAGATCTCGAGGTGCGGACAGACGCGCCCGTTCTCGTAGATGCCCGTGCCGAAGCCCGTGCCCAGCGTGATCACCATCTCGACGCCCCTGCCTTCGATGACCGCGAGGCCCTGCACGTCCGCGTCGTTGCCGACCCGCGCCGGCTTGCCGAGCGCCTGCTGCAACGCCCGGGCGAGGTCGTAACCCTGCCAGCCGTCGTTGCCGAGGTTGGGCGCCGTACGAACGATGCCGTCGCGCACCATGCCGGGAAAGCCGACCGCGATGCGTTCGGCGTCCGGCAGGTGCCGCACGAGGTCGACGAGCGCCGCCACGAGGTCTGCGGGTGCGGCGCCGACCGGCGTGTCGACGCGCACGCGGTCGGACAGCATCTCACCGCGCAAGTCGAGCACGGTCGCCTTGAGGCCCGAGCCGCCGATGTCGATCGCCAGGGTGTTCACGGAGGCAAACCGTAGCGCATGACAGGCGACGAGGCTCGGTGCGTTCATGACGTCGGGTCATCGGCCCGCCCGGCCGGCGTTCTGAACGCCGGCGCCGGCGAGTGCGCCGCGGTCCGGGTCGCCCGCGCGCGTGCGCAGTCCTTCAGCACGCCGACCCCGGATGTCGAAGACTCCATGTCATGGCGAGTCGATGCGGAGCCGCATGAGGTCTTCGGCGAGCACGAGGTCGCCGTCGAACGAGGCCCGGGCCATCGCGCGCAGGTCGTGGCCCTCGCACTCGGGATAGAAGTGCGTCAGCACGAGCTGGCGCACGCCGGCGCGCCGCGCGTGTTCGGCCGCGAGCCCGGGCGTCAGGTGGCCCTCGAGCTTCTGGCCGTCGGGGGTCGCGGCGTCGCAGACGAAGACGTCGGCGTCGCGCGCCAGCGTGACGAGCTCGTCGCAGGTGTCGGCGTCGCCCGAGAACGCCACGCGCCCGGCCGCGGTCTCGATCCGGTAGCCGAGGCTCTGCGCGGTGTGGCGGATCGGTACGGCGAGCACTTCGGCGTCGCCGAGCGCGAAGGATCCCGGCAGCACCTCGGTGAGCTGCAGCTCGTAGCCGCGCGGAGCGAGCCAGGGCCAGGCGTCGGTCAACCTGGCGACGAGTCGCTGCAGGCCCGGCGCGCCGAACAGGCGCATCGGCGCGCGACCCGCGAAGTGCGGCGAGCGCAGCGCGAACAGCAACGCCGCGAGGTCGGCGCAGTGGTCGGTGTGGTAGTGGGTCAGCAGCACGGCGTCGAGCCGTTCGAGGCCGACGCCGGCGGCCGCGAGGCGGCGCAGCGTGCCCGGCCCGCAGTCGACCATCACCGTGCTGGCCGCGAACTCGAGCAGGTAGCCGGCCGGAAACCGATCGGGCACCGGGATCGCCGTGCCGGAGCCGAGGATCGTAAGCAGCATTTGATGAAGCGTAACCGCGGCGCGGCCCAGGGCGGCCTCGTGTGCCTTCATCGCACGAGGCTTGGCGATCGGCTGGCTTCGATGCCGCCGCCGCTGGCCCCGCGCGCGGTCCAGGAACGGGTCGGCGCGATCCAGCCGCCAGTCGCAACGGCCGATCTGCCGATAGGAAGCTGGCGCCATCGCCGGCCCACGCATCAGAATCCATCACCTATGCACCACCGCTCCGCATCACGAGCTCTGCCGTTGTCGTGTCTCCTCGTCGCCGCCTGTGCCTCGGGGTCGGGTCAGGAGTCGGCCCCGATCGCGGTCGACGAACTGGTCACCTGCATCGAACGCGTGCACGTCGAGGCCGACCGTTCGCGCATGGCCATCAGCGACTCGTTCGAACGCCTCAACTTCCTGGCCGCCGGAAAGTTCGGCAAGGAGCCGGCCTCGGCGGCCTTCGCGCGCTTCGTGCAGTCGATCGACGTGGCCGAGCAGCAGGCCAAACGCTTCCGCGAAGTCGTCGACCCGATGTTGGCGGCCGCGAAGCCCGTGTTCACGCAGTGGCAGGCGGATCTCAAGGCGATCGGCAGCGACCGCCTGCGCCAACGCAGCGAGCTGCGCTACGCCGTGACCAAGGAGCGCTACGACGCGATCACCGCGGTCGCGGTGCCGGCGCGCGACCAGTTCGACGGCTACGTCAAGGCGCTGCGCGACCACGCGTCGTTCCTCGCGCACGACCTCAACCAGGGTTCCATCCAGGACATCCAGGAGGAGGTCAAGCTCGTCGCGAACACGGCGCGCTCGCTCGACCAGAGCCTCGAGAACTGCCTGACGGCGGCTCGCGCCTACGTCGAGGGTTCGTCGATGCCCGCCGAGCCGGCTCGCTGAGCGACCGTCCACACCGCCGAGGGGGTCCATGAGTTGGATGCTGCTGATCGCCCTCGGGCTGATCCTGGCGCTGGCCGTCGCCGCGTGCTGGCACCGCGCGCACGACCTGCGCCGGCAGCGCGAGGCGCTCGCCGAACGCCAGGTGATGGCGAGCCGCAAGAACGATGCGGCGCCGCTGCAGGTGCCCGTCATCGACCTCGCCAAGTGCCTCGGCTGCGGCACGTGCGTCGCGTCGTGCCCCGAGGTCGGCGTGCTGCAGCTCGTGCACGGCCAGGCGGCGGTCGTCAACGCGGCCGCGTGCGTCGGTCATGGCCATTGCGTGACCGAGTGCCCGGTCAGCGCCGTGACCCTGAGCCAGGGCGACCTGTCCGAACGCCGCGACGTGCCCGCACTCGACGACGAACTGCAGGCGGTCGGAGTCGAGGGCCTCTTCCTCGTCGGTGAGATCACGGCGCGTTCGCTGATCCGCACGGCGACCGTGCAGGGTGCGAAGGTCGCGGCGACGATCGCGCAGCGCGTTCGTGCGGCGCCGCGCGCCGCCGGCGGCGTGCACGACGTCGTCATCGTCGGCGCCGGTCCCGGTGGCCTCGCCTGCGCGCTGGCGAGCCGGCAGCACGAGCTCGACTTCGTGCTGCTCGACCAGGAGCCGGTCATCGGCGGCACCGTGGCGAAGTACCCGCGGCGCAAGCTCGTGCTGACCGACGCGATCGACCTGCCGCTGCACGGGCGGCTGCGGCAGCGCGAGTACGAGAAGGAAGAGCTCGTCGAGATGTGGCAGGGCCTGGCGGAGGAACATGCGCTGCCGTTCCGCGGCGGCGTCACGTTCGATCGCGTCGAACGGGAGCACGACGGCACGTTCGTCGTGCACACCGACGCCGGCGCGCTGCGCGCGCACAACGTCGTGCTCGCGGTCGGTCGCCGCGGCATGCCGCGGCGCCTCGGCGTGCCGGGCGAGGACCTGCCGCACGTCGCCTACAGCCTGCTCGACGCGGCAGCCTACCAGGACCGGCACGTGGTCGTCGTCGGTGGTGGTGACAGCGCCGTCGAGGCGGCGCTCGCGCTGTCCGAACAGCCCGGCAACCAGGTGACGATCGTCTACCGGCAGAACGGGTTCTTCCGCCTGCGCAGCAAGAACAAGACGCGCATCGAGTCGCGGCTCGCCGCGGGGCAGGTCGAGGCGATGTTCGGCACCGAGGTCGTGGCGATCGCCCCGGGTCAGGTCGAACTGCGGCAGGGCGAGGCAGGCGGCCATGTCGCCGTGCAGCTGCGTGCCGACGACGTGTTCATCATGGCGGGCGGCGTGCCGCCGTTCCCGCAGCTCGAGCGCAGCGGGGTCTCGTTCGATCCCGCGGATCGGCCCGAGCCGCCGGTGGCCGCCGCGAGCGAGGCGGGTTCGGGCATGCTGCCGGCCCTGGTCTTCGGGCTCGTGCTGACCGTGTCGGCGCTCGGCTTCGTGCTCTGGCACTTCGACTACTACGGGCTCACGGCGGCCGCGCGCGCCGCCTACCCCAAGCACGCGACGTTGCGCCCGGATCGCGCGATCGGGCTGTGGTTCGGTCTCGTGGCCGCGGCCGCCGTGCTAGCCAACCTCGCCTACCTGCTGCGGCGCCATCAGTGGCTCGGCGTGCGTTTCGGCCAGCTGTCTCTGTGGATGACGGCGCACGTGGGCACCGGCGTGCTGGCCGTGGTGTTCGTCATGCTGCACGCGGCGATGGCCCCGCGCGGCACGCCGGGCGGCTATGCGTTCTGGGCGCTGGTCCTGCTGCTGGCGACGGGCGCGGTCGGGCGGTGGTTCTACGCCTGGTTGCCGCGCAGCGCGAACGGACGCGAACTCGGCCTCGCGGCGCTGCGGCGCGAACTCGCGGCGGTCCCTGTGCCCGGGGCCGGCGACTTCGCGAACGAGGCCCGGCACGAGGTGCTCGCACTGCTCGACCGGCGCCAGTGGCAGTCGACCTGGCTCGGTCGTGTGCTCGCGCTGGCCGGTCTGCAGTGGGACCTCTGGCGCACGCAGCGGCGCCTGCGCCGGAGTGCTACGGCCGCGGGTGTCGACGCGGCCGCGCTCGCCGAGGTCATGCACCGCACGCGCACCGCGCATGCGGCGACCGTCGCGTTGGCCCACCTCGAGGATCTGCGCGCCGTGCTGGCCACCTGGCGATGGCTGCACCGTTGGCTCGCCTTGCTCATGGTCGTGCTGTTGCTCGTGCACGTCGTCGTCGCGACGCTCAACGGCGTCTTCAGCAGCGGGGGCGTCTGGTGAATCGCACCGCGCTCGTGCTCGGCGTCGTCTCGGCGATCGGCGTGCTCGTGCTGGCGATGGCCGCCGCCGAACGCAAGTCGCCGGGCCGGGTGTCGTCCGTGCACAACCAGGTCGCCGACCTGCACGGCGGCGAGTCCTGTTCGAAGTGCCACGGCGGGTGGTTCGGCGACATGCGCAGCGCCTGCAGCGAGTGCCATGCCGACGTCGCGGCCCAGGTCGCGGATCATCACGGTCTGCACGGCACGTTCGCGGCGGGCCTGGCGGCCAACTGTGCGACGTGCCACGGCGAGCACCACGGCGACGAGTTCCGGCTCGTCAACCGCCTCGCCTTCGCGCAGGCCGGTGTGGCCGATCCGCAGACGTTCGACCACGCGCGCATCGGCTTCGTCATGGCCGGCGCGCACCTGACGCTCGAGTGCAAGGCGTGCCACCTGCACGCCGACGATCAACTGCTGCCCGAGGGCCAGAAGCGGTTCCTGGGCCTGAGCCAGGACTGCGCGTCGTGCCATGCGGATCCGCACGGTGGGCGCATGCAGTTCGGTTGCGCGACGTGCCACGGCCAGAGCACGTTCCAGGAGCGGTTCGTCGTCGACCACGATCGTTGGCTGTCGCTCAACGGTGCCCACGGCGCGGTCGAGTGCCGACAGTGCCACGCGGCCGGTGCGCCGCACGCGCTCGAGGCGCTGCGACGCGGCGCGCACGAGCAGGCGCGCCAGTGTGCCGATTGCCACGCGACGCCGCACAGCGCCTCGTTCGTGCTCGGCAACGCGAGCGCTGCGGCCGTCGATGCGAAGGCCGTGTGCGTGCAGTGCCATTCGCTCGAGTTCCCGACGTTCCAGGACATGCGCGCGACGGTGACGCCCGAGCAGCACGTGCACGGCGGCTTCGCACTCGGCGCGCCGCACGATCGTGTGGCCTGCGCGATGTGCCACGCGCCGAACAGCTCCTACGCGCAGCGGCACCCGGGCCGGCAGGCCGACGATTGCCGCGCCTGCCACAGCGATCCGCACGGCGGTCAATTCGACACGGGGCCGTTCGCGGCGACCGGCTGCGTCGCCTGCCACGACCGCACGCGCTTCGCGCCGCACGCGTTCGACGCCGCGCACCACGCGCGCACGCAGCTGCCGCTCGACGGCAAGCACGCCGAGATCGACTGCTCGAAGTGCCACGCCGAGCCCACGGGCGACGCACCGCGGCGGTTCCAGGGCACGCCGAACCGTTGCGAGCAGTGCCACGACGACGCGCACGAGGGGGCGTTCGCGCCGGT
The DNA here is from genome assembly GCA_036274315.1 of Planctomycetota bacterium. Lineage (GTDB taxonomy): Bacteria > Planctomycetota > UBA1135 > UBA1135 > UBA2386 > DASVAL01. The sequence goes on along the minus strand of DASUFY010000118.1, from coordinate 20,577 downwards.
CGATGAAGCACTCGCGGCCAACCCGCGCGGCAGGTGCGCCGAATGCCACGGCACGCGCGCGTTCGCGCAGCTGGACCACGAACGGTTCGACCACGGCCGGTGGACCGGCTTCCCGGTCGACGGTGCACACGGGCAGATCGAGTGCACGGATTGCCACGCGCGCACCGCGCAGCCGGACGCGCTCGGGCGGCGCTTCGGGCGCGTGCCGACGCATGGGGAAGGGTTCCGCGGCTGCGTCACGTGCCACGGCGATCCGCACGACGGTGTCTTCGACAAGCCGGGCGTGCCGAGCGAGGTCGAGGGCCGCAGGACCTGCCAGCGGTGCCATGACACCGCGTCGTTCCGGGCCCTGCCGCACGGCTTCGACCACGGCGCGTTCGCGAAGTGGCCGCTGCAGGGGGCGCACGCCAAGCTCGATTGCGCGGCCTGCCACGAACCGCTCGCTGCCACGGCCGGTACGGGCCGCACGTGGGGCAAGGCCCGCGGCCGCGAGTGCGCCGATTGCCATCACGACCCGCACCAGGGGCAGTTCGAGCGGCTCGGCAAGACCGACTGCTTCCGTTGCCACAAGAGCACGATCGAGTTCGCCAGCCTGTCGTTCCGCCACAACCTCGACTCGCGCTTCCAGCTGGGCGACCAGCACGCCAAGGTCGGATGCGCCGAGTGCCACAAGCCCGAGCTGATTCGCGGATCGACTGTGGCCCGCTACACGCCGATGGCGATGGAGTGTGTGTCGTGCCACGGCAACGAGGCCGGAGGGGCGGGGGGGAGGCGCAGAAGGCGATGAACAGCAGCAACAACTGGCTGGGAGTGGGGGCGGTGTTGCTCCCGGCCGTGGCGGTGGTGGCGCAGGAGGACGTGTTCGAGCAGCTGCCGCTGCGCGTGTCATCGCTGCGGCCCGACGGTTCGCTCGTCGTCGACCGCGGCCGTCGCGACCTCGTCGAGGTCGGTGATCGTGTCGTGTTGTCGCCGCGCAACGGGCCCGTCGTGCAGGGCGCCGTCGTCGAGGTCGACGACCGCACGGCGCTGGTCGAGATCGTGGACCGCACCGCGGTGCTGCCGATCGGCACCAAGGGACACGTGCTGTTGCCGCGCACACGCACGGCACAACGACCCGCCGAGGTGACCGAACCCACCGAGACGCCGCCGCCGCCGCCGGCCGACGAGGAATGGCGCCCCGGCATGCCGCTGCTCGGCCACACGCGACCGCCGCGCCCGAACGAACGCCCGCGCGCCGCCGTCAACGGGCGCACCTACACGAGCGCCAACCTCGTGCGCACGCTGGACTCGTGGACGCATTCGTTCCTGATCTCGGGCATGGACGTCGAGGTGGCCAACCCGAACGGCGACGGCGGCGTGCTGCGGTTCCACGGCGAGTTCGACTGGATGACCGAGACTTCCGAGCGCACGGGCACGGACATCCGGTTGTACGACGTGAGCTACGAACACGGCGGCACGCGCTTCGAGCCCGTGCACTGGCAGATCGGCCGGTTCCTGCCGCGGGACATGCCCGAGTTCGGTCTGCTCGACGGCGCGCAGATCGGCCTGCGGCGCGAAGGCGGCGACCGCATCGGCTGCAGTGTCGGCTACCTGCCCGAGCTCGACGAGGACCTCGAGTCGCTCGCCGATCTGCAGGTCGCCGCCTGGTACATCTGGACGAGCGGCGTCGGCGAGCGCGTGACCTGGGGCATCGGCTACCAGAAGTCGTGGCATCGTCTGGAGGCGGACCGCGACCTCGTCGTCGTCAAGACCCGCTTCCTGCCGCTCGACGACTGGGACCTGTCGGCGACGGTGTGGATCGACTTCTACGGCGGCAACGACAACCTCAAGAACGACCCGTTCGAGATCTCGCGCGCCAACGCGTTCGTGACGCGCCGTTGGAAGGGTTCGGGTGGCCTCGAGTTCGCCTACGACCACGAGTCGTACCCCGATCTGCTGCGCCGTGAGCTGCCGCAGACGATCCAGCCGGCGACGCTGGCCACCGCGCATCAGGACCGCCTGTCGGCCTACGCCTACACGCTGTCGGCAGAGAACACGCGGTGGTACACGCGGCTCACGGGCTGGACCGACGAGCAGGACGACGGATTCACCGGGGAGTTCGGCGTCGAGGCCCCGGGCCTGTTGCAGAAGGGCGCGCGCACGGGCATCGCGGTGTACGACGTGCAGGGTCTCGGCAAGTCGGTCGCCGGCGTGCGTCTCGACCACGGCGGTGAGTTCAGCTACGGCCGCCTCGATCTGCTCTACGAACTGGGCTACGTGCACCAGGATGGCTTTCCGAGCAATCGCGACGACCTGCTGCAGCACCGGCTCGGCATCCTGGTCGGCCCCGATCTCGGCGCGAGCTGGGCGTGTAGCATCTACGCCGACGGTACGCTCTACGACAAGGAGCTGTCGTTCGGCCTCGGCATCTACCTGCAGCGACACTTCTGAGGCGAACCCCATGCGCACACGAAGGTCCATCTCCCTCCTGGTCGCCGCGATGGCGATCATGGTCGTCGCCTGTTCGATCACCTCGCCGCGCCAGGCCGAGCTGCACCGCTGGTGGGCCGGCTTCGGGCTCGTCGTCTCGCACGAGAAGTTCCCGGCCGACTGCCACCTGTGCCACGTCGGCGCGTCGTGGAACCAGCTCGCGACGGACTTCCGCTTCGACCACGGCGTGCGCACGGGCGTGCCGCTGTTCGGCGCCCATGCCGAGGCGCTGTGCCTGCGCTGTCACAACGACCGCGGGCCGGTCGCGACGTTCCAGGCCCAGGGCTGCGTCGGCTGCCACGCCGATGCGCACTTCGGCGAACTCGGGCCCGACTGCCGACGCTGCCACGACGAGTCGACCTGGTTCGTGCCCAATGCGCGCACCGCGCACCTGCACACGCGGTTCCCGTTGACGGGATCGCACCTGATGGTCGCCTGCAACCGCTGCCACGCGGGGTCGACGGTCGGCAACTTCCGCCCGACCGACCCCGACTGTTCGAGCTGCCACTACGACGAGGCCGCGCAGACGACCAACCCGCCGCACATCGGCCTCGGCTGGATCGACCTGCGCTGCGATCGATGCCACATGACGACCAAGTGGAATCAGGCGATCGTCAGGTGATCGCAGACGGCGGCCGGTGTCCCGTTCCGGGACGGCCGGCTTCGTGAATGACGTCCGCGTGTCGATGGAGTCGACACCCGGCAGTGCTGGAGCACCCGCCAAGACCCGGAGCAGACTCATGAACCACCCTGTGCGCTACATCGCGTTCGCCGGCCTCGTCACGGTGCTGGCTGCGTCGCTGCTGCAGACGTCCTGCGTCGACCAGGTGGGCCGGTCGGCTTCGGTGTCGACCTCGGAGTCGTGCATGAAGTGCCACAACGGCTCGCAGCACGACGACTACGCCGGCTCGGGTCTCGAGAATCCGCACCAGTTCCCGGGCGACGCCGAGGTGCTCAAGTGCACGGTGTGCCACGGCGGCAATCCGAACGGCGTCGACGCCGCATCGAGCCACGTGCCGCCGCCACCCGAGATCGGCGACCGGCAGTTCCAGGACAACGACGCGCACGCCTGGTTCAACAAGCTGACGCTGGCCGGCATCGACAAGATGGCCGACTACACGGTCAACGGCGTGACCTACACGGGCATCGACTACCTGCAGTTCCTCAACCCCAGCGACCTGCGCGTGACGCGGCAGGCGCGCGGCTGCGGCCAGTGCCATCAGGAGCACTCGGACGGCGTGAGCCGCGGACCGATCGCCAGCTCGATGGGCATCTTCTCGGGTTCGTTCTACGCCGTCGGCATGCAGAACGCGATCCCGGCGCACCAGGGTCTGTTCGAGGACAACGCCGCCGACTACGCGTGGCGCGCCGTCGACGATCCGTCGTACACGCCGGCGACCACCACGCCGGGCCGGGTCGGGCAGCTGATCGAGCCCCCGGTGTGGAGCTCGCGTTCGACCCAGGGAGCCGCGTACCTGTTCCGCAACCAGGCCTTCACGCGCAACAACCTCGTCACCGACGTCAACCCGAACGGCTCGGTCGTCACGGGTTCGCGGCTCGCGAAGCTCTACCAGGAGATGGTCGCGTTCACGTGCGGCGACTGCCACCTCGGCTCGAGTGGCGCCAACAACCGCTACGCCGACTTCCGTCCATCGGGCTGTGCTGGCTGCCACATGCCCTACAGCCTCGACGGCCGCAGCCGCAGCCGCGACCCGAACGTGCCGAAGACCGAGCCGTTCGATCCGGACCAGATCCGCGATCCCGAGCGCGCGCACGTGCGTTCGCACCGCATCCGCGGCGTCGCGCGCACGCTGAGCAACGGCGTCACCGTGCAGGGCATCGACGACGTCACCTGCGCCGGCTGCCACCAGGGCAGCAACCGAATGGTCATGCAGTACTGGGGCATCCGCCTCGACCAGAACCAGGACGTGCGCCGCGGCTTCCAGTACCCGGCCAACCCGGTGACGTTTCGCACGACGCGTCTGGACACGCGCCTGTTCGATCCGGTGGTCGACAACAACACGTTCAACGGTCGCAACGCCAACCAGTACCTGCTGTTCGAGGACTACGACGGCGACGGTCGCGACGACACGCCGGCCGACGTGCACTACGAAGCGGGCATGGGCTGCATCGACTGCCACGGCAGCGTCGACCTGCACGGCAACGTCGCGGCGGCCAACGCGGGCGACATCGTGAGCCGCATGGGCCACGCGGTCACGATCCGCTGCGAGGACTGCCACGGCACGGCCTCGGCTCCGGCCGTCACGACGATCGGCACCGACTACAGCGGCAACCAGGTGTCGCTGGCCGTCGACAGCGAAGGCAACGCGCTGCGCCACGTCGAGCGCGACAGCTCGGGTGACTACTGGCTGACGAGCAAGCTCGATGGCCGGCGCCACTACATCCGCCAGGTGCACGACGTGATCGTCGACAGCGGCAAGATCGACCCGACGACGGGCCAGCCGGTCTACACGGCGATGGGCTCGTACGCGATGGGCCGCGACGACAGCCTGGCCGGCACGGGCCTCGGCCCGCAGCAGACCGGCGGCGCGCACGCGGGCTTCAGCCACCTCGACAGCATGAACTGCGCCTCGTGCCACTCGTCGTGGAGCAACTCGTGCATCGGCTGCCACCTCGAAGGCCAGTACGACGAGGGCAACAACTTCAGCAACATCACGGGCGAGCGCATCGTCTTCAAGCAGCGCTTCGCCGAGTTCGTCTACCAGTCGCCGGTGCCGTTCTCGCTCGGCATCGGCATGGACAACAAGATCCGCACGTCGGCGACCAACACGAAGGTGTTCTTCCGCTACACGGACATCAACGGCGACCGCACGCCGGTGTTCGCGTTCACTGACCGCAACGGCGGCGGCGCCAACCCGGCCGCCGGCCACCCGTCGCTGGGCCACAACGCGTTCCTCGCGCACTCGATCCGCGGTCGCGTCACCGCGACCAACGAAGGGCCGCGCTACTGCGTCTCGTGCCACCTGACCGACAGCGCGCTCGCCAACTACGGCACCCAGTACGCGCAGTTCCGCGCCACGCTGGCGGCCAACGACTACGGCAACCTCGACTACAACCTGCTCAAGCAGCACATCGGCAAGAACCCGGGCAACCAGCTCGACTCGCCGTTCTTCGTGCACATGGTGGCGGGCCTCGGCACGGGCCTGTTCCTGTTCGATCGCAATGGCGCCGCGCAGAACCCGCTCGACGACAACCCCAACCGCTACGCCAGCGACGGTGTGGCACCGAAGGACTACTTCGATCCGGCGCAGGTCTACTACGACCTCGACCGCGTCGTCGACGAGAACGGCGTCAGCACGGGCTCGAGCAACCAGCCGATGAACCAGCCGATCGTCGGGCCCAACCGGCGCGACGGCGCGACGAATCCCAACATGGCCGGCCCGCTCGGCATGACGTTGTCGCAGCGGCTCGCGGACCCGGCGGTGGGCATCGTGCTCAACAGCTGGGTCGACGCGGATCGCACGACGCACGGCGGGGCGAGTGCGGTGATCGGCCAGTAGGCGCCGATGGCGGCAAGCGCGCCGGCGACGGCGGCCGAGTACCTGCCCGATCTAGGGCAGCAGCTTGTCGTAGGCATCGTGCGATCCGATCCAGAACCAGACGATCTCCTCGCCATCGAGGATGCCCAACGCCCGATGGTCCCGTGTGATGCGAACCGAGTAGATCGGTTGTTCGGAGTGGACTCGTTTGAAGCGCAGACCCGGGTGCTTCGGGTTCTTCTGAAAGGTTCGGTACGCCCCGCGCGCCCGATCCTGGATCGCCTTGGGTAGTGCGGAGAATGCCGCCCGGAACCTAGCGGTGGTCCGGGACTTCACAGCTTCTTGGGGTCGAGCTTCTCGGTCCGGCCGCTGCGGTGTTCACGCAGGGCTTGCGCGCCCAAGTCCGACAGCTCGTCCTGGGATCCGGCGAACGCGTCGTCCCAGCGGCGCTCCGAGGCAAGCTCGGCCAGGATCCAATCGGCGACGGCGTCCTGTTCGCCCGCAGGGAGCTTGGACACCTCGGCAAAGGCCTTCTCCAGGTTCTTGGTCATCGGTGTCAGTCTACCATCGCTCGGGCCGTACGATGGTTGCGAGCCGATCGTCGGTATTGTCGGGCCCAACGGCCCGATGGCGCGACGAATCCGAACATGGCCGGGCGCTCGGCATGACGCTGTCGCGGCGGCTCACTGACCCGGCACGTGCTCAACAGGTGGGTCGATGCGGACCGCACGACGCACGGCGGTGCGACCGCGGTGATCGGCCAGTAGGTGCGCGCCAGCCCGCGGAGCGTGGGCGTCGCGGTAGCATGGCGGGCGTGGTGTTCGCCCTGATCTCGAGGTTGGTCCTGGCGCTGTTCTGGGCGTACGTGATCTTCCACCTCGATGGGCTCGGCGAGGCCATGGCGCGCGCGTTCGCCCTGATCCTGCTCGGCACGGTGTCGGCCGTGTTCGTGGGAGTCGTGCTCGTCTCAACAGCTGGGTCGATGCGGACCGCACGACGCACGGCGGGGCGAGTGCGGTGATCGGCCAGTAGACGCGCGTCGTGCTCAGCGCACGACGCCACCCGTGACCGGGCTCACCTGCAGCGGCAACGGTCGCCTGGACCGGTGGTCGGGGTGGCAGTCGATCGTGCTGGCGGACTTGACGACGGTCCGCGACCGCGCAACCGCAGGCAGGGCAGGAGCACGCCCGGTAGCATTCACGACGTGTTCTTCCCGCTGTGCATGCCGGTCGTCGTCGCGCTGTTCTGGGCGTACATGTCGCCGGCCCTGACCGGGCTCGGTGAAGCGATCGTGCGCGCGATGGTCCCGATCGTGCTCGGTGTGGCCGGTGTGTTCGTGGTCCTGTTCGTGCTGACCTTGCTCGTGGCCGCCGCCGTCATCGCGATCCACCGCGACCGCACGGCGTGATGCGCGCCGCTGCGACTCGGTGACGCCCGTCACCGCCGGGCGAGGTCGCAGGCCGCCGCCACCTTCGCCTGCAACCACCTCGCCACCGCGAGTGCGTTGCCGAGCCGTTCGCGCGCTCGGCCTGCGCACGGCGTGTCGACTGGCACCAGGCCTTCGCGCGCGATGACGGCTTCGAGCAGGCCCGCGCGGCGGTTCTCGAGGTTGCAGTAGTTGGTCTTCAGCACCGTCTGCCTCGCGCCGGCCGGCAGGATCGCGCGGGCCCAGTCGAGCGTGCTCTGCGTCCAGGCCGCGATCGGTGTGCCGTGCCCGGCGAACGCGGCGAAGCGTGCTCGGACCGCGTCGAGCGACTCGCCGGCCGCGAGCGACTCCGCTGGCAGCTGCATGTGGGCGAGATGGTGGTCCGTCGGCCAGGCCCCGGTCGGCCGCAGCAGCGCCTCGAACACCTCGCCCGTCGCGACGCGCGCCGCGACGAGCTGCACGAGTTCGCGCGCCGCCGCGTGGTCGCCGCCCGGCAGCGAGGTCTCGGCGTACGCGACGAGCAGCCGCGGGTCGAGCAGCAGCGGCGACAGCGCGCGCGACGGCCGTTGTCGCTCGGACTTGCGGCGGCCGTGGCGGTCGATGTTCGCGACGATGTGGATCTGCCGGTCGATCATGCGATCGAACGCGACGAGCAGGCCGTCGAGCCCTGCGGTGTCGGGTTCGAGGATGCGCAGCGCTCCGACGATGGCCTCGACGGTCGACACGTAGTCGGCACGCGGTTCGCGGCGGATGCGGTAGCGGCTCGGCTCGGGCTGCAGGCGCACGTGGCGATGCTGCTGCAGCCACGCGTTCTCCTTGTGGAGCCGCCTCGCGTGGGACCACGTGCCGTCGAGCGCGATCACGGTCGTCGGTCGCTCGGCCGGCGGCAGGTCGGCGAGATCGATCGCGTTCGCGTGCGGGAACAACACGACGGCATCGTGCGGCACGTCGATCGGGTGGTGCAGCGTGCCCGTCAGCGCCTTGTAGGCGACGTGGGTGCGCGACCTCGGCAGGCAGAGGTCGACGAGGCGCGCCGTGCCGAACGGGTGCATGCGTTCGTGCGGGTGCTGCAGGATCACGATCTCGGTCCTCGTCGCGATCGACGGCAGCTCGGCGCAGTAGCACGCGGCGACCGGCCGCAGGCAGCGATAGCAGCGCCGCCGATGTGCGCGCGGCGCGCTCACCGTTCGCGCCGCGCGCGGTCGTAGTCGGCCGGCGTGTTGAGGTTCTGCAGGAAGCGCAAGTCGGCATCGAACCCGCGCAGCTCCGGTTCGTCGAGGATGCGGGCATCGGTTGCCGTGGCGAGGCTGCGCGGCGTGCTGGTGCCGGCCGCCAGCAGGCGATCGGCGACCGGGCCGACCGACAGCCGGTAGATCGCGCAGAACGGCTGCAGGAAGCCGCCGACGCGCGGCATCACGAGGTCGTGTCCGCCGAGCTGGTCGAGCAGCCAGCGAACGGCGCCGGCCGTCAGGAACGGCTGGTCGCACGCGGTCGCGAACGCGCAGTCCGCAGCGGCGAGGCCGCCGTGCTCGTGCAGCCAGCGCAGCCCCGTGGCGAGGCCCGCGAACGGTCCGGCGCCCGCGGGCTCGTCGTGCGTGTGCGACACGCCCGCGGGCAGCGCGGGCAGCGCCTGCGCCGCGTCGCGCGTGACGACGACGATCGGGGTCGCACAGGTCCGCAGCGTGTCGATCGTGTGGCCGAGCAGCGTGCTGTCGCCGAACGGCAGCAGCTCCTTGGGTCGCCCCATGCGCGTGCTGAGTCCACCTGCCAGGATGATCGCGCCGGTGCGCATGGGGAGCTTGTCCGGCATTGTCGGGCGCGCCGCAAGGTGCGCGTGCATCGGGCCGGCGCGAGCCGAGACAAAGGCAGCAACTCCGCGGCCGCCGCCCTACGATGCGGGCGTCCGCCGGCGGGACCGCCGCCGCGAGTCCGCATGCAAGCACCGCTCCCCAAGAAGGCCGACCTGGTCTCGCCGTTCCTGTTCCGCATCGAGTGGAAGGACGGCGCCGTCATCGACTACAAGGCGCGCGACCTGCGGCTGGCCTGCCCGTGCGCGAGCTGCATCGAAGAGGGCACGGGCCGCCCGCTGCTGGATCCGAAGACCGTCAAGGACGACATCCTGCTGTTCGGCTCCGAACTCGTCGGTCGCTACGGCCTCAGCTTCTTCTGGAGCGACGGCCACAAGACCGGCATCTTCGCCTGGCCGAAGCTGCGCGAACTCGGCGAGCTGCGGAGCGGCGCGTGAAACGACCCGACATCGACTGGCGCGGCGTCACGCAGTTGACCCGGCGCGTGCTCGATCGCCTCGACTGGGAGGCGCTCGGCGAGATCTACTTCAACTGGGGTGGTGAGGAGTACTGGGAGGAACGGCTGCCGCAGGTCGTGGCGCTCGGCGAGGTGCTCGGCATGCGGCTCCTGTCGCAGGTGCCGCGCCACGGGTCGTCGCTCTGGGTCGGCGCCGGCGTCGCCGAATTGCCCGTGCTGCTCGCCGAGGTGCTCATGCACGAACGTGCGGTCGTCGCCGCCAACCTGCGCGAGCGCGAGTGTGAGGTGCTCAACGCCGGGCTCGAGGCCGGTGCGCCCGACGTGCCGTTGCGCTTCACGGCCGGCGACGCGCGCACGGTCGAGGCGGGCAGGACGTTCGACCACCTCGGCTGCATCAGCGTCTTCACCGATCCCGAGACGTGGCCGGTCTGCAGCGACGTCGCCTACGGCCGCGTCGCGCCGGTGCAGATCGACGTCGAGCGCTTCGTCGCCGAACGTGAGGCCGCACGCGAGGTCGCCCGGGGCCTGTTCGCGCGCCTGTCGCGGCCCGGTCTGTTGACGACCTCGGCCGAGGAGGTCGCGTGGTTCCTCGAGCAGGCCGACGCGGCCGGAGCGAGCGTCGAGGCCGGCGAGGACCTCGTCGAGACGGCCGTGGTCGGCGATCCGGTTGGGTTCCTGACGATCCGCTGAGTCCTCCATGATGAAGAAGCTGCTCGTCGCTGCGGTTGCGCTCGCGGTGATGGCGGCCGCACTGTCGGTGGTCTGGCTCGGCTGGGTTCGGCCGGACGTGGCCGTCGCGAGCAAGCAGGTGGTGTTTGACGTCGCCGCAGCTCCGCTGCCGTCGGCGCCGGAGTCGTCGCGGCTCGAGCGCAGCGAGGTCCCGTCGCCAGCACTCGCCGCAGCGGCGAACGGCACGCTGCGCGTTCGCGTGGCTTGGGCCGACGGCCAGCCTGCCGTGGGCATGGGCGTCTCGGTCGAACCGCCGCAGGCAGATGGCGGGTTCCTGGCGCAGCAGTGGCAGGACACCGACGCAGCCGGGCTTGCCGAGTGGCGCGGGCTGCCGTCGAAGACCTACACGGTGACGACGCGCCACGGCGGCGATCGGCACGTCGTCGTGCTCGCGGGACGGACCTCGGAACTGGCGCTCGGCATTGCGCAGGGTGTCGACCTGCGCGGTGTCGTCGTCGATGACAACGGTGTGCCCGTGGTCGGCGCGACCATCGTGCTGGGCCCTACCGATTCGCGCGCGAGCTCCGAACGGTTGCTCGACGCGGCGCGCACGGACGGCAGCGGCGCGTTCTTCCTGCGCTCGGTGCCGGAGAACTACCTCGTGGCGGCCTTCCAGGATGGCTTCGTCGGCAGCGCCGCGTGGCGCGTGGGCAAGCTCTCTGAGCAGACACCCGTGGTGCTACAGCTCGGCGCGGCGGCGGGCTCCATCGAGGGAACGGTGCAGGACGAGTCCGGGCAGCCGGTCGCCGGCGCATGGGTGGCGCAGGGCGAGGCCAGGTCGAGCGTGCCGCTGCGGGTGGTGCAGAGCGACGCGCAGGGACGCTTCGTGCTGATTGGTGCAGGCCCGAGCCTGCGGTGTGCGATCTGCGCAGGCGCCATTCGGCGTGCCCCGTGGCGAGGTGCGGTGGAGGTGCGAGCGGGCCGGCGATCGTTCGTGGCGATCCGTCTGCAATCCGAGTGCACCGTGCGAGGCGTCGTTCACAACGACGACGGTGGGTGCGCGTCCGACCCCGAGCTGCGAGTGGTCGACGCGGGCCTGCTCGACGAACCCGATGCGCGCCCGATGTGGGCTCGACCCTGGATCACGGTGACGGATGGGGGCGACTACCTGGTGGCAAACCTGGCGTCCGGTCGCGTGCGCCTCTTCGCCGAAGATCGCCTGGGGCGCCGCGCGTTTGCGGACCTCGTGCTCGAGCCCGGCGAACACCGCGTGTTCGACCTCGTCGTGGCCGTTCCACCTGCCTTGCGCGGCACCGTCGTCGACGCCGATGGCTTGCCTCTGGTCGGCTGGCGCGTCGATGCGATCGCACCACCAGGCTGCAAGGAGCCGCGAGCGACGGTCACGGCGACCGACGGCGCGTTCGTGTTGGCCGGTTGCACGCCGGTGCCGCACACGTTGCGCTGCTTCACGCCCGACGGGCAATTCCCCGCGCTGCGGCGATCTGCAGTGGTGCCGGGCGGCGAACCGCTGGTGCTGCGAATTGTGAGCGAGAACCTGCCGAGCTGCTTCTTGCGCGGCACGCTGCCGCGCGAGGAACCGGCTCGATGGCTCATGCTGCAGTCGGGCGGCGGCGTCTCGATCACCAGGCAGGTGGCACCGGGCGCAGCCTTCGAGTTCGGCCCGGTGCCGGCGGGCAGCTACTGGGTGTCCGTGCTCGAGGTCGCCAATCGGCCGCAGCTGATGTCGGGCTCGACGGTGGGCCTGGTGGGTCCGTTCGTGGTGGCACCGCGCCAGCACCTCGACATCGGGATGGTGCGCGTGCCCGAGCGCGGGGAGATCGAGGTCCATGTGGTCGGGGTCGACGGATTGCCAGCAGCTCGGTCGCTCGTGGCATTCGACCGGATTGGCGAGCCCATGATCCAGTACTTGGTGACCGGGTTCGATGGACGAGCGGTGCTCCAGCTCGCACCCGGCACCTACCTGCCCGTGAACCGTTCGCGCGACCTCTGCTTCGAGCACGCGCCGATCGAAGTGCGCAGCGGCGAGCGCACCTCGCTGCGCCTGCAGATCGTCGAAGGTCTGCCTCGTCGCGTGCGCTACGAAGTGGCGAGCGACGAACCGATCGCCGCCGCGGCGATCTGGCGCAAGCAGGGTGTGGCAATGCAGAGTGACCGGCTGCAGCTCGGCGGCTTCGACGGGCGGCCGGTCGAACGTGTGCAGTACTTCACGCCCGGCGACTGGGAACTCGAGCTGGTGCTCTATGACGGGCGCGTCGACCGCTTCCCGTTCGCCGTGACCGTCGAGTTCGACGCACCCGCCGTCGAGGTGCGCGTGGCGCGCTGAGCGCGTCACGCCTCGCGGCGGGAGCTACATGCCGAGCACGAGTTCGACCGGATTCGTCGCGGCCGAGAACAGCTCCGTCGCACCGAGCAGCACCGCCGCGAAGTGCGTCTGCATGGGGCCGAGGCCGGAGGTCGGCGGCAGCGCGAACGTCGCGTGGCCGAGACCTTGCGCGTCGAGGATGCCGAGGAACTGGCCCAGGATCGGCGAGTTGAGGTTGCCCAGGCCGATCTGCGTCAGCGAGTCGGGGTTGAGCGGCAGCGTCACGGTCGGAGAGAGCGGCACACCTGGGCTCGTGCCCGACGCCGTCCACGCGATCAGGTACAGCGTCGCGGTCGGATCCGCGCACGGCGCGACCACGGTCGGGTGCACGCTGCCGCCGGCGCCGACCGACACGGTCGCGGAGTCGAGCGGGTAGAGCAGCGGGTCGTCGTACTCGAGCTTGGTGACGCACGGGCCCGCCTGGCCGATCAACGCGAGCAGCCGCTGGTTGTCGGTCTCGTTGGACTCGTGCACGGCGTCGTTGCGGTCGACGACCGCGTAGACGTAGTAGACCTGCGGCAGCAGGCGCCACGGCAGCTGCACCGGGTGTTGCAGCGTCGTCGTCTGCATCGCGGCGAGGTTGGCGACCGTGTCGCTGCCGAGGTAGATGTCCTGCGCCGTCCACGGCGTCGTCGGGGTCAGGAAGTACTCGACCGTGAACGGCCCGGCCGCGGCGGGGCCGTCGTTGGCCACTTCGGTGGTGAACGTGACCGGGGATCCGCGCGTGACCCAGAGCAGGTTCGACGTGAACGACGGCACACGCAGCTGCGCCGCCGTCGGGTCCGAGATCGTGACCTGCCACGTGTGCGTGTCGGTCATCGTGTTGGCGGGATCGCTGCGCACGAACGCGGTCTGGTCCTTGACGCTGACCTGCAGCGAGTGCGCGCCCTGGCTCAGCGTCGTCGAATCGAGCACGAACGTCGGGCTCGTCGCGCCGGGCACGATCGCACCGTCGAGCTTCCAGCCGATCGCGGGGTTGTTGGCCGCGGGCACGATGTGCGAGATCGAGAAGGCCTGCAGGTTGGGCACCATGAGCGCCACGCTGGACGCCGCCGGCGTCGACTGGTCGATCGTCTGCACGATGCCATTGAGCAGCTTGGTGATGTTCTCGGCGCAGACCGAACACAGTGTCTGGCCGAGCGTGCGCATGAGGCAGTTGTTCCTCGGCCGGTAGAGTCCGTAGAGGTAGTAGCCCGCACCCTGGAACGCGCTGATGCCGTTCGAGCCGTGCCAGATCGACCACTTCTGGCCGGTCGGCGATGTCGTGATGTTGACCGCCGACGGCTCGCTGCCCGTATAGGTGTTGTTCGGGTAGTCGTACTCGTCGGCGACCTGGCCGAGGCTGTGCCCGATCTCGTGGATCTGCACCTCGGTCATGCTGCTGCCGTTGTAGCTGCACGCGAACGTGGCCGCGCAGCCGCCGTAGGTCGGGTCGTTGACGAACACGAGCACGCGGCCTTCGTTGGCCGGCGCCAGCGCGGCGTCGGCGAGCGCCAACGACGTGTTCTGGATGTAGACGCAGCGCACGACGCCGCCCGTGTTGTACGAGGCGTTGTAGACCGTGTCCTTGTAGACCGGCGGGCTCAGTTCGGGGTGGTCGGCACCGCTGTCGACGCTGGCGCGGAAGACCGTGTGCACGTTGTAGTAGGACGCGAACGTCTGGTACGGCTGCTTCTGGAACAGCGCGGTCAGGAACGTCTGCACGTTCTGGTTGAACAGCGGCTGCTCGAAGGCCTGGTAACCCTCGGCGAGGATCACGATGTCGTAACGGGCCTGCGTCGGCCCGTTGTTGAGCACGGTCGTGACCGTGGGCGCCTGCGCGGGCGCGGCGGCGGCCGAGCCGAGCACGGCCGCGGCGACCGCGCCACACCACGCGGCGATGCGCGAACGGCGGCTCATCGCCCACCTCCGGCGAGCTCTCGCACGGCGTCGCCGGTGACGGTGCCGAGCGTGCGGTCCGCGCCCGCGTCGCGGTGCGAGAACGTGTAGGACGCCGCCGTGTCGAAGCGCGGCACAGAGACGAGCATGGCGATGCGGGAATCGCGCACGATGCAACCCTGCACCTGCACGGGCTGCCCCTTCTCGGCGCGGCTCGTCGCGAACGGCGTCAGGTCGAGCGGCACCTCGGCGAGCACGGCGCCGCCGCCATCGCGCACGCACAGCGTCCAGTCGCTGGCGAAGCCCACGGGCACGCCGGCCCACGGATCGGTCTTGGCGTTGGCGCTCGTGATCGTGAGCCGGTCGCGGTCGCCTTCGACGACGAGCACGTAGTGCCCGTTCGCGCGCGGTGGTTCGGGCGGGGTCGGCGGCGCCGCGGGCGCCACGGGGGAACCCGGCCCACCGGCGGAGCCAGCGCCACCCACGGAGCCGGTGCTACCGGCGGAGCCAACGGAGAACGTCCAGACGAGTGCAGCGACCGCTGCACCCACGGCGACGGCGTGGGAGAGTTGCATGGTGAGGTGGGAGGCCCGGGCAGTATAGCCGGATCACCGCGGTGGAAAGCGCCGCGCGCACCGGCCAGGATGGCGGCGATGGACTTCCGCGGCCGCGTCTTTCTCGCTCCCTTGACGAAGGGCGGCAACTTGCCGTTCCGTCGCCTCTGCCTGGCCCACGGCTGCACCATCACGATGGGCGAGATGGCCTACGCCTACCAGGTCGTGCGCCGCAGCAAGAGCGAGCTGGCGCTGCTGCGCAAGCACCCCGATGAGACGTGCTTCGGCGCGCAGATCGCGTCGTCGAAGGCGCCCGACGCGATCGCGGCCGGTCTGGCCGCCGTCGAACGCGGCGCGAGCTGGGTCGATCTCAACTGCGGCTGCCCGATCCACGACATCGTGCGGCGCGGCATGGGGGCCGTGCTGCTGCAGCGGCCGGCGCACCTCGGCAAGCTCGTCGCCGAGATGGTGAAGGGCATCCCCGTGCCGGTCACGGTCAAGATCCGGCTCGGCTGGAGCGAAGACGACGCGAGCGAGATCGCCGAGGTCGTCGAGGATGCGGGTGCTTCGGCACTCTGCGTGCACGGACGCACGCGCGAACAGCGCTACTCCAGCGCTGCCGACTGGGACGCGATCGCACGCATCGCCGCCGAGCGCACGATCCCCGTGATCGGCAACGGCGACCTGCTGACCTGGTACGAGACGCACGCGCGCTGGCAGAGCAGCGGCGTCGCGTCGGTGATGATCGGCCGCGGCGCGCTGATCAAACCGTGGATCTTCCGCGAGATCGCCGAGAAGAAGGCCTGGGAGCCGACCGCCGAGCAGCGGCTCGCCGTCTACCACCACTTCGCGCAGATGCTCAAGCAGCACTTCCGCGACGACGAGAAGGGTCGCGAGCGCGCGATGCGGTTCCTGCCGTGGCACTTCGAGTTCTTCTGCCGCTACCGCCCGCTGTCGGGCGAACGCTGGCAGGCGGCCTCGCGCGAGCACCCGCTGCTGCAGACGCGCTTCGCCGACGACGAACCGGACCTGCCCGTGCTCGAGCGGCTGCTGCGCGACGCGCGGCCCGAACTGCACCAGCGGCTCGCGACGCTGCTCTGGGAGGCGCCGGACCCGGCCGAGGCCGAAGCGAGGGCGCTGGCGTTGGCCGTCGAGATGCCGCCGGTCGCCGGTCAAGCCGGCGAAGTGGCGAC
Source organism: Planctomycetota bacterium (assembly GCA_036274315.1). Lineage (GTDB taxonomy): Bacteria > Planctomycetota > UBA1135 > UBA1135 > UBA2386 > DASVAL01. The sequence continues at coordinate 4,240 of DASUFY010000118.1, read as the reverse complement.
GGCGCACGGCTAGACAAGGCAGTGACTTGCGGCGGTCCGGCTAGTTTGGTCAGCCTGGACTGACCAAACTTGATCAGTCACACTGCCTACTGCTTCTTCTCGACGACCGTGATCTCGACCTCGGTGCCGCTCACGGTGTCGCGCACGACGAGCGTGCCGGGCTTGCTGCCGGCCGGGATGGTCAACGTCGCACTGCCCGACGCGACGGGCAGCGGCTCCATGGCCACGGGCGAGTTGCTGTCTGTCGCGTTCGTGACGGCGAGCGTCTGCGCCGCCGACCGCACCGTGAACGTCACCACGTCGCCGGGTGCGGCCTTCGTCTTGTCGGCCGCGAGGTCCAGCTCGGTGTGGTGCGCGGCGAAGTAGTCGGGAAGCCACTTGTGCAGCAGGTTCGTGCGGTAGAGCCCGTAGGCGATGCCCGCGAGCACCAGCAGGATCACGAAGATCTTCGGCCACGGGCTCTTCTTCGGCGCGTACGGGTCGACGAACGAGCGTTCCGAGCCGGGCGGGATCTTCGGCATCGCCGTCAGCGAGCCGCCGAGCGGCACGTTGACGCGCGTCAGCGTGTTGACGGCCCAGCCGTTCGCATCGAGGATCGGTCCCAGGTTGCGCTGCCGCAGCTTGAGCCACGCGATGAACATCGACGGCGTCGAGATCGCGAGGAACAGGCCGATGATGCCGAACGGGATCCACGGGCCGAGGCTGAAGAAGCCGGCGAGCAGCCCGGCCAGCGCGGTGCTGATGCCGCCGACCGCGACGCCGAGCGCGGCGACCATGCCGATGTCGAACTTGGGCTTCGGCGGCACCGCACCCTTGGCCGCGTCGCCGGCCGCCGCCGCGCCCGCCGCGAGCTTGCCGGTCGCCGCGTCGTCGGCGGCCGCCGCCTTCTTGGCGATGGCCTCCTGGATGCCGCGCAGCACCTTCTTGTACGGCGACCAGAACGCCTGCCGGATGCTGATCGGCGCGCTGACGATCTTCGTGACGGTCGCGTCCCAGTCGCGGCCCTTGCGGTCGTAGAAGATGCCGTTGCGGCCCTCGAACAGGTTGTCGCTGTCGCCGGCCGTGAAGGCGCTGGCGACGCTCATCTTCTCGCCGCCGGGCCGTGTGCAGTCGACATAGGCGAGGTAGGTGTTCGACATCGGCGCCATCTTCGCGTGTTTGCCCGCGTCGTGGACGTGGAAGCACATGTCGCAGGCGCGGCCGTCGAGGTAGAGCGTGCCCGCCTGGAAGATCGCGCCGCGGCGCGCATAGAAGTCCGTGAAGCTGACGTAGTTGTTGAGCAGGCGGTGCAGGTCGCGGTGCAGGCGCACGAGCTTCTCGACGCGGGCCATCGCGTCGACCTCGGCGGCGACCGCCTTGTCGTCGTCGATCGCCTGCTGCAGCATCGACTTCGTCTTGCCGCCGAGGATCTCGCGCACGCGCGCCTTGCCGAGCTTCTCCACCGCGGCGCCGGCCTTCTTGCCGAGCCATGCCGTGTGCGCGTCGAACCTGCTGCACAGGGACGTCCAGTCGGCCTCCGTCAGCGTCTCCTTGTCCTTGCAGCAGGTGGCCCTGAACGTCGCGACGGCGGCTGCCCAGGCCGGGTTGACGCCCTTGGCCAGCGACAGCGGCTTGTTGGCCTCGACGATGGCCAGCGGGAAGTGCCTCACCTCGTCGGCGGTGATCGTGAGATCCTTGGCCGCAACCGCGATGTAGGCCTCCTGCTCGCGGTTGATGGCCGCGAGCGCGCGCGGGTCGTACGCGGCGAGCCGGCAGCGGCCGAAGTAGTCGTCGATCTTGGCGCGCACGGCGGTCAGTGCCGAGAAGGCTGCGCTCGTGCCGTCGCCGAACGGCAGCACGTTCTTGGCGTCGGCTTCGCCGGCCTTCTGCCAGGCGTCGAAGTCGGCGCACGCGGCGAAGAACGCATCGAGCCGCGCCTGGTCGTAGCCGGGTTGGCTCGAGCGATCTTCGGCGCCACCCATGCAGGCGACGATGTCGGCTGCCACGGCCCTGGCGCCTTCGTCTTCGACGGTCGCGGGCGGCACGATGCCATCGCCATTGCGTCTGGCCTTGGCGAACACGTCGGCCGTCTTCTCGGAGTCGGCGACCGTGATGCTCGTTGCCTCCTTGCCGAGGCTCTTCAGGATGTGTTGCGCCGACGCGAGCAATGCCTTGCCTTCGGCAGTGTCCTTGCGCAGGTTCGCGAGCGCGACGCCGTCCTTGCCCTCGACCAGCGAGTCCGGGTTCACGAGCGCGTCGCGCAGCCACTTGACCGCCGCGAGGATCTCGGGCGGCCGCACGTGCGCGTCGCCGTCGTTGTCGAGCAGCTGCAGCGTGCGCGAATCGATCTCGAGACCCTTCACGGGGCAACTCAGCGCGACCCAGAGCTTCTGGTCGAGCTGATCGAGGTTGAGGATGTCCGCGCCCTTGTCGAGGCGGACCTGGTCGACGCCGCCGGCGCGGTAGAACGACCATCGATGGGGGGACTTGGCGGCGGGTTGGGCCATGGCGGGTGGGGCTCTCCCGGATCGGGGGGCGCAGAGCATCCCCGCGCGCACTGGGCCGTCAAGCAACTGCTGTCGCGAGATCGGCGATCCGGCCGAAGCACCGCCGCCGGGTCCGCTCAGCGGGCGAGCGTGCTCGCGAACACCGCCGGCTCGCCGGCGCGCACGGCCGCCTGCAGCGCGAGCGAACGATCGATCGCGAGTTCGCACGGGCCGAACGGCAGCGTCGGCCCATCGAGGTCGGCCCAACGCACCGCCGCGCTGCGCCGTTCGAGCTCGCGCCGCGCCGCCTGCTGCAGCGCCGGGTCGCCGGTCGCCGCGGCGATCGCGGCGAGGTTGGTCGCCGCTGGCAGGTAGCCCGGAGCCGCCTCGGCCGCGCGTTGCCAGAGCCGCCACGCCGCTTCGCCGCCCTGTGCGCCGCGCCAGCGCAGCGTCGCCATGCCGAGCAGGTTCAGCGTGCGCGGGTCGCGCGGGTTGAGATCGTGCGCGGCGAGTGCGGCGGCGGCGATGGTCCTGCCGCTGGCCCACGTCGTCAGCATGGCGACCGTGCGCCCGAGCACGCGGTCGGCCTGCGAACTCGGCGGTCGACCCGGCCCGGGTCGCTGCAGCACATCGGCGAGCTCGCCGAGGCGGTTGCCGAGCCGGTGTTGCTGCACACGCCGGTGCCCGGCCGCGGCGATGCGCGCGCAGCGCGCCCGGTCCAACACGAGTTCCTGTGCCACGGCCTCGAAGTCGTCGGTGTCGTACAGCACACACTCTTCGTCGGGCACGAAGAAGTCCCGGACCTCGAGGTTCTCGCGCTCCATGAGCAGCGCCGCACCGCAGGCGGGCACCTCGAACGCGCGCAGGTTCATCTCGCCGCGGATGCTGCGGTTCCAACCGACGCGGCAGCGATTCAGGAACGCGCCGTAGGCCTGCCCGTGCACCGCGGTCTGCACGACCGAGTGCACACCGAGCCCCTGCAGCGCGCGCACGCGGTCGATCCACGGCGCCCGTTCGCGCTGCACGGCGGGGTTGAGGTTGCCGGCGAAGCCGACGTCGATGTCGCGCGGGCCGAGCTCGGGCATCAGGTGATGGAACGGCCGCTTGTGCGCGTACTGGCACCAGTAGCGCACGTCGGCGAACGACAGGCGCGAGAACAGGTCCTGGCCGGCGCGGTCGCACAGCAGCACGTCGAAGAACGGCCAGAGCCCGGCGAGGTAGGGCAGCGACAGGTTGTAGTCGGAGACGACGCCGACGACGGGCACGGGGCAGTGTTCGAGGCCGGCCGGCAGGGGCTCCTGTTCGGGCCAGTAGACGAGCAGCAGGTCGGGCCGGAAGCCGCGGGGCAGAGCCGCCGCGAGTTCGTCCCAGCTGCCCGTCGACGGATCGAACGCGACGTCGAACGGGAAGTGCACGCCGTCGACGAGCATGCGGTCGCGCGGACCGTAGGTCACGAGCTCGACGCCGCGCATCGCGGCGCGTTCGTCGAAGCACTCGAGCGGCAGGTTGCAGAGGATGCGCACGGGTCGCCGCCGCTACGCCGCCGGCAGCGAGGCGAGATTCGCCTGCGCGTCGTCGTGGCCGGGCTGCAGCACGAGGGCGCGCTCGAAGCTGTGCCGGGCACCGCGCACGTCGCCGGCCTGGAACAGCACGACCCCGAGCCGGTTGAACGCGTCGGCCGTGCGCGCGCCGACCGCGATGGCGGCGCGGAACGCCTGCGCCGCTTCGTGCAGCCGATCGAGCGCGTGCAACGCGTGGCCGCGGCCGACGTGCAG
>DASUFY010000117.1:0-9533 GCA_036274315.1 Planctomycetota bacterium | reverse complement strand
CGGCGGGGCGCGGCACAACCTGGCGCGCACCTGGTGCGGCAACGGCGCCGCGCCGGCGGATCTCGAACAGGCGCTGCGAGAGCTCGATCTCGCGATCGCCGAACAGCGGCGCATCCGCGCCAAGGCGCCCGACTACGAACGTGCGCGCGCCTTCCTGATGCTGCACCTGCGCCTTCGCGGCAACTGCCTCGCGCGCCTGGCCCGGCGCGAGCAACTGGTCGCGGTCGCCGAGGAACTGGCCACCGACGTGACCAACGCGACGCACCTGCGCGCCGACGCGCGCTTCTGGCTGCGCGCCGCCGAGATGCTCGAGCCCGAACCGGCCGAGGCCAACGCCGCGCTGCGCGCCCGCTACGAGATGGCCGCGCTCGGCGCGCTGCTGGCCGCCGAGCGCGCCGGCTGGGACAGCAACAGCCGACTCAGCGAAGCGGTCTATCGGCCGCTCGAGGCGCTGCCCGGGTTCCGCGAGCTGCGGCGCCGCATCGAGGCGAAGCTCGACAAGTCGCCGCCGAAGTGATCAGCCGGCCGTGTCGCCGCCGTCGACGAGCAGCGCCAGCCGCGAGATGCCGCGATAGACGAGGTTGCGCACCGCGCCCTCGCTGCGCTGCATGCGTTCGGCGATCTCGGCGTGGTTGAGCCCGACGAGCTTGTGCAGCGTGACGGCCTCGCGGTAGTCGTCGGGCAGCAGGTCGAACGCGGCTTCGACGCGGCGCATCGCCTCCTTCGCCTCGAGGTCCTGGCTCGGTGTCACGAGCTGGCGGTACGCGGGCAGGAACGTGCTGCCGTCGGGAATCGGGATCTCGGCCTTCTGGTCGCGCTTGCCGGCGTGGTGGAAGCGGTGCTTCTCGCGCAGCTTGTTCTCGGCGCAGACGTAGAGCCAGTGACGGAACGGCGCCTCGCCGCGGAACTCGAAGCCGCTGAGGTCTTCGAGCACTTCGCGGCACACCGACTGCACGAGGTCGGGCGGGGTCAGGAGCCCGCGCAGCGCGGGCCCCATGCGCAGCCGCACGAACGCCTCGAGCCCCGGCAGGTGGCGCACGAGCAGTTGTTCGATGGAGGCGCGGTCCTGCCGCCGGGCGGCGGCGACCAGTGCCTCGGTCGGCGAGTCTTGGGGGTCGGCCATGCGGGCGTGGCGCGGAAGCCTAGCGCCTGTCGCGGCCACTGCCGAGCGCCGTGGGCCGGGGCGGCGGCGGCTACCCGCGGCGCAACAGGTAGACGGCACCTGCGACGGCGAGCAGGACCACGGCGACCAGCAGCACGCGCAACGCGCCGGTGCCGCCGCCCGGCGCGCGCTGGCGATGGCGCGCGGCGCGCCGCACGGAGCCGCGGCTCGTGCCCCCCTTCTCGATGCGCTTCAGCGCGAACAGCACGGCGGCGGCGTCGGCCGGGCGCAGGTCGGGGTCCTTGGCGAGCAGTTCGCGGCGGATCAGGCGTTCGAACTCGGGCGGCACCATCGCGGCGCCGGGCAACGGCGGGGGCTCGTCCTGCAGCTGGGCGCGCACGATCTCCTTGCTGCTGCCGACGAACGGCGCCCTGCCCGCGAGCGCCGCGTAGGCCGTGCAGCCGAGCGCGTAGAGATCGGACCGGCCGTCGACCGGCGCGGAGCGCAACTGCTCGGGCGCCATGAACGCCGCCGTGCCGGCGCGGTCGTGGTCTTCGCCGATGTTGCGCACGAGCCCGAGGTCGGCGAGCTTGGCCCGACCCTGCTCGGTCAGCAGGATGTTGGCCGGCTTGACGTCGCGGTGCACGAGGCCCGAGTCGTGCGCCACCTGCAGCGCGCCGGCGACGTCGCGCACGATCGCCAGCACGTCGCGCCACGGCAGCGGCCCGCCGTCGCGCAGGCGGCTCGCGAGGCTGCCGCCCGTCACGAGTTCCATCGACAGGAAGTAGACGCCGCGGTCGCAGCCGAGGTCGAACACGGCCACGAGGCGCGGATCGGCGAGGGCGGCCGCCGCGCGCGCCTCGCGCAGGAAGGACTCGAGCGCCTGCGGCTGCGCCCCGCTCGCGGGCTGCCGCAACACCTTCACCGCGACGTCGCGGGCGAGGTGCAGCTGCTGCGCGCGGTAGACCGTCGCGAAGCCGCCGGCGCCGAGCCGCGACACGATGCGGTAGTTGCCGAGGGTCTGGCCGACGAGGGGGTCGGGTTCGGCCACGACGGTCGTGGCCGTGACCTCGGCCGACGTGCCGCCGGTGGCCGCCTCGCGCTGGCGCGTGGCCGCGGCCGGGTCCGGTGCCGCGAGCCGTTCGAAACACAGCTCGGCGCCGCCCAGCCGCACCCGGTCGCCGACGAACAGCTCGCACCGCTGCGTGCGCTCGGCGCCGCGCACGATGCCGTGGGCCGACTCGAGGTCCTCGAGCACGAGCGTCTCGCCGCGCAGCAGCACGCTGCAGTGGCGGCGCGAGACGGATTCCTCGTCGATGCGCAGGTCGCAGCCGGCCCCGCGGCCGAGCACGAGCACCTGGCCCGGCGCCACCTCGTGGCGCGTCGTGCCCGCTCGCGTCTGCACCGACACGGTCGCCCACATCGTGCATCGAAGGCTAGCCGCCGACCTGCCCCGGACAACCTCGCAGCGATGGCAAGCCGAGACAGTGTCGCATCGGGCTGCTAGGCTGCGGCAACGATGGTGAAGGCACGGCTGCAGGCATCGACGCGCGGGCGGACCATCGACTTCGAAGTCTGCCCCGGGCAGGCCATCACGCTCGGCCGCAGCAGCCGGTGTTCGGTCACCGTGCGCGATGCCAACGTGTCGCGCGAACACTGCCGCCTGTCGATGCGCGGCGACAAGGTGGTCGTGGTCGACCTGGGTTCCTCGCACGGCCTCACCTACCGCGGTGTTCGCTGCCACGAACTCGAGATCGACGTCGGCGAGGGCTTCCACGTCGGGCAGACGTTCGTGCGGTTCGAACGCAGCGAAGACTGGGTGCCCCCCGAGGTGGCGCCGACGCCGGCCGAAGTCGCGCCGGTCGCTGCCGAGCCGGTCGCTGCCGGGCCGGTCGCTGCCGGGCTGGGCGAAGGCGAACCGCCTGCCGAGCAGTCCGAGCAGGGCGTGACCCGCATCTCGTTCGGCGCAGAGCCGGACCCGGAGTTCGCGATCGGCGCCGAGACGTTCGGCTTCGTCGTCGAGGCGGTGCTCGGACACAGCGACCGGTGCACGGTCTATCGCGCGGCGCAGCGGGCGCTGCACCGCCGCGTCGCGCTCAAGGTGCTCGGCCGGATGCCGGCCGGGCTGCAGGGCACCCAGGCTCGCGACCTGTTCCTCACCGACTGCCGCACAGCGGCCCTGGTGTCCGACCCGCTGCTCGTGCAGGTGCTCGACATCCGCGCCGTCGGCCACGTCTGCTTCGTCGCGATGGAACTCGTCGACGGCTGGAGCCTCGCCGCCCGTCTCGCCGCGGGTGGGCCGCTGCCGTGGCACGAACTCGTGCCGGTCCTCGCCGACGTGCTGCAGGCGCTCGCGACGCTGCACGAGCACGGTGTGGTGCACGGCGCGGTCAAACCGGCCAACGTCTTCCTGTTGCGCCGCGGCGGCGCCAAGCTCGGCGACGCGCGTTCCACCGCGTTCGCGCGGCCAACGGAAGCGCCGCACTACTGCGCGCCCGAACAGCTTCGCTCGGAGGACGTCGACCAGCGCGCCGATCTGTACGCGCTGGCATGCGTCGCGCATGAGGCGTTGACGGGCCGCCCGCCGTTCGTCGGTTCGGCGCTGCAGGTCCTCGATGCCCAACTCCAGGGCAGCCTGAAGAGCCTCAGGGACGCGGAGTGTGCGCTGCCGCCGGGCCTCGCCGACCTGATCTGCGAACGGTGGCTGGCGCCGGACAGCGACGATCGGCCGTCGAGCGCGGCGCAGGCCAGGGCCGAACTGCTCGACAGCCGCACGCTCGCGGCGCCCGCGGCACCGGGTGCCGCCCAATACGCGTCCCCGTCCGCGTCCCAGTCCGCATCCCAGCGCTACGCGAACGCCCCGCCGCCGGCGCGCGAGCAGGCGCGGCGGCGGCCGGCCTCGCCGAGCAAGGCGCTCCTGGCCCGCCTGACGGGCGAATTGATCGTCTTCTCGATCATCTTCGGCGTCGGCATCGTGCTGCTGCTGCTGCTCAAGGTCGCGTGCGGCTTTGACATCTACTCGATGCTCGGCTCGTTCGGCTCGCGCGCGCAGTGACGCGGCGGCGTCACCTGGCCTGCGGCAGCCCCTGCCCGCGCGACAGCAGGAACGCCATGAGGTCGCGCAGTTCGTCGGCCGACAGGCGGTCGAGCAGGTTGGCCGGCATCGGCGAGAGCTTGGACGGTTCGACCTTGGCCACCTCGGCGACCGGCACGACCACGAGCGTCGCGTCGGCGGTCGCGGGCAGGACCTCGTAGACCTCGGTGTCGCCGTGGAACGCCTTGCTGACCTGGCCGAACAGCACCGTGCCGTCCTTCCTGGTCAACACCGAGCCCGAGTACTGGTCGCTGATCACCTTGCTCGGCTCGAGCACCGACTCGAGCACGTCGCGCGGTGCGAACTTGCTGCCGAGGCTCGTGAGGTCGGGGCCGTGGTTGCCGCCTTCGCCGGCGAAGTAGTGGCACGAGGCGCAGCCGATCGCGTGGAACAGGTTGTGACCGGACTGCAGGTTGCGGTCGGCGAGGCCCTGGGCGACGGCGGCCTCGGCGTCGGCGAGCTGCCAGACGCGACCGGGCCCCTTGGGCGGCACGGCCTCGAACTTCGGCGCGTCGGCCCTGGCCTTGCCGACGAGCTCGGCGAGCTGCTGCTGCTCGGCCGGCGTACACGTCTGCCAGCCGGCTTCGATCATCTTCTTGAGGTAGCCGTCGTAGCTCGAACCACCCTTGCGCGTGCGCGCCTGCTCGAGGAACGTGAAGAACGTGCGGCGCTGGTCGAGCGTCCAACCGTGCGGCACGGTGCGCAGCGCGTTGCCGATCGCGATCTGGCCCATCGGCGGCATCGCCGCGAGCATGCTCTCGATGACCCCGCCGTAGGTCGCGTTGCGCGTGATGACGTCGGCCCACGCCGGCACGGGGGACGGGCGCAGCGGCGCCAGCAGCGGCACGGCCTTGTCGAGCAGGCCCGGCGCGTCGACGTAGGCCAGCAGCTCGACGAGGTCGGCGTCCTGCCGCTCGTCGCCGGTCGGCAACAGCGGCAGCAGGCGGGCGGCGACGAACGCACGCTGCGCATCGGTCGCGGGGCCGAGGCGCATCAGCGCGAGCGCGTGCACACGCAGCCAGGCGATGCGGTCGAGCGGCGCGAGCTGTGCGAACGGCAGCTTGCCGAGCGCATCGAGCAGCGGCTGCAGATCGTCGTGCGCACCCTGGCGCGCGAGCGCGTGCAGCCCGGCGAGCGCGCGCGCGGGCACGGCGGGGTCGACGGCCAGCACCACGTCGCGCCACCGGGCCACCGGCAGGCGTTCGAGCGCGATGCGCGCGTGCGCCACGTAGCCCTCGCTCGCCGTGGCCAGGATCTCCTGCGGGCTCCGGCGTTCTTCGGCCGGCCACAGCTGGTCGGGGAACGGCGCCTGGACCGCATCGTGCGAGGGTGTCTGCGGCGGGATCGGCACGCGCAGCAGCGTCGACGGCAGCCCGCGCCCGCCCGTGAGCAGGTAGACGCCGTCGAACGGCGGATCGGCCACGCGCGCCGGCGCGACGTCGGTCAGCGGCAGCGGCGAGCCGGTCAGGAACGGCTTGCCGCCGAGGTAGACCGTGCCGAACGTCCAGTCGAGCGCGACCACGCGCTGCTCGACCTGGCCGCGCAGCCAGTGCCCACGACCGACGTCGATCATGCCGACCGGCGAGCCCGGACCGATGTCGGCCCACGCCGGCGGCGCATCGGGATAGTCGGCCGGCCACTTGGCGCTGCCGATGCGCCAGCCGTAGTCGACGCCGCTCTGCACGCGCAGCAACCGCGTCGGCCGGTACCACGGCAGCCCCATGTCCCACTCCATGTCGGCGTCGTAGGTCATCACGTCGCCGTTCTGCAGCACGACGAGGTCGTACGGATTGCGGAAGCCGCAGCAGAGGAGTTCCCAGCGCTTGCCGTCGGGATCGACGAGACAGACGAAGCCGCCGGGTGGCGAATGGCCTTCCCAGTACGGGTTGGGGTCGTCGAGCCGCGGCACGAGGCGATCCTCGGCCCAGTTCGTCGGCACGCGGCTCGCGGCCAGTTCGGGCAGCTTGGTCTGGTTGCCGCACAGCACGAGCAGGTTCTCGCGATCGGGCGCGACGACGACCGAGTGTGGGCCGTGTTCGCCGCTGCCCTCGAGCGCGCGCAGCAGCTCGACGCGGTCGAGCACGTCGTCGCCGTCGGTGTCGGTCAGGCGATACAGGCCCGAGCCCTTGCCGTTGACGACCGCGTACAGCGCGTTGCGCCACCACAACAGACCGTGGCAGCCGCCGAGTTCGACCGGCACGCGCTCGATCGTCGTGAGCTCGGCGGCGCGCGTCGCGGGCACGATGCGGTACAGCCCGGCCTTCTGGTCGCTCGCGTAGAGCCGCCCCTTGTCGTCGGCGCCGAGCGAGACCCACGAACCGAGCGAACGCGGCACCGACAGCAGCTCGAGCACCTGCGGTTCGACCCATCCCGGCTGCTTCTTCTCCTCGGCGAGGCCCGGCCACTCGAGCGCGGTGTCCACGACCGCCACCTGCGGCGCATCGGCGCGCGCGCGTGTGCCGAGTGCATCTTCGCCGAGCGCACGCGACCACGGCGCACCTTCGGCGCCGAGCGCGGCCAGCACGCGCACGGGCGCCCAGGCCGCGTCGTCGAAGCCGGGCCCGTTCCAGCCGTCGGGGTCGTCACCGCTGCACTTCCAGCTCGCGTCGCTGACGAGCTCTTGGTCCTGCTCGCCCTGCTGCCACGACAGGCGCAGCACGAGCCCGGCCGGCCCGCCGTCGTTCGTGCCGTGCACGGCGATCACGTTCTCGCCCGGGCGCAGCGAGGCGGCGACGTCGGCCGTGACCGCGGACTCCCACGCGTCGCCCTGCGCGACCTTCTCGCCGTTCACGTACACGCGGCAGTGGTTGTCGCAGGTCACCGCGAGCCGCGCCGCCGCGGGCACCTGCCCGAGCTGGAACGACCGGCGCAGGAACAGCTCCTGGCCGTCGCCGGGTTTGTCGTCCCACAGCCACTGCGGCACGAGGCCCACGGGCACCTGCGCGCGCAGCGCCTCGCGGCGCAGCAGCGCCGCGACCGCATCGGGCACCGGCACGTGCGGCGCCATCGCCTCGACGCTCGCGTACTCGCGCAGCGTCACGTTGCGGAACCACACCGTCATCGGCGCACCGGCGTGCAGCTGCAGGCCGATGAGCCCGCGGCGCCGCGAGGCCGCGCGCAGGTCCTGCACGGCCGTCACGGGCCGACCGTCGATCTCGTGCCAGGCGAGCTCGCCGCGCGCAACGACGCGCAGCGTGTGCCACGCCGAGAGGTCGACGGCGCGCACCTTGGCGATCGCGCCGAGCACCTGCGGCCCCGCGTCGCGCCAGCACACGAACTGGCCCTGGCGCGCGACGATGCCGGCCCCCTGCTCGTCGTAGAGCATGCCGAGGTAGTTCGGCGTGCGGTGCACGTCGCATTGCGGCCCGGCCAGATGGAAGCCACCGCCGGGCAGCTCGTGGCTGCGGTACTGGATGCCGCTGTTGTTGTCGCCCTCGAGCCGCACCTCGGCCGACAGCTCGAAGTCGGCGAGCTCGCGCGCGTCGAGGATCAGGAACGTGTTGGCCGAGAGCGGCGCGCCCACCGTCGATCCCACGAGGCAGCCGTCCTTGACGCTCCAGACGGCCGGGTCGCCGCGCCAACCGCCCAGGGTCTGGCCATCGAAGACCTGCTCCGGCGATGCCGCGGACTGCGCGACGACGACGACCGGGAGCAGCAGAACGGCGTAGAAGCAATGCATCCTGGCCCCAGTCTCACCGGGCCGTGCGGCGCAGTCCACAGCTTCACGGGCTCCGCGAAAAGCCGCTTGGCAGATCGTGTGCTAACCTACGGGTATGCGCCTAATCCCCCTGACCCTGGGCATCCTGTTCCTGCAGGCTCCTGCCAAGGCGGACAAGTTCTGGCTCGCCGATCCGGCCAACCAGAAGACCGCCGTCGAAGGTTCCTCCCCCGACTACATCGAAGGTGTGCTGATCGCCGAGAGCGACGAGGGCTACCACATCCGCGTCGTCGGCGGCGAAGTGCTGCTGCCGAAGGCCTCGGTGTTCAAGATCGAGAAGAACGCGCTCTCGATCGACGACATCGTCAAGGCCGAGCAAGAGGCGGCCAAGGCCAACGAGGCCGCCAATCGCGAGCGCGAGATGGCCAACGCCGCGGCCCAACGCAAGCAGCAGATCCGCGCCGTCGAGGCCTCGGCCCCCAGGCGCAGCGAGGGCTCGGTCGCACCGGCCGCACAGCCGTTCGATCCCGTGATCGGCGTCGTGCCCAATCCCGAGGCGATGTCCGACGAGATGCTGCAGCGCGAGGTCTCGCTCGCCTTCGAGCTGACGCGCGATCGTCGCTACCTCAAGATGCTGCGCCAGCTGCGCCGCCTGCGCTGATCCGGCAGGAATCGTGCGACGCGGACCGGGCCAAGGCCCCGGCGTTGCGCTACCATCGGGCGACCGCCCGACGGTGCTGGTGCCGCCGGCGGCTTCCCTGCCCAGGAGCCCCCACATGCGTCGCCTCGTCCTGCCGTGCCTCGTCCTGCCGTTCTTCGTCTGGCCGTTCTTCGCCGCCTGCTCGTCCGACCAGGCCCAGGCGCACTCCGACCCGCTCAAGCCGCCGCTCGGCCTCGAGAAGGTCACGCTCGTGCCCGGCGTCGACAATCCGCTGACGGTGCCGAAGATCGAACTCGGCAAGCAGCTCTTCTTCGACCCGCGGCTGTCGAACAGCGGCAAGATGTCGTGCTCGAGCTGCCACCTGCCCGAGAAGGCATTCACCGACGGCCGCGTCGTCTCGCCCAAGGACAACGGCAAGGACAACACGCGCAACTCGCCGACGATGCACAACGTCGGCTACCTCGACCGCCTGTACTGGGACGGCCGCACCGCGACGCTCGAGATCAACGTCACCGCGGCGTGGACCGGACAGCTCGGCGGCAAGCCCGAGGAGGTCGCGACGCGGCTCGCCGCCGTGCCGGCCTACCAGAAGGAGTTCCAGGACGCGTTCTCCGCGCCGCCGAGCGAGGCGACCATCGTCAAGGCGCTCGCGTCGTTCCTGCGCACGCTGCGCAGCGGCGATTCGGCCTGGGACCGCTGGCAGGCGGGCAAACAGGACGCCGTCGGCGACGCCGCGAAGAAGGGCTTCGACCTGTTCATGACCAAGGCCGGCTGCTCCGTGTGCCACACACCGCCGTTGTTCACCGACAAGCTGTTCCACAACGTCGGCATCGGCATGACGGCCGCGCAGCCCGACATCGGTGCGGCGACCGAGAAGGGCCTCAACGACCCGAAGATGACCGGTGCGTTCAAGACGCCGACGCTGCGCGACATCGCCAAGACGGCGCCGTACCTGCACGACGGCAGCGCCAAGACCCTGGCCGAGGTCGTCAAGATCATGTCGTCGGGCGGCATCGAC
>DASUFY010000116.1:0-14861 GCA_036274315.1 Planctomycetota bacterium | reverse complement strand
CGACGCGCGGCCGAGGTCGGCGCCCGGGATGCCTGCGTAGCCCGTGCGCGTGACCGCCAGCAGCGACAGCGTCTCGCCGCTGCGGTTGTCGATCACGACGTGCCGCGGCGGCGGTTCGGGCAGCCCGAGCGGCTCGGCGCGGCAGCCGAGCGCCGGCAACGCGGCGAGCAGAAGGAACGGGCGTGGAGTGCGCATCGTCGCCTCCGACGCCGCGGCGGTGCGGACCTTACATCGGTCCCGATCCGCCCACGCAACGCGGTCGTCGCCGACCGCCGTCGCAGCGAGGGAACGACCAACGCAGCCGATGGTGCGGTTACCGTGCGGGCACGGCGGGCTATGCTTCGACGCACGCCACGGTCGCCGGCGCGCGGACATCGAGCCCGACCACCATGACGCAACTCCTCCATTCGCTCTTCTTCCTGCTCGGCGCGCCGGCCCTCGTTTGCGCCCAGAGCATGACCATTTCCGCCGCCTCGTCGGCGACGCTGTCGGCTTCGCTCGGCGGCGGCCAGCAGAACGTCAGCGTGCCCATGGGACCGCTGCCCGCGCAGGGCTCGTCCGCGGCGAGCACCGGCAATGCGGCCGGTGACGTCGCAGTCGCCGAAGTCCATTGGAGCGCGCTCGCCGGCCCGTACTCGCTCGAGATCTTCCTGACGGGGGAAGCGTACGTCAGCGGGGCTACTCCGGGACAGGCGAGCGGCGGTCCGCATGACTTCCTGATCACCGTGAGCTCGCCGACGCCGACCGTGATCTCGTTCGAGCTGACGCGGGCCATCGCGGGCACGCCGGGCAACGCGATCCCGGTGACGCGCGTCGACGTGCGCGACGACGGCGTCTTCGAACTGGACGAGACGACGCCGAGCGTCATCTCGGTGACCGAGATCGTCGGCCCCACGCCGCTGCTCATCCGCTGCGCGATCGGCGCCTCGGTCACGGGCATCGGCACCGTCGTGTCGTCACTGCACCTGATCGGCACGCCGGCCCAGACCCCGAGCGTCGGCCTGCTGCCGGGCTGCAACGGTGGCGGCTACTCCGTCGCGGCGCGCTTCGACGGCAACCTCGACTACTGGGTCAGCGTCATGCACCCGGGCGTGGCCGTGGCCGTGTTCGGTCTCGTCTCCCAACCGCTGTACCTCGGCAGCCAGTCGCCGGGCCCGTTCTCGCCGGTGCTGCCGTGTGTGCTGCTGCCGCGCCCCGACTTCGTCGCGGTGCTGCCGACGCTCGCGCCGCAGACGTTGGTCATCCCGCCCGCGGCCCGGCCGATCGAGTTCTATTCGCAGTCGGTGCAGATCGACGCCGCGGGCCTCTCGACGTCGACAGCCTACCTGACCTACGCGTACTGAGGCCGCCGCGTCGCACGCGGCGGCAGGTATGCTCGCAAGCGCGCCCGGAGTGATCCGGTGCGCGCGGCAGCGCGACCGTACGCCGCTGCGAGCCACGCAACCCCGGAGATGGAGTCCGAACCGATGACCGGCCCGCTCGCGCATCGTGTCGCCTTGGTGACGGGAGCCAGTCGCGGTGCCGGACGCGGCATCGCGCTCGAGCTCGGAGCCGCCGGCGCGATGGTCTACGTCACGGGCCGCACGGTCACGCCCGGGACCGGCGTCGACGAACTGCCCGGCACCGTCGAGGCGACCGCGCGCGAGGTCGGCGACCGCGGCGGGGTCGGCGTCGCGATCCGCTGTGACCACACGGTCGATGCCGACATCGCGGCGCTCTGCGCGCAGATCCGCGCTCGCAGCGGTCACCTCGACCTCTCGTCAACAACGCGTGGGGCGGCTACGAGGACCCGCAGTGCCGGCCGCTGGACACGGCGCCGTTCTGGCAACAGGCCCTGGCGCGGTTCGACCGCATGTTCGCCGCCGGCGTGCGTTCGCAGCTCGCCACCACCAGCGCCGCGGTGCCGCTGCTGACCGCGCGCCATGGCGGCATCGTCGTCAACACGGCCGTGTCGCTGCCGGCGCGCTACGTCGGCCCGCTGTTCTACGACGTCGCCAAGACCGCGGGGAACCGCATGACGTGGGCCATGGCGCACGAACTGCACGCCCACGGCGTGGCCGTCGTGGGTCTCGCCCCTGGGTTCCTGCGCACCGAACGCGTCGTCGCGGCGTTCACGCGCGCCGGCATGGCGGCCGCGCTCGAGGGCGGCGCCGGGCCGCGCGAGAGCACGGCGTACGTCGGTCGGGCCGTCGTGGCGCTGGCCGCCGACGACGGCGTGATGCAGCACACCGGCAAGGTGCTCGAGGTCGGCGACCTGGCCCGGTGCTACGGCTTCACCGACGCGGATGGAACGCAGCACGAGCCGTTCCGGATGCCGGAGTCGGCGTATCGCTTCCCCGAGCTGTAGTCGCCCGCTGCGCGCGCGGCGATCGGTCCCTGCGGCGCGCCGCGGTGCCCACGGGCGCGAGTCGCTACTTGCCCGCCGCCCGCGCGAACTCGCTCGCCGGCAGCCGGTTCTCGGCGAGAAGCGCCGGCGGCGCCGGCAGCGGCCCCGATTGCAGGAGGCGTGCGACGTCGTCGAGTTCGGCATCCGTGAATGCGCCGAGAATGGTGCTCGTTCCCGAGAGGCGTTGGAAGAACGGGACCGCCAGTCGCACCTCGTCATTCCAGATCACGGCGCAGGAGCCCCGGCGCGTGTACTTCGCCGTGAAGTCACTGAATGCCACCCTGCGTGCATCGACGATGGAGTAGCTCAAACGACCCCCGTCGGCTCGCTTCATGCTCCTTGCGTCGAAGTCCGCGTTGGCGAAGTGTGTCTCGTGCATGTTGACCGCGATCGCTTCGAGCAGGAAGCGCGCGTCTTCGGGAAGCGACAGCACGTGCTGTGGGACCATCCCGCCATTCCAGTCCGCTTCGGCATTGACGAGCACGGCGGCGTCGCGGAGACCGGGCACCTGGCTCAGCGCCACGCTCCAGCGCGTCTGCGCTCGCGGATCGGGGCGGATGCGCCGCACGAACCAGCGCAGGTTGCGACCCGCGGCGGGACCCTGTGCCGCGCCGGCGTGGAACGCATCGATCGCCGATGGGTCGGCCAGCAGGCGCTCGCGCCCGCCGTCATCGAACCAGCCCCGCAGGCGCTTCTTCTCCGCGGCTAGGTCGAAGTGCACGTCACCGGCGCGGTAGTCGCCGTCGGCGACCATGCGCATCTCGAACGTGCCGCGCGCCGCGATGCGCCGGCGCAGCGCGGGGAGCTGGGCCGTGAGTTCCGCGGGTACGTCGACCACGAAGCCGGTCGCCTCGTGCCGCCGCACGCGCACCTGCTCACCGACCCGCAGCGCGATCGTGCGCACGCTGCGTTCGAGCAGTCGTTCGAGGTCGGTGTCGGGGTTGTCGCGCAGCGTGCGCTGCAGCGCGTCCATCGGCATCTCGTAGACGAGCCGCGCGCCGTCGGGCGCCTGCACGGCCGGTTCCTGGCCCGCGGCACCCGGCACCAGCAGCAGCGTGGCGAGCAGCGGGAACGGCATCGCGTGCGTTCGCATGGTGGGGGCGAGCCTACCAGAACTTCTGCATGCCGGCGGGCGGTTCGTACGGCGCGCCGGGCTCGAAGTGTCGCCACAACATGGCCGAGACGTCGCGCAGCAGCACGAAGCCCTCGTTGTCGCGGCCCCAGCTGCGGTCCTCCTGGTCCTTCGTGATGACGCAGAACACGTAGTCGCCGTGCGGCGCGCAGACGAGCACGACCTCGCTGCGCGAACGGTCGACCGCGCCCTGCTTGCTCATCGTGAGCACGTTCGGCGGGATCATCGACAGCGCCTCGGCGTCCCAGTAGATGCGCGACAGGCAGCGCTGCATCTCCTCGCTCGCGGCCGGGCTCACGAGCGTGCCCTGCCGCGCGCGCACGAGCATTTCGGCCATCTCGCGCGGCGTCGTCTGGCCCCAGCCGAACAGCTTCTGCTGCTCGGCGCGCTCCGGCGTGCGCGAGTTGACGCGCGTCACGGCGAAGCCCTGCGCCGCGAGCCAGTCGTTGATGGTCGTGCCGGTCCCGGCGAGTTCCTGGCACCACAACGCGGCGGTGTTGTCGCTGGTCGTGATCATGAGCATGACGACCTTGGCGAGTGCGACCTTGCTGCCGTCGGCGAACGAGCCGAGCAGATCCTCGCCCGCGTAGAGCCGTTCCTTGCCGTAGACGAGGTCCTGGTGGTAGTCGAGTTCGCCGCGTTCGACCTTGTCGAGCAGCGCAGCGAGGATCGGCACCTTGATCATGCTCGCGGTCGGGAACGTCTCGTCGGCGGCGAGCGCTGCTTCTTCGCCGTTGCCCAGGTGCCGCACGTAGACGCCGGCGTGGCCGCGGAAGTGTCGCAGCCGCGAGGCAAGCTGGTCCTGCAGCGAGGGCTCGGCCGGCGCCGCGGTGGGCGGGGTCGTCACGGGTGCGGCTGTGCCCACGCAGGCTGCCGCGTACCAAATGAGGGACAGAGTCAGCCATCGGCGGGGTGCACCCATGCCGGCAGCATCGCCGCCGGCTCCGGTGAAGGCGCGCGTTTTCAGGCGCGCGAGGCAGTGCGAACCCTGAGCAGGGCGAGGCCGGGCAGCCAGGGCAGCCAGGGCTTGACAGGTTCGGTCGCGATGTCAATATATGCCGAATCAAGATGACCACTCGCGTTCGCCAACGACGGAAGCAGCAGCCGCAGCAGCGCGTGCTGCCGTTCCGCCAGGTCGGCGGTCGCCGCGCCCGGGCCGGCAGGAAGCCCAACGGCGACAAGGCCGGCGTGAGCCACGCGCCGCGAGCTCGGCTCGCGGCGCGTTTTCCGGCGCACGTGACGCTGAAGCTGCGACGAGGCCTGCCGCGGTTGCGCAGCAAGGCGGAGTACGCCGCGTTGCGCGGCGCGTTCGCCGCGGGCTGCGACCGCAACGGCTTCCGCCTCACGCACTACGCGGTGCTCAACGACCACCTGCACCTGCTCGTCGAGGCGCGCGACCGACAGACGCTGACGCTCGGCTTGCAGGGGCTCGCGATACGGATCGCGAAGGCCCTCAACAAGCTGTGGTCGCGCGGCGGCAGCGTGTTCGCGGATCGATACCACGACCGCATCTTGAAGACGCCGCGTGAGGTGCGGAACGCGATCGTCTATGTGCTTGCGAACGGGAAGAAGCACGCGGCCGAAGGCCGCGAGGTGTCCGTGCCCCGAGCCATCGACACGTTCAGTTCGGCGCCGTGGTTCGATGGCTTCCGGGAGACGGTGACGGTGCGCGGTCTCGAGGGGATCGTGCGGCCTGTGACGGACGCCCACACCTGGATGCTCACGATCGGCTGGCGAAAGCACGGGCTGCTCTCCGTGCACGATCTGCCCGCGACCGGCTGACAGGCCCCCGCGAGGCCGTTCCGGGTGCCGCGCGCCTTCCGCCGCCGTCACTTGCGTTGTCTGGCCTTGCGCGCCCTGGCGACCGGCTTCTTCCCCGCGGCCTTCCGGGCCGCGTTCTTCCGGGGTGCTGCCTTGCTGGCCTGCTTCGGTGCGGCCTTCTTCGCCGGGGCCTTCTTCGCCGCCTTCTTCTTCGCCGCCTTCTTGGGCGCTGCCTTCTTGGCGGCCTTCTTCGGCGCCGCCTTCGTCGCGGCCGCCTTCGTCGCCACCACCTTCTTCGCCACGGGCTTCTTCGCCACCGCAGGCTTCACCGCGGGCTTGCGCGCCGGTGCCGTCGGCTCCGGCTTCTTCGCCGCGGCCGGTGCGAGCAGCTTGCGCAGCACGGTCTGCAGGATGCCGCCGTTGCGGTAGTAGTCGACCTCGACCGGCGTGTCGATGCGGCAGATGGCGGCGAAGCTCGTGACCTTGCCGTTCTCGGGATGGATCGCGTTGACGGCCAGGCGCTGGCGCGGCTGCACGTGGTCGTCGATCGCGACGTCGAACACCTCGTGGCCCGTGAGGCCCAACGACTCGCGCGACTGGCCGTCGAGGAACTGCAGCGGCAGCACGCCCATGCCGACGAGGTTGCTGCGGTGGATGCGTTCGTAGCTTTCGGCGAGCACGAACCGCACGCCGAGCAGCAGCGTGCCCTTGGCGGCCCAGTCGCGCGAACTGCCCGTGCCGTACTCCTTGCCGGCGAGCACGCAGAGCACCGCACCCTCGTGCTGGTAGCGCATCGCCGCGTCGTAGATCGACATCGGCTCGCCGCTCGGCAGGTGCTTGGTGAGGCCGCCTTCCTGGCCGACCAGGAAGTTGCGCAGGCGGATGTTGGCGAACGTGCCGCGCGTCATGACGCGATCGTTGCCGCGGCGCGCGCCGTACTGGTTGAAGTCGGCCGGCTGCACGCCGTTCTCCATCAGGTAGCGGCCCGCCGGGCTGTCCTGCTTGATGTTGCCGGCCGGCGAGATGTGGTCGGTGGTCACCGAGTCGCCGAGCACCGCGAGCGCGCGCGCGCCGAGGATCGGCCCGATCGGCGCCACCGTGCGGTCCATCGTCTGGAAGAACGGCGGCTCCTGGATGTAGGTGCTCCTGGCGTCGAACGGGAACAGGTCGCTCTTCTTCGCCGTGATCTTGCGCCACGCGGGTGGCCCCTCGTCGACGACACCGTACTGGGCGACGAACGCGGCGGGGGACATGCTGCGCGCGATCGCGTCGGCGATCTCCTTCTGCGTGGGCCAGATGTCGCGCAGGTAGACCGGCCGGCCGTTGGCGTCGATGCCGAGGTGCTGCTGCTCGAAGTTGATGTCGACGGTGCCCGCGAGCGCGTAGGCGACGACGAGCGGCGGCGACGCGAGGTAGTTGGCCTTGACCTCGGGGTTGACGCGGCCCTCGAAGTTGCGGTTGCCGGACAGCACGGCGGCGGCGACGAGGTTGCCGGCCTTGATCGCGCCCGAGACCGGCGCAGGCAGCGGGCCGCTGTTGCCGATGCAGGTCGTGCAGCCGTAGCCGACGACGAAGAAGCCGATCTGTTCGAGGGCCTGCAGCAGCCCGGCCTTCTGCAGGTAGTCGGTGACCACGCGCGAGCCGGGCGCGAGCGACGTCTTGACCCACGGCTTGCGCACGAGGCCGCGCGCGGCGGCCTTCTGCGCCAGCAGTCCCGCGCCGATCATGACCGACGGATTGCTCGTGTTCGTGCACGACGTGATCGCGGCGATGACGACGGCGCCGTGCGCGATCGTGGCCGCGCTCTCGCCCGCGACGACGGCGGTCGCGGACAGCTGCTCGCCGAACAGGCCGAAGCCGCGGTCCTTGACGTTCTTGCTCAGCGACTCGCGGAAGTCGTTGCGCATCGCCGAGAGCGGCACACGATCCTGCGGGCGCTTGGGGCCGGCGAGGCTCGGCACGATGGTCGACAGATCGAGCGACAGCGTCGACGTGTACGCGGGCACGGGGCTCTCGGGCGTCCAGAACAGGCCCTGCGCCTTGTGGTAGGCCTCGACGAGCGCGACGAGGTTCGCGGGGCGACCCGTGCGCTCGAGGTAGCGGCAGGTCTCCGCGTCGACGGGGAAGAAGCCGATCGTCGCGCCGTACTCGGGCGCCATGTTGGCGATCGTGGCGCGATCGGCGAGCGACATGCGGGCGACGCCGGTGCCGTGGAACTCGACGAACTTGCCGACCACGCCGTGCTTGCGCAGCAGCTGCGTGACCGTCAGCACGAGATCGGTCGCGGTCGCACCTTCGGGCAGCTCGCCCACGAGTTCCATGCCGACGACCTCGGGCAGCAGCATGTAGGTCGGCTGGCCCAGCATGACCGCTTCGGCCTCGATGCCGCCGACGCCCCAGCCGAGCACGCCGAGGCCGTTGATCATCGTCGTGTGCGAGTCGGTGCCGACCAGCGTGTCGGGGAACGCGAGCGTGTCGTTGCCTTCGCGCCGGGTCAGCACGCCGCTGGCCAGGTACTCGAGGTTGACCTGGTGCACGATGCCCATGCCCGGCGGCACGGCGCGGAAGTTGGTCAGCGACTGCTGGCCCCACTTCAGGAACTCGTAGCGCTCGCGGTTGCGCTGGAACTCGAGCTCGAGGTTCTGCCGCTCGGCGTCCGCGTTCGCGAACGAGTCGACCTGCACCGAGTGGTCGATGACGAGGTCGCACTGCACGAGCGGGTTGATCCTGGCCGGGTCGCCGCCGAGGCGGCGCATCGCGGCGCGCATCGCCGCGAGGTCGACGACGCACGGCACGCCCGTGAAGTCCTGCAGCACGACGCGGCCGGGCAGGAACGGGATCTCGACCTGGCCGGCCGTGTTCGGACCCCAGCCGGCGATGTTGTGCACGTCCTTCTCCTGCACGACGTAGCCGTCGAGGTTGCGCAGCGCCTGCTCGAGCAGCACGCGGATCGAGTAGGGCAGGCGGTTCAGCCCCGCGAGGCCCAGCTTGCCCGGGCCGCTGTTCTCGAGTGCTTGCAGCGAGAAGTAGGTGTAGGTCTGCTTGCCGACCTCGAGGGTGGAACGGGACGCGAACGGATTCCTGACGGACATGGTGTGGACCGCGGCTGGCCGACCGAGCCCGCCGAGGGCAAGCGTTCTACCCGTTCGGGGCATGCCAGGCAAAAAACGCGTCCGTGAAGCGCGCCTTCAGTTCGTCGGCGGAACGGCCGATGGCATGGCTGCGATGAAGTTCCCCCTGCGCTCGTTGTCCCTCGCCCTCGCCGTGCTCGCGGCGTCGTGCGCGTCCATGAACACGAAGGCCGACCTGGCCGAGAACGAACTGCTCTACGTCGACGTGCCGTTCCTGACCAAGGCACCCGGCGACCGCGCGCTGTTCGTGGCGCCGCTCGTCGACGTGCGCGACCGGCAGGTCCTGCCGACCGACGAGCGCGGCTTCCCGATCGCCTACGGCGGCGACGACTTCTGGGATCGGCCCGTCGTCGACATGGTGGGGGACGTGCTCGTGCGACAGCTGCGCGGGAGCGGCCTGTTCGCGGCCGTGGTCGACCAGGCGACGCCCGACGTGCTCGTGCTGAAGCCGACGTTGGTGTCGTTCACGACGGGCCAGACCGAGGCGATCTCGGGCTCGCGTTCGTTCGCCGAGGTGAACCTGCAGCTGCAGGTGCTGGGACCGGCCGGCGCCGACGGCCAGCGTGCGGTGCTGTTCGAGCAGAGCTGCAAGAACCGGCAGGTGTCGGAGCTCGAACTGAACCCCGTGAGCCCGTTCCGGCTCGTCGGCCACGCGCTGCAGATGAGCATGTCGAAGGCGCTCTCGTCGCTCGACGGCAGCAACGTCGGCCGGCGCAACGTGCCGCTGGCCGCACCCGAGGCCAGCGAAGCGGCCGCCGCGCGGCCGCCCCAGTAGCGCCGGCGCCCTGGGTCGGGGCCGGATGTGCTGGCCGGCCGTGCACTGCGCAGGCCGGGCCGTAGCATGCGAAGGCCCATGAACACCGACCTCCGTCGTGTCCCCGTCCTGATCGCGACCCTGCTCGTCGGCTGCCAGGCCCCGGGTCCCGCCACCGGGTCGAAGCCCGAGCTCGGCACGTTCGGCGTCGACCTCGCCGGCATGGATCGCGGCGTCGCGCCCGGCGACGACTTCTACGAGTACGTCGACGGCAACTGGGACAAGCACACGGAGATCCCGGCCGACCGTTCGCGCTACTCGAGCTTCTCGGGGCTCGACGACCGCGCCAAGGCGCGCACGCGCGCGATCATCGACGAGGCGGCGGCCCGGAGCGGCGCCAGCGGCGACGAGAAGAAGATCGCCGACTTCTACCGCGCGTTCCTCGACGAGGCGGCGATCGAGGCGGCGGCCCTGCGGCCGCTGCAGCCCGAACTGGCCGGCATCGCGGCGCTCGCCGACAAGCAGGCGCTGGCGACGGCGCTCGGTGGCACGCTGCGAGCCGACGTCGACCTGCTCAACGCGACCGACTGGGAGACCGACCGCCTGTTCGGCCTGTGGGTCTCGCCGCATCTGCAGAGGCCCGAGGTCTGCGCGCCCTACCTCGTGCAGGGCGGCCTGTCGTTGCCCGATCGCGACTTCTACCTCGAAGGTGGGCGCATGGCCGAGACCCGCGCCGCCTACGAGGTCCACGTCGCGAGGGTGCTGTCGCTCGCCGGGCTCGCCGACGCGTCGGGCAAGGCCGCGCGCATCCTCGCGCTCGAGACCGCGATCGCGCGCGTGCACGCCACGGGCGAGCAGACCAACGACGTCAAGCAGGGCGCGAACTACTGGCGCCGCGCCGACTTCGCCGCCAAGGCGCCAGGCCTCGACTGGGACGCGTTCTTCGCCGGCGCCGGCATGCCGCAGCAGGACGAGTTCATCGTCTGGCAGCCCGGCGCCACAGCCGGCATCGCCGCGCTCGTCGGCAGCGAGCCGCTCGCGACCTGGCAGGACTACCTGACGTTCCACGCGCTCGAACGCGCGTCGCCGCTGCTGCCGAAGGCGTTCGCCGACGAGCACTTCGCGTTCTACGGCACGACGCTGAACGGCACGCCGCAGCAGCAGGAGCGCTGGAAGCGCGCCATCGCCGCGGTCGACGCAGCGCTCGGCGAAGCGGTCGGCAGGCTCTACGTCGCGCGCCACTTCAGCGCCGCGACCAAGGCGCGCGCCGAAGCCATGGTGCAGGACCTGCTCACCGCGTTCGGCCACCGCATCGACGCGCTCGAGTGGATGAGCCCGACGACCAAGGCGCGCGCCCGCAAGAAGCTCGCCGGCATGAAGGTCGCGATGGGCTACCCCGAGAAGTGGCGCGACTACTCGGCCCTCGAGGTGCGCGCCGACGACGCGCTCGGCAACAAGGAGCGCGCGGGCCTGTTCGAATACCGCCGCAACCTGGCCAAGCTCGGCAAGCCGCCGGACCGCGACGAGTGGTACATGCTGCCGCACGAGGTCAACGCGCT
Source organism: Planctomycetota bacterium (assembly GCA_036274315.1). GTDB lineage: Bacteria > Planctomycetota > UBA1135 > UBA1135 > UBA2386 > DASVAL01. The sequence goes on along the minus strand of DASUFY010000116.1, from coordinate 4,138 downwards.
GAACATCCCGATCGAGAACCGCCTGATCTTCCCGGCCGCGATCCTCGAGGCGCCGTTCTTCGATCCTGCCGCCGACGATGCCGTCAACTACGGCGCGATCGGCGCCGTGATCGGCCACGAGATCTCGCACAGCTTCGACTCGAGCGGCGCGCTGTTCGACGAACAGGGCCGGCTCGCGAACTGGTGGACGCCCGACGACTTCGCCAAGTTCGAGGCCGCCGGCGCCCGCCTCGCGGCGCAGTTCGACGGCTACAAGCCGTTCCCCGACCTCGCCGTCAACGGCAAGCTCACGCTCGGCGAGAACATCGCCGACGTCGCCGGGCTCGCGACCGCGATCGATGCCTACCACCTGTCGCAGCGCGGCAAGCCGCCGGTGGTCATCGACGGCTTCTCGCCCGACCAGCGCCTGTTCCTCGGCTTCGCCCAGGTCTGGCGCAGCAAGGCGCGCGAAAAGAGCCTGCGCAACCAGATCCTGACCAACGTGCACGCGCCGGGCCGCTACCGCGCCGCGACGGTGCGCAATCAGGACGCCTGGTACACGGCGTTCGCCGTGCCGGCCGACGCGAAGCTCTACCTGCCGCCGGATCAACGCGTCAAGGTGTGGTGAGCGCGGGACCGCCCTACCGCATCGTGCGGCCGCCTTCGGATCCGGTGTGGGGTGCCGCCGCGAACTGGTGGTTCGAGTGGGCAAGCGCGGGCGTCGCGTGCCGCCACCGTCCGCCGCCGCGTGCTCGCGCCTCTCGTCGCTCGCTTGCGCACCTCGAGCGCTCACTACATACTGTGTGTATGAAACGTACGAATCTGGTGCTTCCGGAGGACTTGCTCCGTGAGGTCGTGCAGATCAGCGGTGAAAAGACGTTCTCCGGCGCCGTCGTGGTCGCCTTGCAGGAGTTTGTTCGGCGCGCGAAGGCTCGGCAGATCCTGAAGCTCCGCGGCACCGGTGCCTGGGAGGGTGATCTCGGCGAGATGCGTGGCGACGCGTCACCGCCACCCCGCCGGAAGACCCGATGATCCTGATCGACACCTCGGTGTGGATCGAAGTGTTCCGCCGGGAACGACCGCTCGACCTCGAGGCCGTGCTCGATCTCGGCGAAGTGGTCGTCTGTCCACCCATCGTGCAGGAGGTCCTGCAAGGCATGCGCGAAACCGGAGCCTTCCGCCTGGCCAGGCAATCCATGTTGGCCTTCCCCATGGTCGAGTCGCCGATGGCAATCGAGGTGTGGCTGGAAGCCGCGCAGCTCTACCGGACTGCCCGCGCCGCCGGCACGACGATCCGCTCGGCTACCGACTGTCTCATCGCAACGTGCGCACTCCGCCACGACCTCGAAGTCCTGCACCGCGACCGCGACTACGAACAGCTGGCGAGGATCGCGGCCTTGCGCGTGCGACAGCCATGAGGATTCGCGCCAATCGCGGCGCGGGTTCCGCCTTCCAGCGCGGTCGCCGTCGATCCGCACCACCAACGGTGGATGGGTGGCGCAATCCCGGATTCTGAACCGAGGAGCAGGCGGTTCGGGACCTGCCGGGCTTCGCGCCGTGAACGCACCTTGGTAGGCGAGCAGGCCCTCCGTCGCATCACCCGAGCGGCGAGTTCAGGCGTGGTGATCGCCTACCGCATGGCCCGCGCGGCGCGCATCGTGCGCACGTACAGGTAGACGATCATCGCCAGCGTGGCCAGCAACGCCGCCGGTTCGGCGAAGCTCGCGGCCTTCTTGGGCAGCAGGTCGTAGTCGACGGCGGCGACCATCGCGATGCCGACGCCCATGATCGCCTCGCCGGTGATCAGACCCGAAGCCAGCAGCATGCCGGAGTTCTCGAGCGCGGTCTTGTCGCCGGGCGACTCGGCGCGGAACAGCTTGCCGGCCAGCCAGGCCAGCGCGCCGCCGACGAAGATCAGCACCGACAGACCGAACGGCAGGTAGATGCCGACGGCGACCGCGAGCACCGGCGTGCGGAACTTCGCGCCGCGGCGCTTCAACATCTCGTCGATGGCGATGATCACGACCGCGAGCGCGCAGCCGAACAGGATGAAGTTCCAGTTGATGCCGGCGCCGAAGATGCCCGTCGACAGGTCCTTCATCAACGAGGCCTGCGGCGCCGCGAGCGGAGTCGCGTCCGGGTGGGCCGCGGGCGGCCGGCCGATGCCCTGGTCAGAGTCGAGCAGGCCGAGCACGAGCGGGATCACCGCGGCCGAGCCGATCGAGCCGAGCACGAGACAGAGCTGCTGCTTCCACGGCGTCGAGCCGACGATGTGGCCGCACTTGAGGTCCTGCAGGTTGTCGCCGGCGATGCAGGCGCCGGTGCAGATGAACGCCGCGAGGTAGATCACGGCCGCCGGTCCGAGCTTGCCCGCGACGCCCTCGTTGCCCATCAACCACAAGAGCAGCACCGAGGCCAGCACCACGGTCGCCATGGTCACGCCCGACACGGGGTTGTTCGAGCTGCCGACGAGGCCGGCCATGTAGCCGGCGACGCTGCAGAACAGGAAGCCGAACCCGAGCATCAGCACGGTCATGACCGCGGCGATCGCGGTGGCGCCGTCGTAGCCGTCGAGCGCGCTGCGGAACGTCAGGAACAGCGGCACGGTCATCACCGCGGCCGCGAAGACGAGGAACGGCAACGGCGTGTCGAGTTCGGTGCGCACAGCCCCGCCGGTGGCCCCGGCCCGCTTGGCCTTGAACGCCGCGAGGCTCGCCCGCACGCCGTTCACCATCGGCTGGAACAGCGTGATCAGAGACCACGTGCCGCCGACGAGCATGCAGCCGATGCCGATGCGGCGGCACTCCTGCCACGAGGCCGTGGCGTAGTACGCGGTCTGTTTGGCGACGCCGAGCGCGTTCCAGGTCTCGTGGTCGGCGGCCGCCGCGGCGTGCGCCGCGTCGATCAAGCGCGGTTCGTTCAACCACCAGTTGATCGGCACGCCGAGGATCGTGCCGATGATGGCGCCCGCCAGCATCAGCACGCCGATGTTGATGCCGACGATGAAGCCGATGCCGAGCAGCGACGGCGCCAGCGTGACGTCGGCCGTGAACAGCCAGGCGCCGCCGAGCATCGACCTGGTCCAGCCGACGCCGCCCGCGAACCACTTGAGGCCGCCTTCGCACAGCTTGAACAGCGCGCCGATCACACCGGCCTCGAGCAGCAGTTTGAAGCCGAGCGCGCCGTGGCCCTGCTCGGCCTCGGGCCGGTCCGCGGTGCGCTCGACGCCGCCGGACTTGAGCACCTCGGCGGTCGCCACACCCTCGGGGAACTGCAGGCCCGCGTCGACGATCAGCGCGCGCCGCAGCGGCGTCGTGAAGACCACGCCCATGACGCCCCCGATCACGACCATGAGGAAGATCGGCCAGTAGCTGTAGTCCTTCCACGCGCCCATCATGACCAGTGCGGGCACGGTGAAGATGATGCCCGACACGGTCGACGCACCGGCCGATGCGATGGTCTGCACCTGGTTGTTCTCGAGGATGTTCGAGCGCCGGAAGAAGCGCAGCACGCCGAGCGAGATCGCCGAGGCCGGGATCGACGCGGCGACGGTCATGCCGATGCGCAGGCCGAGGTAGGCGTTGGCCGCGGCCATCATCATCGCGAGCACGACGCCGAGCACGGCGGCCTTGAACGTGATCTCGGGCAGGCTGCGTTCGGGGCCGACGACGGGTGAGGACGCGGGTTCGGGAGCGGCCATGCTGGCGGCGCACAGTAGCTCGCGGTGCGACATGGTCCGAGGCGTTTCTGGCCGATGCCGCAGCGGAGCAACTGAGGGCGGCAGCAACTCGTGACACAGACCGTGAACCTTCCGAAGGGCGCCCGAATCCGCACGAGTGCTGCGGACAGCCGCGCCCCTCGTGCGTACGATGTTCCGCCCGATGACGACCGACGCCGAGACCTCCACGACGCCGCACGTGCAGCTGACCGCCAAGGCCAGCGGCTTCGCGCGCCGCGGGCAACCGTGGTTCTTCGCCAACGACGTCGCCGGCGGCGACCTGCTGCCGCCGCGGCTCGTGCGCGTGCGCGACGAGGGCGGCCGCGACCTCGGCCTCGGCATCACCTCGGCGGGCCGCCTCGCACTGCGCCTGTGCGGGCCGTGGCCCGACGACGGCCTGCCCGACCGCGAAGCGTTCTTCCACGCGCGGCTCGCCGCCGC
>DASUFY010000115.1:0-23722 GCA_036274315.1 Planctomycetota bacterium | reverse complement strand
TCTACGCCTGCCTCGACGAGATCAACGCCCCCGAGCTCAACATCCTGACCATCGAGGACCCCGTCGAGTACAACCTCGATGGCATCAGCCAGGTGCAGGTGAACGTCAAGAAGGGGCTGACGTTCGCCGCGGGGCTGCGGTCGTTCCTGCGCCAGGACCCCGACGTCATGATGGTCGGCGAGGTGCGCGACAACGAGACGGCCGACATCGCGATCCGCGCCGCGTTGACGGGCCACCTCGTGTTCTCGACGGTGCACACCAACGACTCGGCGTCGACGGTCACGCGGCTCATCGACATCGGCGTCGAACCCTACCTCGTGTCGTCCTCGCTGCTGCTCGTGATCGCCCAGCGCCTGCTGCGCACGGTCTGCCCGAACTGCCGCGAGCCGGTCGAACCCGACCAGCAGCAGCGCTACTTCCTCGAGGACCTCAAGCTGACCCCCGACCAGTTCCCGGGCGGCAAGCTGATGGTCGGCAAGGGCTGCGACGAGTGCTTCCGTTCCGGCTTCGCCGGCCGCACGGCGATCTACGAGGTCATGCCGATCGACACGCACATCCAGGAACAGATCGTCAACAAGGCGTCGGCCAGCGCGATCAAGCGCGGCGCCCTCGAACGCGGCCTCAGGACGCTGCGCATGGACGGCGTCGCCAAGCTGCTGCAGGGCCAGACGACCCCCGAAGAGGTCCTGCGCGTGACCCAGCTCGACGTCGTCTGATGCCGATCTTCGAGTACAAAGCGATCAGCGGCGACAACAAGGTCAAGAAGGGCATCATCGATGCCGACACGACCCGCGACGCGCGCCTCAAGCTGAAGAAGGAACGGCTCTTCGTCACGGACATCCGCGAGGCGAGGGGCAAGCGCGATCGCGGCATCCGCATTCGCGGCGTCACCGGCATCGAGGCACCGAACAAGCAGCGCACCGAGCAGGTGGCGGCGGTGACGCGCCAGATGGCGTCGCTGCTGCAGGCCGGCATCCCGCTCGCCGAAGCGCTGCGCATGATCATCGAGCAGGCGCCCGACAAGAAGATCGAGAGCGCGTTCCGCGACATCCGCGAGAAGGTGACGCAGGGCATGCCGCTCGGCGACGCCGTGCTGCAGCACCCGGCGTACTTCACGGACCTGTACTCGAACATGGTCAAGGCGGGCGAGTCATCGGGCGCGCTCGACAAGGTGCTGATCCGCCTCGCGGGCTTCCTGCAGGCCCAGACGCGCCTCAAGAACAAGGTCGGCGCCGCGCTGATCTACCCGATGATCATGTGCGTCGTCGGCGTGATCGTCGTCGCCGTGCTCATGACGTTCGTCGTGCCGCGCGTGACGCAGCTCATCAAGGGCCGCGGCGGCGAACTGCCGCTGCCGACCTACATCCTGATCACGGCCTCGACGTTCCTCGTCAACTACTGGCTGCTCGTGCTCGTCGGCGCGCTGCTGCTCGTCATCGCCTTCCAGCTGTTCATCAACAGCGAACGCGGCGGCCTGATCTGGGACCGCTTCAAGCTGCGTGTGCCCGTGTTCGGCGACCTCATGCGCAAGCAGTCGATGGCCCGCTTCACGATCACGCTCGCTACCCTGCTGCGCTCGGGCGTGCCGGCGCTGCAGGCGCTGCAGGTCACGAAGTCGGTGCTCGACAACAAGGTGCTGCAGGGCGCCCTGCAGCAGGTGCACGACCGCGTCATCGAGGGCACGGACATCGCGACGCCGATGAAGATCTCGGGCGAGTTCCCGCCGACGGTCTCCTACATGGTCGGCGTCGGCGAGCAGGCGGGCAACCTCGAGGAGATGCTCGAACGCATCGCCGGCACCTACGACGAGGAGGTGGACCTCGCGACGCAGAAGCTGACCTCCGTCATCGAGCCGCTCATCATCGTGATGCTGGCCGTGGTCGTCGCCGGCATCGTCATCGCGATCGTGATGCCGCTGCTGCAGCTGCAGCGCCAGCGCTGAGCGGTCGCCGCCGCGATCGCCCCGCGGCGACGGGATCTACTGCAGGAACAACATCTCGCGGTACTTGGGCAGCGGCCAATCGGCGTCGTCCACCATCGTCTCGAGCGCGTCGGCGACGTCGCGGATGCGCCGCATCGCCGGCACGACCTTGTCGCGGTAGACCTTCGCGTGCTCGGCCGGCGACCCGCTGTGGCCCTCGGCGTGTTCGAAGACGCCGGCGAGTTCGTCGATCGAGACCACGAGCGCCTCGATGCGCGCCGACATGTCGCGCAGGCGCTTCTCCTGCACCTTGACGTCGACGCCGAGGCCCTTCGCCGCGGCGACGCTCTGCGCCGTCGCGAGCTGCGACTTCTGCGCCGCCGGCAGGATCATCGTGCGCGCGAGCGACAGGGCACTCTGGCCCTCGATGGCCAGCGCCTTGCAGTAGCTCTCGAACATGATGTTCATGCGCGACTCGGCCTCCTTCGCGCTCAGCACGGCGAAGCGCTCGAACAGCGCCACGTTCTTGGCGGAGCAGAAGTTGCCGATCGCGTCGACGGCGTTGCGGAAGTTGGGCAGCCCGCGGCGCTCGGCCTCGGCGTGCCATTCGGCCGAGTAGCCGTTGCCGTTGAACAGGATGCGCTGGTGCGCCTTGAACAGCTCGACGACGACGTCGTTGACCGCCGTCTCGAGGCCCTTCTGGGCCACGTTCTTCTCGATCTCGCCCGCGATGTGCGCGAGCGAGTCGGCGACGATCGTGTTGAGCACCGCGTTCGGCTTGGCCGTCGCCTGGCTGCTGCCGACGGCGCGGAACTCGAACTTGTTGCCCGTGAAGGCGAACGGCGACGTGCGGTTGCGATCCGTGGCGTCGCGCGGCAGCGGCGGCAGCACGCTGACGCCGAGCCGCATCGTCTCGCGCTTGCGCTCGTTGCCGCGCGCCGTGCGCGCGATCAGCGACTCGATGATCTCGGTGAGCTGCTCGCCGAGGTAGATCGACAGGATCGCCGGCGGCGCCTCGTTGGCGCCGAGCCGGTGGTCGTTGCCGGCGTGGGCGATCGTCACGCGCAGCAGGTCGGCGTGCAGATCGACGGCGCGCATGATCGCCGCGAGCAGCACCATGAAGCGCATGTTCTCGGCCGGCGACGTGCCCGGCTCGAGCAGGTTCTCGCCCGTGTCCGTCGACAGCGACCAGTTGTTGTGTTTGCCCGAACCGTTGATGCCGGCGTAGGGCTTCTCGTGCAGCAGGCACTGGAAACCGTGCTTCTGCGCGACCTGCTTGAGCACTTCCATGCAGAGCATGTTGTGGTCGACGGCGATCGTCGTGCGCTCGAAGATCGGCGCCAGCTCGTACTGGCTCGGCGCGACCTCGTTGTGCCGCGTCTTGACCGGCACGCCGAGCTTCCACAGCTCGATCTCGACCTCCTGCATGAAGGCCAGCACACGCGGCGCGATCGACCCGAAGTAGTGATCCTCGAGTTCCTGGCCCTTCGGCGGCTTGCTGCCGAACATCGTGCGACCCGTCGCGATGAGGTCCGGCCGCAACACGTAGAGGTCGCGGTCGATGAGGAAGTACTCCTGCTCGCAGCCGAGCGTCGGGTAGACGTACGACACGCGGTCGTCGCCGAGCAGCCGCAGCAGACGCACCGTCTCGCGGCTCAACGCCTCGGTGCTGCGCAGCAGCGGCGTCTTCTCGTCGAGCGCCTCGCCGGTCCACGAGCAGAACGCGGTCGGAATGCACAGCGTGGCGCCGTTCGGCGTCTCGCGGATGAACGCCGGCGACGTCGGGTCCCACGCCGTGTAGCCGCGCGCCTCGAACGTCGCGCGCAGACCGCCGCTCGGGAACGAGCTCGCGTCGGGCTCGCCCTTGACCAGGGCCTTGCCGCTGAACTCCATGAGCAGCTTGCCGTCCTCGACGGCGGCGAAGCTGTCGTGCTTCTCGGCGGTCGAGCCGGTCATCGGTTGGAACCAGTGCGTGAAGTGCGTGGCGCCGCGCTCGACGGCCCACTCCTTCATCGCGTTCGCAACCTGATCGGCCAGCATCGGGTCGAGTTCCTGGCCGTGCTGCATGCACGAGCGCAGCGCCCGATAGGCGCTCTCGGACAACCTGGTGCGCATCTGTTCGAGCCCGAAGACGAGCGCGCCGAACATGTCGGGCAGGCTGCTCGTCCGGTGTTCGACGACGACAGGAGACTTGCGGGCAATGAGTTGGATGGCGGCGACACGCGCGGCGGCTGACACGGAACGACCTCCCTTGGGTGACGAAACGGGGACCGGTGAACGACCGCCGCACACTAGCGGGCGCCACCGGGGAAAGCACGTCGTCGCCGGCGTTGCGGGCGCCCCGCCGATGCGTAGCCTGTAGCCGTGCGTCGACCGATCCGTCCGTTCTCATTGTGCGCGCTGCTGCTAGGGCTGCTGGCGTGCCGCGCCACACCGCCGCGGCCGCTCGAGCTGCCCGCGGTTTCCCCGACCGTGCGCTACGCCGGCAGCGGTGGTGAGGCGGCCGGCGGCGCAGGCCGCGCCGTGTGCTGCGACGTCTTCGCCGTGGCCGAGGCACCGGCCGGTGCGTCGATCGAACAGAGCGCCAGCGTCATCGCCTCCGACCACGGCGATCCGTTCCGCGGCGTCTCGCACCTGCCGGCGGGCACGGTCTGGCTCGACGCCGAGGCGACGGAGGCGTGGCTCGCCGCGCCCGATGCGGCGGCTCCCGAGCGGCGGCAGCACCTGGGTCGCGTCGACGCCGTGGCCGGCCCGGGTCTCGTTGCGACGATCGGCTCCGGCCTGCCGTCGATGCCCGAACTGCGGCTCGAATGCCGCGGCGACGCGACGGCCGTGCTGCTGGTCGTGCACACCGAGCCCGCGCACGACGATCCGGACCATCCCGGCGGCGACCAGTACGTGCTGCTGCGCGATGCGCTGCCCGACGGCGCATCGTGCCTGTGCTTCGTGCCGAGCTCCGACAGGGGCGTCGCGGGCTACGCGCTCGTGCTCGGCTCGCCGGGTGCGGCGCCGGCGGCGGCGGTCGCCGCCGCGGTCGCGGATGCGGCCCGCGCCGACGACGACGACGCCCTGACCGCTGCGGCCCGGCAGCAGCGGCTCGCGGCGCGTGCGGTCGGCGGGTTCAACCGGCGCGCCGCGATGCTCGGCATCGCCGAACAGATCGCCTCGCCGCGCGCGCTCGACCTGTTGCTCTCGGCCGACGAAGCGCACCTGATCGCGATCGGCACGGCGACGGCGACCGTGGACAGCACCGCGCCCGACTACGCGTGGCGGTTCGAGCGCGCGGCGTGGTTGGCGCTGATCCCGGGCATGCAACGCGACGAGTTGACGCCGGCCCTGCACGCCTGCATGCAACGCCACTTCGGCGCGCTCGGCAGCGATGCGACCATGCTCGAGATGCATCTGAACGGCAGCCCCGACGCGCCGAGCTTCGACGCCGCCGTGCGCGAGGAGAACCTCGCGGCGCTCGACGACAGCGCCGCCGCCATCCGCGCGCGCGCCCACGATTGGCTGACCGCCCGCGCGCTGGCCGTGCCGGGCTATGCCCCGCTCGACGGAAAGCAGGTTCGGCGCGAAGCGCTGCGCCGCCACGAACGCGAGGCCGCCGCCGGCCTGGGCCAGGAGCACGCGCGATGAGCAAGACGCCGGGCAAGTGGCGGCGTCGCCTGCGCCGCCTCGCCGTGGGCCTCGTCGTGACGGTGCTCGTCGCGCGCATGCTGCTCGCGTTGCTGCTGCCCTGGATCGTGCAGCTCGGCGCCGGCGCGGTCGGGCTCGACGCGTCGTACCGTTCGGCGTCGTTGTCGCTGCTCGGCCTGTCGGTGTGCTTCGAGGATCTCGAGGTGCGCGTCGCGGAGTTTCCCGACGACCCGCCGCTGCTGCGCGCCCAGGAGGTCGTCGCCGACCTGGCCATGGCGCAACTGCTGCGCGGCAACCTCGGCGTCGTCGACGCGGCCGTCGACGGCGCCCGCGTCGAGCTGCAGCGCGACGGCACGGGGCGCCTGCACCTGCCCGCCGCCTGGACCGCGGGCGCGGCGGCGCCGGCCGCCGAGCAGCCGTCGCCGCCGGTGCCGCCCGAGCCGACACCCGTGCGATTCGATCTGCCGCTGCAGGTCGCCTCGGCGCGCGTGCACGATCTGCAGCTGCGGTTCCACGACGCCGCGGCGACGCCGCCCGTGCACGCCGAGCTGACGCTCGATGCCGACGTCACCGATCTCGGCCGCACCGATCGCGCCGGCGCCATCGACGTGCGCCTGCACGCGCCGCAGTGGTTCGACGACCTCTGGCTCGAGGCCAGCACCACGACGACGAGCGATCGGTTGCAGGTGAGCTGGCAGGTCCACCTGCGCGGCCTGCGTCCCGCCGCGTTGCCGCTGCGAGCCTCGACGCCTGGACCGCTGAACGTCGACGTCGTGTCGCTCGCGCTGCGCGGCGAGCTGCGTGGACACACGGTCGCCGACGCGCCGCGCCGTCCGACGCTGGCCGGCGAGCTCGAGTTCGAGGTCGAACTCGACGGGCGCCCGCAGCTCGCCGGCGAACTGACCGCCGGCCCCTGCCGCAACACGAAGCTCGGCGTCGACCTGCCGTTCTCCGTGCAACTGCACGGCGACGAACTGGTCGACGACCTGCGGCTGCAGGACGGGCTCGTGCAGATCGCGCCCGAACACCTGACCCTGACGACCCAGCTCGCGGCCCGCGGCATCGGTCTGGCGCTGCTCGAACCGTGGCTCGCGCAGGCCGGCGTGCAGTTGCCGAAGGGTGGCCTCGACGCGACCGCGAACTGCAGCGCCGCCGTGCACACGGTGGCCGGCACCGGCACCTCGTCGATGACCGCGGAGGTCACGCAGTTCTCGCTCGGCGCCGGCGACGAACGCGTCGGTCTCGCGCGCCTTTGCGTCGCCGACCTGCGCACCACGGGCGGCGAACTCGCGATCGGCAGCGTCGAGGTCGATGGCCCGGAGCTCGCGATCGTGGCGCGCGAGCACGCACTGTCCGTGGCCGGCCTGCGATTCGTGACGCCGGCGGCGGCGCCCCGGTCCGCGAGCCCGACGCCACCGCCGGCGAGCGCACCGGCCAGCGGACCGGCGATGCCGCGGCTCTCGCTCGGCAAGCTCGACTGGCGCGGGTTGCGCGTCGCGTTCACCGACGCGAGCCTGGCCGAACCGGCGACGCTGACGCTGGCCGACGGCACCGTGACCGCCGAACGCCTCGTGTTCGGCCGCGACGAACCGCCGGGTCACCTCACCGCGACCTGCCGCGTGCCGGACTCGGCCGGCGAACTGCGCGCCGAACTGACGTTCACGCCAGCGCCGCACAAGCTCGCCGTCGAAGCGATGCTGAGCGCGAGCGAGGTCACGGCTGCGGGCCTCGAGCCGTGGCTGCGACCCCTCGGTGTGCAGCCCGTGCTCGAACACGGCAGCTTCTCGATGGTCGCCGCGGGCGAGGTGGCCGTCGGCGGCGGCGCGCTCGAGGCCACCGCGCGGCTCGGCAAGGTGCGCTGCACGGACGGCGAGCTCGTGCTGGCCAGCCTGCGCAACCTCGAACTGCGCGGCCTGCGCATCGGCGCCACCGGCTGCGACCTCGGCACGCTGACCATCGACGAGCCGTTCCTCGCCGTGAGCCGGCCCACGCCCGAGGCGATGCGCGTGCTCGGCTTCGAGCTGCGCCAGCCGCCGGCCCCGCCGGCAGCAGCAGCGCCGGCGGAAGCCGCGCCCGCGGCGCCGCCCGCGGCCCCGGGCACGCCGCTGCGGCGCGGCCCCGTCACGCTGAAGAGCGGCGTCGTGCGCTGGACCGGCGCCGCCGGCCAACCGCTGAGCCTCGGCGCCGACCTCACACTCGGCGCCGACGACGGCAGCGGCGCGCCCGTGCCGATCGAGGCGACGTGCAAGCTCGGCGAGGCGATCGAGGCGCTGCAGGTGCGCGGCACCGTGTGCACGGCGCCGTCGTCGTTTCGCCTCGAGAGCGAACTCGAAGGCCACGGCCTGCGCGGGGCGGCCATGGTCGGCCTGCTGCCGCCACACGTCACGTGCACGCTGGCGGACGGCAGCGTGCACGCCTCGTTGCGCGCCGAGTTCGGGGCGTCGCCGACCCCGTCGGTGCACGTCCGCGTCCAGGACGTGCGGCTCATGGATCGCGGCGAGGAACTCGCCGCCATCGACGGGATCGAGGTGCAGGCACCCGAACTCTCCGCCGACCTCGTGCACGTCGCGAAGCTCGAGGTGCGCGGCGTGCGCGCCGTGACCGGCAGCACGGTCGAAGGCCTGCACGTGCCCGGCTTCCTGCTGCGTCCCGCGCCCGCGGCGAAGCCCGCGGCCACCGCTCCCGACGCCGCGCCCGCGTCGACCGCCAAGGTGCCGCTCGTGCCCGCGCTGCGCATCGACGCCATCGACGTCGCCGCCGAGCGCCTCGTCTGGCGGCAGCGCCTGCAGCAGGATGGGGAACCGCTGGTCGCCTCCGTGCACGTCGCGCTCGATGCGCCCTGGGCCACCACCGACGACTTCGCCGAGACGCCGCCGGCCAACTTCACCGTGACCGCGAGCGTCGAGCCCATCTGTCGCGAGGTGCACCTCACCGCCGCGCTGCGACCGTTCGAGCTGCAGCCGGCGGCGGACCTGACGCTGCGCGCCGAGGGCATCGACACGACGGGCCTCACGCGTCTCGTGCCGGACCTCGCCGACCGGCTGCAGGGCACCGTCACCGACGCGCGCTTCGCCGCCGAGGTGCACGCGACGCTGGGCCTGCGCCGCCGGAATCCGCGGCAGTTCGACCTCGGCCGCCCGTTCGGCGGCGAACTGCTCGTCGACAAGGTCGAGTACGCGGCTTCGCCGGCCGGGCCGACGATCGCCTCGATCGAGTCCATCGAGATCCAGGCCCGCAACTTCGATCCACGCAGCGGCGACCTGCTGCTGCGCACGCTGTCGGTCGACGCGCCGCGGCTGCAGGCGCACCACACGGCGGCCGGCACGGAACTGCTCGGCGTGCGCCTGCTGGCGCCGGCCGCCGCCGCGACGCCCGCGCCGCCACCGCCCGCTGCGCCGGCGGCCGGGCCCGCGGCCGCGGAAGCGGCGGCGCCGGGCCCGGCGGCGTCGACGGCGCCCGAGTTCGCCATCGACCGCCTGCAGGTGCAGGGCCTCGCGTTCACGTTCACCGACGACACGACCGAACCCGCGACGAACCTGCCGCTCGAGGACGTCGAAGTCGAACTGCGCCGCTTCTCGACGCGCGCGCTCAGCGAACCGCGGCGGGTCCACTTCGAGGTCGCGGTGCACGGCGGCGAGGTCACGCTCGAGAAGCGCGTCGTGGCGAGTTCGGCGATCATGGGTTTCCTGACCTCGACGGTCGGCAGCGTGGCAGGCAGCGGCCAGCCGGAGTTCGAGGAACGACCGCTGCTCGACGAGCTCTCGGTCGCCGGCAACCTGACGCTGTACCCGACCGCGACCGGCACCATGCGCTGTGTGATCCGTTCGTTCGAGCTGCCGGCGCTGCGCGGCCTGGCCAAGGCCGGCGGCGTCGACCTCACCGACGGCCTGCTCGACGTGCGGCTCGACGCGACGCTCGCGCCGAGCGGCGTCGACGTCGACAACCACACGACGTTCACGTGGCTGTCGCTGAGCGAACCACCAGGCGGTCCGATCTCGACCTACCTGCGCCTGCCCGCACCGCTCGACACGGTGCTGTTCCTGCTGCGCAACGAGAGCGACGAGCACCAGCTGCCGATGCGCCTGCACGTGCCCGCCGAAGGCATGGACTCTGCGGCGATCGCCGGCGCCGCGGCCGAGTCCGTGCTCAAGGTCGTCACCGACGCGATCACGGGCGCGGCCACGCGCGCGACGGGCGCGGTGACCGGCGTGCTCGGGCTCGGCGGTGGTCCCGACCTGCGGGCGCTCGCGACCACGGCGACGTTCGCGCCCGGTGATCCGGCGCCGCAGGCCGGCGACCTCTCCGAGCTGCTCGCGGCGGTCGGCGGCGATCCGGAACTGCGCATCGTGCTGACACACGAACTCGGCGCCGGCGACCTGGCCCGCGCCGCCGAACTCGCCAACCCGCCGCCGGCCGTCGTCGCCGAGACAGTGCGCCGCCTGCAGCGCGAACGCGGGGTCGCCATGCGCCGGCGCAGCGAGCTGGCCGCCGAGGTCGCCGCCCGCTTCGGTGCGGGCCAGATGCACGAGGCCCGCCGCGAACAGGACGAACTGAGCCGCGTCGACGACGGGCTCGGCCGTCTCGAGCTGACCCTGGACGAGGCGCTCGGCATGCTGACGCCGGACCCGCGCGCCGCCGACCGCCGGACCAGACGGGCCAGTCTGGCCCTGGCCGAGGCCCGCCTGCAGGCGCTCGCGGAGCTGCTGCGGCGGCGCCTGCCCGACCCCGGCCGCCTCATCGAGCAGCGCCGGCCGCGGCCGGCCACGGCGGCCGACCTGCCCGGGGGTGGGCGCATCCTGATCACCGTGCGGCGCGGCAAGGCCTGATGCGCCACGAGCCCGATGCGCGAGGAGCAATGTGCGGCACCCGGTGGCCGAATGCCGATGCAACCCGTTCAATGGCGCCCATTGGCCAAAGCCCCATGCTCGAGGAACTGACGATGGTTCGAATCGCGCTTCGCAACGCGCTCCTGGCGACGAGCCTGCTGGTCGGCGCCGGCGTGGCGCAGACCGCGGCCCCCAACCCACAGCGCCCCGAACACCCCGTCGCATCGGTGCGGCCGCTGAAGGCCGTGCTCGAGGACGCCGCGCGCCTCGACGCGCTGCTGCTGCGGGGCCTGCGCCGCCACCGCGAAGAGCCGCTGCCGCCCGTCGACGACGCGACGTTCGCGCGGCGCGCCTACCTCGGCATCGTCGGCCGGATCCCCACGCTCGCCGAGACCGAAGCGTTCCTGGCGGACCAGGCCCCGGACAAGCGCACGACCCTGACCGATCGGCTGCTCGACTCGCCGGGTCACACGAGCCACTTCGCGAACTTCTGGTTCGACGAGCTGCGCCTCAAGTCGCGCCAGCAGAACCTCAGCGGGGAACCGTTCGCACACTACGTGCGCCAGTCGATCCAGACCGACAAACCCTACGACCGGTTCGTGCGCGAGATGCTCGTCGCCGAGGGCCCGGGCCACGCCGAGGGCAATGGCGCCACCGGCATGCTGCTGCGCGACCCCAACATGCCGCACGATGCGATGGCCAACGCCATGCGGCTGTTCCTCGGCACGCGCATCGAGTGTGCGCAGTGCCACAACCACCCGTTCGACGTCTGGACGCAGAAGCAGTTCTTCGAGATGGCGGCGTTCTTCGGCGGCATGCGCTACCGCGACGAGAACGCGCTGCCGAACCTCGTCGGCCTGCGCACCGAACTGGCCAACGCCGACGACCGCACGCGCCAGCAGGCGCGCCAGCTGATCCAGCGCCTCAACGTCGGACTCGACGGTTCGGGCAGCGGCATGGAACGCCTGCCGAAGGACTACAAGTACGACGACCTGAAGCCCGGTTCGCCGATCGAGGCGCACACGCTGTTCGGCGACGACGTCAAGCTCAAGTATCCCGCGGCCAGGCGCGGTCAGCCGCCGCGCCGCGACGCACCGCGCGGCCGCGGCCGCCCGGGCGGACCCGAGGTCGACTCGCGCGAGGCCCTGGCCGAGTGGCTGACGAGCCCGAAGAACCCGCTGTTCGCGAAGGTCATCGCCAACCGCATGTGGGCCCGCACGTTCGGCCGCGGCCTCGTCGAGCCGATCGACGACTGGAAGAAGGACACCGAGGCCGTGCATCCCGAGCTCATGCAGCAGCTCGAGAAGCTCATGATCGACCTCGGCTTCGACCTGCGCCAGTTCGAACGGGTGCTCGTGCACACGCAGCTGTTCCAGTGCGAGGCGCCCAAGGACGACCCCGATCCCGAGCAGGCCTACACGTTCCGCGGGCCGCTGCTGCGCCGCATGACTGCCGAGCAGATGTGGGACTCGCTGCTGACGCTCGTGTTCGACGACCTCGACGACCGGTTGCGAGCCCCCGACGCGCGCGCGCGGCCCGTCTACGAACAGCACGCCGAAGCTGCCAAGGCCGACGCGCAGGAGCTGATCGCCATGGTGCAGCAACGGCGCGGCGCCGCCCAGCCGATGCGCGCCATGCAGCAACAGCAGGCCGAGCAGGCGCGCATGCAGCTCGCGGCCGACGCCGAGCTGCAGCGACGCGCGCGGCCGCTGCTGCAGAAGATGGCGCAGGCGCGCCGCAACGGCGACCAGCAGGAGGTCGCGGCGATCGCCGGCGAACTCGAACGCATCGGCCTGCCGCTCGGCCGGCGCGCCAACCGCGGTCGCGAAGGCGACCTGTTGCGCGCCAGCGACCTGCCGCAGCCGGCCCCGCCCAACCACCTGCTGCGCCAGTTCGGGCAGTCCTCGCGCGACACCGTCGACAGCGCGTCGGACGTGGCCACCGTGCCCCAGGTGCTGACGCTGCTGAACGGCTTCCTCGACCAGCGTGTGCTCGAAGGCCAATCGGCCCTGCGCCGGGATCTGGAGTTGGCAACCAACGGGGAGCGCCGCGTGCGTATCGCGTTCCTGACCACGCTCAACCGCGAACCCACGACCGACGAGGTGCAGGAATGGCGGCGCGCCATCGCCATCGACGGCCCGGACGCGGTCAAGGACCTCGTCTGGGTCCTCTGCAACAGCAACGAGTTCCGCTTCGTGCGGTGAACCCCACCATCCGATCATGACCCTCCGCAATCTCATCGCCGGCACCGACCTCGAAACCCGCCGCGTGTTCCTCGGCGGCATGGCCCAGTCCCTGCTCGGCGTCGGCGCCGCCGCCGCCTTCGGCCCCGCCGCCATCGCGCGTGCGCTCGCGCAGGACCCGGCGGCCCCGGTCGTACTCGGCCGCGCGTCGGCCAAGAGCGTCATCTACCTGTTCCTGCGCGGCGGCATGAGCCACATCGACACGCTCGACCCGAAGCCGGGCAAGACGACGCAGGGCCCGGTCGACGCGCTGCCGACGCGCGCCGACGGCGTGCGGCTCGGACAGTACCTCCCGAAGCTCGCGGACCACATGGACAAGGTCTGCATCGTGAGCTCGATGTCGAGCAAGCAGGGCGCGCATCCGCAGGCCCAGTACCTGATGCGCACGAGCTACGAACTGCGCGGCACGATCCAGCACCCGAGCCTCGGCGCGTGGTTCCAACGCCTGGCCGGCCGGCGCAATCCGAACCTGCCCGGCCACGTGCTGATCGGCGGCGGCGCCGAGATGCCGAGTGCTGGCTACTTCCCGCCCGACTTCCAGGCCCTGCCGATCGGCAGCGCCGAGGACGGCCTGCAGAACTCGAGCCTGCCGCGCGGCGTCGACCAGGACCGGTTCCAGCGGCGCATGCAGCGCCTCGAGAAGCTCGACGCGGCGTTCGCCGAGAAGCACAGCCAGCGCGGCGTCGCCGCCTACAGCAAGGCCTACGCCGACGCGGTCCGGCTCATGCGCAGCAGCGACCTGCAGGCGTTCGACATCGACCTCGAGTCGAAGGCGATGCAGCAGGCCTACGGCGAGACGCAGTTCGGCCAGGGCTGCCTGCTGGCCCGGCGCCTCGTCGAGCACGGCGTGCGCTACGTCGAGGTCATGAGCGACGGTTGGGACACGCACGCCGACAACTTCGACCGGCTCGGCGACCTCACGCCCTCGATCGACCAGGGCCTCTCCGCGCTGCTCGCGGATCTCGATGCGCGCGGCCTGCTGCGCGAGACGCTCGTCGTGCTGGCGACGGAGTTCGGCCGCACACCGGACATCGACCAGGACCAGGGCCGCAACCACTACCCGAAGGCGTTCAGCTGCCTGCTCGCGGGCGGCGGCGTGCGCGGCGGCCAGCGCTACGGCAGCACCGACGACGAAGGCCGCGAGGTGACGTCCGACCCGGTGTCGATCCAGGACTTCAACGCCACGATCGCCCACGCGACGGGCATCCCGCTCGACTACGTCGTGACGTCGCCCTCGGGCCGCCCCTTCAAGGTGGCGGACAAGGGCACGCCGATCACGTCGATCTTCGCCTAGGCCCCCCCACTCGTGCACGGCGCCGCGCCGCGACCGACGACCCCTTCGCACCGACCCATGCAGAACCACGTCCTCGCTTCCCTGCTCCTCTGCTTCACCGCGAGCCCGCTCTGGGCCCAGGGCGACAAAGCCGACAAGGGCGACAAGGCGCCCAAGACGACGGTCGACTTCCAGAAGCAGATCTGGCCGATCCTCGAGAAGAACTGCCTCGACTGCCACTCGACGGCGCACCAGGAGAACGGCCGGCTCAAGAAGCCCAAGGGCGGTCTCGCGCTCGACAGCAAGGACGGCATCACGACGGGCAAGAAGGGCAAGGCCATCGTCGCGGGCAAGCCCGACGACTCGCTGATCTACCAGGCGATCACGCTGGCCGCGGACGACGAAGACCGCATGCCGCCCGCGAAGAAGGGACCGCCGCTCGCCAAGGCGCAGACGGACCTGATCCAGAAGTGGATCGCGGAGGGTGCGGAGTTCGGCAAGTGGACGGGCAAGGCCAAGGACGCCGACGACAAGGACCCGAAGGACAAGCCCGACGACAAGAAGAACGGCACCGACAAGAAGCCCACCGACAAGAAGCCCCCGGACAAGCCGAAGGGCAAGCAGGGCCCGGATCCGCTCGTCGAGCTGCAGAAGGGCCTGAAGCCGCTGCCGGCCAGCACGCTCGCCGCGTTCGCGGACGGCCCGTTCCGCGTCGAGAGCATCGGCGACGGCAGCCCCTTGCTCAGCGTCTCGTGCGCGGGCCACACGGACGAGGTCGACGACCGCGCGCTCGCCGCGTTGCGGCCGCTGGCGTCGCACATCACGGACCTGGACCTCGGCCGCACGCACGTCGGCGACGACGGCTGCGCGGAGATCGCCAAGATGCCGCGCCTGACGGAGCTCGACCTGCGCCAGACGATGGTCGGCAACCACGGCGTGGCGGCGCTCGCGGCGTGCACGGAGCTGCGCACGCTGAACCTGTTCGGCACGAAGACGGGCGACTACGCGGCGGCGGCGCTCGCGGGGCTCGGCAAGCTCGGTTCGATCTATCTGTGGCAGACGGAGGTGTCGGCGAGCGCGGCGGTGCGGTTGCGCGAGGCGATTCCGGAGTTGCGGTTGGTGATGGCGGCGGAGATGCCGGAGCCGATGGCGGAGGGCACGGGGAACGGGCGGCGGCGGGGCAAGTGAGTCGGGCGGGCTAGTTCCCGATCATGCCCTGGCCGGCATTCGAAACGACCATGCCCCCCACCGCCGCGGGATCGAAGAACAGCGCCTGGTTGAAGAACTCGTATCCATAGAGCGAGGGGCCGTAGGGGACAGTGAACCCCCATGACGCCGTACCCCACGCTGAGTACGTGACGCCATCGATGTCGGGGCTGACCAGCATGCTGCAGGAGGGTAGGCCGATCGGTCCCAGGGAGATCGGCAGCGGGAGGCCCGTAGCCGTCCAGACTTGGTTCGAGAAGCCAGTGAACACGAACCCGAGTTGGAACGGTGCAAGGTTGGCGACTTGAAGGGCGAAGCCCTGACCCATTCGTGGAGGAGCCGTCGCCGTCAGCGTTGGCAGCCCTTGCGAGCCTGGGCAACCGGCACCGAAGGACGCGTAGTACGCTCGGATCAAGGAGTAGACGCGGATCGAGAACACGCTGCCAGAAGGGCCAAACGTCCCGAACGCGAACTCCTCCCGCCCGTCGAAATCGAGGTCGAAGCCACCGATCAGCCCGTAGATCGATGGGCTGTCCAGGTTGAAGACTTCGAGGCCCGACCCCGCGATACCGAACAGGCGCGCGGGGCCGAAGCCGCCGTGGTTGCTCGCCAGAAGCCCCATCCGGCCGCTGCCGTCAAGGTCTCCGGCAGCCGCCAACTCGGAGCCAAACTCAGAGTATGGATCAGGTCTGGTGACCGACTGCAGGACCTGGCCATCAACACCAGAGAGTATGTCCACCCTGCCGTGGCACACACCGGCCTGGCAGATGAGCGGGTAGCTTGCGGCGATGTCGGGAACGCCGTCGAGGTTCGTATCGCCGAGCCCAACCACTCGATGTACGTAGCCGCCCGGGTGCGACCACAGCTGTTGACCGTTCGCACCGGAGAGGAGGCGGACCATCGTGCCATCGCGCAGGGCTACGTCGGGAACACCATCGCCGTCCGTGTCGTCAACTCGTGCGCCGTTCCACCATCCCGCCGCGGACCAGAGGACACTCCCATCCGCGCCCGACAGGGCCAAGTAGGCGGCCTGAGACAAGGGGCTCACGCACAAGTCGGGAATGCCATCGCCGTCGAGATCCCCGGGGCTCATCGCTTCGCTGCACCCGCCACTTCCCAGTCCTTGGACCCACTGGAGGCTCGCACCGGAACGGATGTCGATCCCGACGTCCGTGCCCACCACCACGTCGGGGATTTGATCTCCGTCCAGGTCGCCAATGGCCGCGACGCACCGCAGCAGGAACGCCGAAGGCGAGGGATGTGTGAACTGAAGCAACTGATGCCCGTCGAGCCCCGAGTACAGGACGACACGCTGAAGGAGTTGTGCGCCGGTCGACTGGTTCCCCAACTCGAGCACGACGAAGTCGCGGCGGGAGTCTCCGTCGTAGTCACCTCCGACGACCGCCTGCACGCCGTAGTAGGCGTTCGGGGCGAGTTGCAGCGAGAACTGGAACTGCTGAGCGGGTAGGAGGGTGACGAGACCAGCGACGCCGAGGATGCAACGTTCGCGCATGGCTGCTTCTTCGTTGGGCTGGAGCCCGGGAGTCGGACTCCGATACGGAGAGTCTAGCCGGGGACTTGTCACGGCACGCGACTGTCGCGCGTCGGATCCATTTCGTCTTGCTCGGCGAAGGCGAAGCCCCGCAGGTTCTCCTGGGTCAATTCGGCGACACCTCACCACCCGGATGACCGGCGAGGAATGGCGCCGGGTACACGCGCGCGCATGGAGTCGAGGGGCGGCAGTTCAAGCGCCGCGAAGCACCGTCGTCGAGGGCGGCATGCCCCAGTGTGTTGCGCTACGATTCCCGCCACCACCCCCACCGTCCGGAGTGAGCCGTGACCAAGCCAACACCACAGCCACCACAGATCGAGATGTGCCTCGAAGGTCCCGCTGTGCCCGGCCGGATCAGCGTCGACACCCTGACGACCGTCGCCAAGGAGTTGCAGACCTCATTGCGCCGGATGCTTGCATCGCAACGCCGCGGGGGCGGCCGTTTCCCTACGGGTATCGAGCAGACCTGTGCACTCGACCTCACCTCCTTCGCCGAGGGAAGCGCCGTCCTGAAGTTCGAGTATGCAGGTCAACGCACCCGCGACGCCCTGCACGGCGATCCCGGCGTTCGTGTCGCTGAGGAGATGCTCGATGCCATGCAGAAGGCCGAGTCGGGTGTGGCGGGTTGGGATTCGGGCCTCCAGGCCGGCGTCGTCGACGGGTGGGAGACCCTCTCCAAGCCGCTGGGAGAGGGCGTCGACTCGATTCGCATCACCCTCATCGATGGACCTCGCAAGGTCTCGGCTCGTCTGACCAAGGCCTTCCGCCTGAATCTGCGAGGAACCAACGCCGGGCAACGACAGCTCGTCGATGGCGAGATCGAAGGCGTACTCTGGGAGTGCGACTGGAAGAAGCACACGGGCGTGATGGTGGAAGCCGGCGGCAACAGCGTCGGACTGATCCTCGACGACCGGCTGGAAGAGCAGGTGACCGAGTACCGCCGCCAGCGAGTGCGGGTGCGCGGCAAGCTCGAGCGGCAGCAGGGGCGGGTCGTCGGCGTGACCGTCAGCGAGATCGCCCTCGCCGCCGGTGGAGTCGCGGAACCAGATCCGCGCTACGGGGGGTTCTGGGAGAACCTCAGTGCCGACGAACTTGCACGGCGTCAGGGTGTCGGACCGGTCGACGACTTGTCGAAGCTGGTGGGAGATTGGCCGCCGGAGGATTCGGTCGACGAGTTCTTCGAGTTCCTGCGCAAGGTTCGCGGCGGATGACGTCCGTCCTGCTCGGCACGAGTGTGTTCTTGAAGGACGGATGCAAGCAACGAATCAAGTGTGTCCGTTCGTCGTTGTGGACCAGCGCGGACGATTTCGCGGCGGCGTTCGCCAGTTCCTCGAGCCCCTCCGGTGCACGCTATCTGACCAAGGTCCTACGGCATCCTGCGGCGAAAGGCTGGCAAGGTGAGGGGCGCGCCGGGCCGCTGCCTCGCATTTGACACGCAGTCAAAAGCGCCGGCTCACCGGGGGCGGCAGCCTGGGGAGCAGTTTCAAACATGTGGTTAGCGCGCGCGTCAATCCACACCGGTGCGCAATGCCTGTCGCTCCCTTGCCCCGGCGTGGTCTCTGCGACCATTGCACCGCCATCCGACCAACGAAAGTCCCGCGTAGCGCCGGAACTTGCCCTGGATCCGTCGGCTCGCTCACGATCTACTTCGCCGGCTCTTCCACGCGGGACTGAAGCGCGAGTCGTGGAGTTCGCCGGCTGGTCGGCGACACTCGCGTCCGCATCCAGGCGGGAGCGCGTCGTTCCAGGTGATGTCGAAGCCCGAAGACCCACGCCCCGCCCAGGTTCGTTGCACGAGCAAGCGGCGGTCGCAGCCCCGTAGGCGGGGTCCACGGGCGGTGTCGCAGGCACGGCCGAAGCGGTGTCGACGGCGGGCCTCTTCGGCCTCGTGGCCGGCTACGGCACCCCGGGGGCTCACTTGACCACACCCTTCCAAGCGAAGCTCTGGGCAACCATGCTGACGCTCAAGGGGCCGTCCGGGTCGGTCGACCAGCTCTCTCGGTCGATCTCGAACGCGCGCGTCGACCTGAACCCGCATCAGGTCGATGCTGCGCTCTTCGCCGTTCGGTCCCCGCTGTCCAAGGGCGTGGTGCTCGCCGACGAGGTCGGACTCGGCAAGACCATCGAGGCAGGCTTGGTGATGGCGCAGCGGTGGGCCGAACGCCGTCGCCGCATCCTCGTGGTCGTCCCCGCGACGCTGCGGAAGCAGTGGGCACAGGAGATCGCCGACAAGTTCAGCATCCCGGCCACGGTGCTCGAAGCCGCCAGCTTCAACCGGCTCGGCAAGTCCGGCGCGCCGAACCCGTTCGAGTCCGACGACCACGTCGTCATCTGCTCCTACCACTTCGCGGCCAACAAGGCCGACTACGTCTCGCGCGTGCCGTGGGACCTCGTCGTGATCGACGAATCGCATAGGCTGCGCAACGTCTACAAGACCGGTAACAAGATGGCGCGCATCCTGCGCGAC
This sequence comes from Planctomycetota bacterium, assembly GCA_036274315.1. Classification (GTDB taxonomy): domain Bacteria; phylum Planctomycetota; class UBA1135; order UBA1135; family UBA2386; genus DASVAL01. The sequence goes on along the minus strand of DASUFY010000115.1, from coordinate 4,598 downwards.
ACGCTGCAATCGCCGCCCAAGCTCTTGCTGACTGCCACGCCGCTGCAGAACAGCCTCATGGAGCTGTTCGGGCTCGTCAGCTTCATCGACGAGCACGTGTTCGGCGACGAGGCTTCGTTCCGCGAGCAGTTCCTTCGCTCCGAGAACGAGGAGCTGCGCAACCTGGAACTTCGCCAGCGGCTCGCACCCATCTGCCACCGCACGCTTCGGCGGCAGGTCCTCGAATACATCCGCTTCACCCGCCGCATTCCGATCACCTGGGACTTCTATCCGACCGACGAAGAACAGCAGCTCTACCACGACGTCTCCGACTACCTGCAACGCGACGAGCTGTTCGCGCTCCCGTCGGCCCAACGCAAGCTGATGACGATGGTTCTTCGCAAGCTGCTCGCATCGTCCAGCTTCGCTATCGCTGGCACCCTGCGCACGCTCGTCAGTCGCCTCGAAGCGCAACTCGCGAACGTCAGGATCGAGGCGGCGTCGCGCAACGAGGAGGACCCACTCGCCGCCGACTTCGACACGCTCGACGAGACTCGCGAAGAATGGGGAGCGGACACGGCGTCGGAGGTGACCACCCCGGCGGACCTCCAACGACTGCAAGAAGAGATCGTCGCGCTGAAGGGCTACCTCGCCTTGGCGGAACGGATCCAGCACAACACCAAGGGCGGCGCGCTTCTCGAAGCCCTTGCCGCCGCCTTTCAGCAGACGGCTCAGCTCGGCGGCCCCCGCAAGGCCGTGGTCTTCACTGAGTCCCAACGCACGCAGAGCTACCTGTTCGACCTGCTCGAACGTTCCGGCTACGAGGGTGCAGTCGCCATTCTCAACGGCAGCAACGCCGACGAACGCTCCAAGCAGGTCTACAAGCAGTGGCTCGCCCGTCACGAGGGCGAGGAGGTTGTCACCGCGAGCCGTCCAGTGGACGTGAAGGCCGCGATCGTCGAGGAGTTCCGCGAGCGCGCTTCGATCCTCGTCGCAACAGAAGCTGCAGCAGAAGGCGTCAACCTTCAGTTCTGCTCTCTCGTCTGCAACTTCGACCTGCCTTGGAATCCGCAGCGCATCGAGCAGCGCATCGGCCGGTGCCACCGCTACGGACAGAAGCACGACGTCGTTGTCGTGAACTTCCTCAACCGCAAGAACGCCGCTGACCAGCGCGTGTTCGAGTTGCTCGACGAGAAGCTCCACCTCTTCGATGGCGTGTTCGGCACGAGCGATCAGGTGCTCGGCGCAATCGAGTCTGGCGTCGACGTTGAGCGCCGAATCGCCGACATCTACCAGGAGTGCCGCACGGAGGCAGAGATCGGCGCAGCGTTCACCCAGCTTCAAGCCGACCTCGATGAGCAGATCCAGGACCGCCTGGAACAGACGCGACAGGCCGTGCTCGACAACTTCGACGAAGAGGTGCACGAGCGACTGCGCGTCCATCGTGACGAGGCGAGAGCGTCCTTGGATGAACGCGCTCGCCGACTCCTCGCACTCGCGGAGGTCGAACTCGGCGAAGACGCCCACTTCGAGGTCGGGTCAGCCCGCTTTCGCTACGCGCCGAAGAGTGCGCCGCTGGCCCGGCCGGGAACCTACAACCTGGACTGGAAGGACGCCGAAGGGCGAGGCGAGCAGTTCTTCCGCACGGACCATCCGCTGGCTGAGGCGCTCATCGCCAGGGCCATCGCGCGCGACCTGCCTGCCAGCGAAGTGGTCTTCGACTACGCCGCCTACGGAGCGCCGGTGGCCATTCTTGCGCAGCGACTCGGGCAAGCTGGCTGGCTATGCGTGGTGAAATCCAAGATCAGCTCGGTTGGTGAGGAGGGACACCTCCTCGTCGCTTCGCTCGCCGACAAGGCGGCAGATCGGGCCGAGACGGCTTCCTCGGAGGCGCTCGATGAGGAATGGGGCCAGCGACTACTTGCCCTGCCAGCCAAGGTGCACGGCCCCACAACAGTCCCCCCAGAGGTCCGGCGTCGTCTCGACGCCTTGCTGGCGCAACACGAGGCAACCCGCCTAGAGGAAGCAGCCGCGCGCAACGGTTCCCACTTCGAGGAGGAGGCTGACAAGATCGACCGCTGGGCCGAGGACCTCAAGCTCACGCTCGAACGCGAACTGAAGGAGCTGGACGCCGAGATCCGCACCGCCCGCAAGGAGTCCAAGGCGCACGTTGCACTTGCCGACAAGCTCCAGGCGCAGCGCCGGATCAAGCACCTGGAGCAGCGTCGCAACCAGCAGCGGCGACGACTATTCGAGGCGCAAGACGAAGTCGATGCGCGTCGCGCGCAGCTCATCGAGGAGATCGAAGAGCAGCTACGCACAAGCGTCGAACGCGAGACGCTCTTCACGATCCGCTGGGTGCTCCCCAACACGGCCGGAGCCGCATGACGAACATGTCCGACAGACGACAGAAGCTCGAACTGACCTGGATCGGCAAGGACGAACGTCCTCGCCTGGAGCCGCGCATCCTGCTGGAGGACACGAGCTTGTCCTACCACGCGCCGCACCGTGTCAATGCAAGCGATCATTTCGACAACGTGCTGATCCAAGGGGACAACCTGTTGGCGCTAAAGGCGATCGAGCAGCAGTTCGCCGGGAGGGTGAAGTGCATATTCATCGACCCTCCCTACAACACTGGAAGCGCCTTCTCGCACTACGACGACGGCCTCGAACACTCGACGTGGTTGTCGCTCCTTCGTGAGCGGGTCGCCGCCCTTCATTCACTCCTTCGAGATGATGGAAGCCTGTGGATCGCTATCGACGACAACGAGTGCCACTACCTGCGAGTCCTCTGCGACGAAGTCTTCGGACGCGCGCACTTCGTCGCGAACATCGTGTGGCAGTCGAAAGACACGCCGGGCAACAACGCCCGCGGGATCGCGCAGACGCACAACCACCTGCTTGTGTATCGAAAGTCCGAGCAGTTCCGACCTCGCCTCCTGCCTCGTGACGAGAAGCAGCTAGCGACATACAAGAACCTCGACGGAGATCCGCGTGGACCGTGGCTTGGAACGCCGTTGACCCGCGCCGAGCATCGAGACAGAGACTACTACAAGATCCCAACGCCCGATGGCCGGAAAGTGCTACCGCCTCCTGGCAGCAGTTGGAGGAGGCCACCCAACGTCCTGAAACAGCTGTTGGCGGACAACAGGGTCTATTGGGGCAAGGACGGAACCGCTGAGTTCCCCATGGAGAAGAAATTCTTGTCGGAGGTCAAGTCCGGCGTCATCCCGCAGACATGGTGGCCCTACACCTTTGCTGGTAGCACGCGGAATGCCAGTGCCGAGATGAAGGCCATCTTCGGCGGCAAGAAGGTCTTCGACACACCCAAGCCTGAGAAGCTCGCCCTGCGCGTTCTGGAGATCGCCACGGAGGTGGGAGATCTTGTGCTCGATTCCTTTCTAGGGTCCGGGACAACAGCTGCCGTCGCCCACAAGGCTGGCCGCCGATGGGTTGGCATTGAGCTAGGCGACCACGCTGAGGAGTTATGTATCCCAAGACTGCGCTCCGTCGTTGATGGAACCGACAAGGCAGGGGTCACTCAGGAGCTTGGTTGGAAGGGCGGTGGCGGCTTCCGCTTCTACCGCCTCGCCGCCTCCCTTCTAGAGAGGGACCAGTGGGGCAATTGGATCGTCAGCAAGGCCTACAACGCCGCGATGCTTGCGGAGGCCATGTGCAAGCTCGAAGGCTTCCGCTACGACCCCGACCCCGAGACGTTCTGGCTGCACGGCCGCTCGACTGAAAATGACTTCCTCTACGTCACGACCCAGAACCTGAGTCGCGCGCAGGTCCAGTTCATCAGCGAACAGGTCGGGCCTAGCCGGACGCTACTGATCTGCTGTGGCGCGTTCCGCGCCAAGCGCGACGACTTCCCGAACCTGACCTTGAAGAAGATCCCGCAGGCGGTCCTGCATCGCTGCGAGTGGGGTCGCGACGACTACAGCCTGAACGTGCAGGCGTTGCCGCCGGCCGAAGCGTCGGAGGAAGCCGAGGTGGAACCCGCCGAGACAGCGACCGCTGCGGAACAGGCCAGGAAGTCCCCACCCCCGGCGAAAGCAGCTCGGGGCAAGAAGAACACCAAGAAGCCGGCTCGTGGGATGCACCAGCTCCCGCTGTTCGACACAGCCAAGAAGGGGCAGGGAACTCGATGAACCGCACGGTCACTACCATTGGCAACAGGCTGAGCCTCCGGCCACCGCAGCGGAAGTCGCTGGAGATTCTGAACTGGGTCATGGAGCACGCGCACCCCGACGACAAGCGCGATGCCGCCGACGTCCTTGCGAGTGTTCAAGCGGAGTTCAAGACCGTTGAGGACTTCGAGCGGTCGTTCCCGAGCATCTGCTTCGCGCTCGCAACAGGCGTCGGCAAGACGCGGCTGATGGGGGCATTCATCGCCTACCTCCACCTCGAACACGGTGTGCGCAACTTCTTCGTGCTCGCGCCGAACCTCACGATCTACGACAAGCTGCTCGGCGACTTCTCGCCGGCGAGCCCGAAGTATGTCCTCCAGGGGATAGCCGAGTTCGCCGTGAAGAGCCCGATGCTGGTCACCGGCGACAACTTCGAAGAGCGCCCGCAGGTCATGCGCCTGTTCGAGAAGGACGACGTCGTCATCAACG
>DASUFY010000114.1:0-31446 GCA_036274315.1 Planctomycetota bacterium | reverse complement strand
CAGCACGGACAGCCAGACGAACGCGGAGCAGCCGTTCTTCATGCGGAGCCTTCGGCCCGGGCGCGGATGCCGCGCATCAGGTCCTGCAGGTGGTGGATGTTGTGGATCGAGAGCAGGATGCCGGCCAGCATCTCGTCGGCGACCGCGAGGTGGCGCAGGTAGGCGCGGCTGAACGTGCGGCACGCATAACACGCGCAGCCTTCGACGAGCGGCCGCGCATCGTCGGCGTACTGCGCGTTGCGCAGCTTGAGCGAGCTGCCGTCGGCACCGAACGCGGTGTGGTTGCGGCCGTGGCGCGTCGGCACGACGCAGTCGAACAGGTCGACGCCTCGTGCGGTCGCCGCGAGCAGGTCGTCGGGCATGCCGACGCCCATCATGTAGCGCAGCTTGTCCGGCGGCAGGTGCTCGACGCAGGCGTCGAGCGCGACTGCCATCTGCTGTTTGGTTTCACCGACGCTGAGGCCGCCGATCGCGTAGCCGTCGAAGTCCATCGCGGCCATCGCGCGCGCGCTCTCCGCGCGCAGCTCGGCGTCCACGCCGCCCTGGCAGATGCCGAACACGGCCTGGCCGCGGCTGCTGCCGCCCCACGCCTCGTGCACGTCGCGCGCCTGCCTCGCCCACAGCAGCGTGCGTTCGTGCGCGGCGCGCTGCGTGGCAGCGTCGGCCGAGCCAGGTGGGCAGTGGTCGAGCACCATCGCGATGTCGGGACCGAGCTGCCGCTGGAACGTCAGCACCGACTCGGGCGTGCAGCGGTGCGTGCTGCCGTCGATCACGGACTGGAACGTGACGCCGCCCTCGTCGACCTTGACCTTGCCGCCGAGCGAGAACACCTGGTAGCCGCCCGAGTCGGTCAGGATCGGTCCGTTCCAGCCCATGAAGCGGTGCAGGCCGCCGAGCCGTTCGATGCGCTCGGCGCCGGGCCGCACGTGCAGGTGGTAGCTGTTGGCGAGGATCAGCTCGCTGCCGGTCGCGCGCACCTGTTCGGGCGTCAGGCCCTTCAACGTCGCGTAGGTGCCGACCGGCGCGAAGCACGGCGTCTCGAAGGTGCCGTGCGGCGTGTGGTAGCGGCCGCGGCGCAGCGACCCGTTCCGACCCAGCAGTTCGAAGCGGAAGGCGGTCACGGGCGTGGGCGGGGCGCGGCGGCCTTCATGCGAACGGCAGCTCGCCGCTCTTCCGGGCCACACGCGCGTCGAGGCCGAGGTGCTCGTGGGCCTGCGGCGTGGCGACGCGGCCGCGCGGCGTGCGCGCCAGCAGCCCGCAGCGGATCAGGTGCGGCTCGAGCACGTCTTCGAGCGTGTCCTCGGCCTCGTCGACCATGGCCGCGAGCGTCTTGAGGCCGACCGCGTCGCCGCGCTGCACGAGCGCACGCAGCAGCCGGCGGTCGACTTCCTCGAGGCCGAGGTGGTCGATGCGCAGCCGCGCCAGCGCTTCGTTGGCGACGGTCACGTCGATGCGATCCTTGTGCTGCACCTGGGCCAGGTCGCGCACGCGGCGCAGGATGCGCAGCGCCATGCGCGGCGTGCCGCGGCTGCGCTCGGACAGCAGCGTCGCGGCCGTCGCTTCGAGCGACACCTGCAGCCGGTCGGCGGCGCGCAGCAGGATCTGCTCGATGTCCTTGGCCGGGTACGGCTCGAGCCGTTCGACGATGCCGAAGCGCGAGCGGAACGCCGCCGACAGCAGGCCCTCGCGCGTCGTCGCGCCGACGAGCGTGAACGGCTGCACGCTGAGGCGCACGCTGCGGCCGCTGGGCCCCGAGTCGAGGATGACGTCGATCGCGTGATCCTCCATCGCCGAGTAGAGGTACTCCTCGAGCGCCTTCGGCAGCCGGTGGATCTCGTCGATGAACAGCACTTGGTCGCGCTTCAAGCGCGTCAGCGTGCCCGCGAGGTCCTTGGGCGCGCCGAGCGCGGGCCCCGAGGTGACGACGATGTCGGCACCCATGCCCTGGGCGATGAGGAACGCCAACGTCGTCTTGCCGAGGCCGGGCGGGCCGCACAGCAGCACGTGGTCGAGCGGTTCGTTGCGGCCGCGCGCCGCGGTGATGGCAATGCCGAGGTTGTCGCGGATCTGCGCCTGGCCGACGAACTCGAGGAACGAGGTCGGCCGCAGGCTGCGGTCGAACTCGCGGTCGAGAGGGTCGGGCTGGTCGTGGAACACCATCGGGCGCGGATCGTACTTGCGTTCGCGCTGCGATCCACCACGCCGCTACTTCACCCGGATGATCCAGTGCACGGAGTAGTTGACGGGGCGCGTCTCGGAACTCGCCCGCACGGCTCCGCCGTCCGCGTGAACGTGTCCACTGAGGATCAGGTCGGTGGTATTCGCCGCACCTCCCCAGTGCGCGCGTCCGCCGTCGCGTCCCTCCGTCGGGGAGACGCCGACACCATGCTGGTGATCCTGGAAGGCGTCCTGCTGCGGGCTGCCCAACGGACCGGCGCTGCCGCCGACGCCGCGCAGGAACATGCCGCGGAAGTCGGGCAGCCTCACCTTGCCCGGTCCCGCACCGCCGTAGGTGTCGCCCAGCACCTCGGCGATCCGGTCCCCGGGCGCCAAATCGATCGCCCTGCCGTCGCAGGGCGCCCAGCCCTCGGGCACCGGCACCGCGCCGGGCCAGGCAACGACGCAGCCGATCGGGGTCGTCAGCGAGAGCCGCTGCGCCACAGCTTCCCGAAAGCCTTCCTGCCTGGCGACTTGGTTGGCGATGCCTTCCTGGCTGGCAGCGTCGACGGCCCGAGCGATCAGCCCCAACGTACTGGCCGCGATCCAAGCGAGGCACGTCACGACCACGCCGATGATGTACTTCTCCCACCCCTTCGACAGCCACTTCTCGAGTTGCAGCATGATGGACTCCTTGTGTTCGTGAGCAAGTTGCGTCGCGCGGACGCGCGGCACCCGAACGACTCGGAGCACCAGGACGAACAAGGAACCCGCACCGACCTACTTGCCCTGCTGCGCCGCGGCCTCCTTCACCTTGACCGCACAGGCGTCGCGCAGCTGCACGAGCACGTCGTGCGTCCTGCCGCGGAGGTCGCGCTTCTCGAGGTCGCCGGTGATGCGCAACGCAGAGTCGTAGGCGCCGCGCAGGAAGTCGCTGCGCGCCAGCGCGAGCAGCGCGTCGGGGTCCTCGGGAGAGTGCTGCAGCCAGCGGGACAGCACGAGCCATCGTGAGTTCATGGCCCTCGCGATCTCCGTCTTGTTGTAGACCCAGCCGTACATCTCGGGGTGTTCACGCAACGAAGGCAGCATCGCCTCGACGACGGCGTCGAGGCGCTCGGCTGCATCGCGACGCAGCTGCTCGTCGAACCCGTCCTGCTGCAGGATCTGGCTCGCCACCGTGATCGTCTGCGTCATCGCGAACGCCTGCAGCGGCAGCAGGTTCTCCTGGCTGCGGAAGGCGCTCCAGGCATCGTCGAGGCTCATCCGGAGGTGGTCGGCGGCGCCGGTGTCGAACCACAACATGCCGTGCGTGACCGATCGTTCCTGGAAGGCCCATTGGCACGGGTTCTCGGCCACGAACGTGTCGAGCGCACGGAGCCTGGCCGGCGCGTCATCGCCGGCGAGGATCACGGCCACGGCGCGCTGGAAGAACGCAGCGAGGCACGGTACCCCGGCACCGAATCCGAGCCCGAGGGTCCGGTTGGCGGACAGGTGCTCGATCATGCGCTGCGTCTTCGTGATCCACTCCATCATGATCGTGACGAGCTCCGCGGCATGGTCCTCCTCGGGAGCAAGGCAGATCGCATAGGCCTTCGCTGTGAAGGTCGCTCTCAGCTTGGCCAGGTCTGTGTACGCTTCGAGCAGTTCCGAGTGCTCGGGCAGCAGCCCGGGGTCGATCTTCCGACCGCGCAGGGCCTGCGCGAGGATCGTCAGCAGCTTGGGGCCGATGTCACCTGGGTCCAGCATCCCGGCACGCAGTCCGAGTTCCTCGATGAGCCTGACGTCACCCAGTGCGAGTGCGATTGCGGGCAGCAGATCGCTGGCCAGCAGGGCGTAGCCATTGTCGGACAGAGTGTCCCGCAGGTGGTCTCTGGCTTCGGAGAGCGAGTCGGTCACCATCGCCTTGCAGAGGCTGGATGCGGCTGGCGACAGTTCGTGAGTGGCGATCAGTTCCCCGAACTGGCGTTTGGTCTTGGCCGGGTTGCTGTTCCTGATGGCCTGGTAGAACGCGACCTTGACCCTCGTGTCGATCGGGAGTCGACCGGCGCCGCCCAACGTGCTGAGTTCTCCCATGACATCGGTCCACGCAGCGTCGTTCTCGACCTGCAGCCCGAGCATCTTGGTCTCCAGCAGTGTCGCGCGTTCGTCCGCGCTGACCGAGTCGCGCAGGAGGTCTTCCGCCACCTGCAGCGCGTCGTGCCACTGCCCTTGCAGCCGCAGCGTGCGCAACGTCTGCAACCTGGCCGTCCTTGCTGCGCGTTCGGCCTTCACCTGGTCGTCGAGTGCTGCCTTGGCGCTCTTCTCGGCGAGCAGGGTCTGCCGCGTTGCTTCCTGCAGGCTGTCGGAGGCGGCCACGGCGTTGGCGTTGGCCTCGCGCGCATAGATCCCCGACACCAGGGTGGCCCCGAGCAGGGTCGCTGCGACGGCGAGCATCGCCCCCGCCACCGCGCGGTTGCGGTGCACCCATTTCCTGAGTTCGGCCCAGGTCCCCGTCGCGTACGCGCGCACCACGCGCCCCTCGAGGAACGCCCCCAGATCGGCTGCCAGCTCGCCGACTCCGGCGTAGCGTTGTCGCCGGTCCCAGGCCATGGCCCGCTCGCAGATGGCGACGAGTTCGGGCGGGGCGTCGCCATGTTCGACCTTGGCCGCCGGTCCGTGCTGGATGCGCGCCAGCAACGCCTTCGCGGTCCACTCCTGCCCCGGCCCGAAGAAGGGCGCATGCCCGGCCAACAGCTCGTACAACATCGCGCCGACGGAGTAGACGTCCGAATGCGGACCGATCTCGGCGAGCCGACCCGAGGCCTGCTCGGGCGGCATGTAGGCCGGCGTGCCGACGATGGCGCCCTCGCGCGTGAACGTCAGCTGCGCGGACAGGGCCTCGTCGTTCGCGGCATCGTCGACGGGTGCCTCGGTCGAACGTTCCCCCGTGCGGCGCGCCAGTCCCCAGTCCATGACATAGACCTCGCCGAAGTCACCGACCATGATGTTGGCCGGCTTGAGATCGCGGTGCACGACACCCTGCTCGTGTGCATAGGCCAGAGCTTCACAGACACGCTGGATCAGCGTCAGCACGCGGGTCGGCGGCCACTGCGGGTCCTTCGCTGCAACGAGGTCGAACACGTCGGCGAGCGTGCGACCCTGCACGAGCTTCATCGTGAAGTAGGCGCGGCCCTCGGCGTCACGCCCCATGTCGTGCACCGGCACGATGCTCGGGTGTTGCAGCTGGCTCGTGATGCGCGCCTCGTTGAGGAAGCGCTGCAGCGATCGCGCGGGGACCTCGGGCGTCTCGCCGGTGCGCTCGGCTGCGGCCTGGCCGAGGATGACTTTCATCGCCAGCGGCCGGCCGAGCTGCACGTCGTGCACGCGCAGCACGGCGCCCATGCCGCCGCGGCCGACTTCGCCCTCGATGCGATAACGCCTGGCGTTGGTGCCGTCGCCGAGCTGGCTCAGCAACTGTTCGACCTTGCGCCGGTCGTCTTCGACCTGCGCCCGGCCAGATGCGAGCACGCCGTCGAGCGCGCCCATCGCGGCACCGAGTTCGCGCAACTCCAGGGAGAGGTCCGGATGCCGGGCCAACAGCTCCGCGAAGGGTTCGCGCGTGCCCGACTCCTGGCGCTGGTTCCAGGCGGCCAGCAGCGCCTCGGCTCGGCCGAAGCGGTCTTCGGGGCTCGGGATGGTGGTCATGCGTGCCTCTTCTCGTCTGCCCGGGGCAAGCGTAGCGGCTCGCTCGGCGCGGACACGGGCAAAGGGCCGGATGGGGGATCGTCCCTGACCGCCTCGGCACCGGTTGGGCCGTGGGCATGGCGAACATCGGCGACGCCTCTGGGGCGTGCGGCCGTGGCCGAAGCTCAACACGCAGTTCACCACGCGCTGGCTTCCGTACCAGACGTGGAGGCCCGGCCGCCTCGATCCGCGCCAACCGGCCACTCGAGCAGGCTCGAATCGCTCGCTCGCGTGCAGAATCCGCGTTCGAATCCCGGTGCCCCGACGTTCGTGTCGCCGCGCCCCATCGACCCCAACCCGCCCCGATGACCGATCCCCACGACCCGGACCAACAGCTGCTCGACCGTTGGCGCGCCGGCGACGAACGAGCGCGGGACGCGCTGCTCGAGGCCGTGCTGCCCTGGCTACGCGAGGAGATGGGTCACGTGCTCGGCACGCAGAACCGCGGTTCGCAGGAGTCCATGGACCTGGCGCAAGCCGCCGTGACGAACTTCCTGTTGCGCGGCCCGCGCTTCGTGCCGGAGACCCCGAGACAGTTCCGCGGCCTGCTCAAGCGCATCGCCAAGAACGAGCTCATCGACCATTGGCGGCGGCGCAAGCGCGCCGGTGGTCGCCACCTCGAGTCGCTGCTCGGCAGCGGCAATCCGCTGTCGGGCTTCGCGGGTCCCGACCCGACCGGTCACGCGCCACCGCAGCGCGCCGCCGATGCCGAGCAACGCGAGTGGGTGCAGCTGGCGCTGCAGTTCCTGCCCGAGGAGGACCGCTGGCTGCTGCTGGCCAGCGAGGTCGAAGGGTTGGACTGGCCGGCGATCGCCGCCGAACTCGGCATGCCGACGCCCGACGCCGCGCGCATGCGGGGCAAGCGGCTCAAGCCGCGGCTCGCCAACCTGATGTGCCGACTGCAGCGCGGCCAGCTGCCGCTCGACGACTGAGTCGGGCGCGGATCGTACTTGCGTTCGCGCCGCGATCCACCACGCTTGTCGCGTGCCGGACGAGCTGCCGATCTACGACCTGCTGGGCGCCGAGGTGTTGACCGCGATCGTGGCGGGATTCTACCGGGCCGTGCCCGACGACCCGATCCTCGGGCCGATGTACCCGAACAAGGACTTCGCCGGGGCCGAGCAGCGCCTGCGCAGCTTCCTGATCTACCGCTTCGGCGGGCCGCCCGACTACCTGCGCGAACGCGGCCACCCGCGCCTGCGCATCCGGCACGCGCCGTTCGCCGTCGACCAGAAGGCGCGCGACCGCTGGATGCAGCTCATGCTCGCGTCGATCGACGCGCAGCAGCTCGCGCCCGAAGTACGCGACTACCTCGCGCAGTTCCTCGGCGACATCGCGACGTTCCTCAGGAACCGGGCCTGAGCGCCGCCGCCCGGGCGGCGCCCGCGTTACCCGACGGTGGGGTCCGGGCTATCTGCAGAGAGGCATGCACGCCTCCGCCTTGTCGCACCGCCTCGTGCGCCGGTCGGTCCTGCTCGCAACCTGTTGCGTCGCCGGTTGTGCCCGCCACGAGGCCACCGCGTTCGGAACCGCACAGTTCGTCGTGCTCGCCGCCGAGCCGACCGACGGCGAGGTCTACCTCAACGACCCGGTGCGCATCACGTTCAGCCAGGCGGTCGATCCCGGCTCGCTGTCGCCGGCCACCGTCGACGTGCGCGAGGTCGATGCGAACGGCGCGCCGGCCGGCGAACCGGTCGCCGGCACGTTCCAGCTGCTGGACGGCGGCCGCGTGCTGCGGTTCGAACCGCGCCTGCCTGACGATGGCGCGTTCGCGAACGGCGGCCTGCATGCAGGCCGCCGATATCGGGTGCAGCTCGCCGCGCTCGCGCCGGGCGCGGTGCCGGTGGTGCGCGCGACGTCGGGCGGCGGGCTCGCGGTGCCGTTCGTGTTCGAGTTCGGCACCCGCACGGGCACGCTCGCGAGCGAGCTGTTCCGCGACCCGAAGCCCGGCGGCCCGGCGCGCACCGGGCTCGACGTCACCACGGCGGCGAGCCTCGACGCCGTGCCGCTCGGTCTGTTCGGCGCCCCGCCGCTCGCCGTGCGGCTCTCGTTCGACCAGGCCCTCAACCCGCAGCCGGCCAACGTGCCGGTCGGCCTCGACACCGATCCGGCGACGCGCGGCGAACGGGGCCGCATCTTCCTCGAGTATGCGGACGCCGACGATCCGCCCGGCGAGTTCACGTGGATCCCCGCCGACGTGCGGCTCGAACGCAACGACGCGAGCGGTGCGGTGGTCGGGCTGCGGCCGCTCGGCGTACTGCCCAACCACGCCACCGTGCGCGTGATCGTCGAAGCCACGCTCGAGGACATCGCGGGCGAGTCGAACGCGGCGGCGCCCGGCTACGAGCGCGTGTTCGGCCAGTTCCGCACCGCGGCCGCGTGGGGTCAACAGTGGGACGCCGTCGTCGAGCGCTTCGATGCGCGCTCGCACGTCGACGCCGATGCGCCGTTTCCCGAACCCGTGGCCGAGGTCGGCCCCGGCGGCCTGCGGGCCGCGTTCGCCTTCGACGGCGGGGACCCGACGTTCGACTACACGGCGCCGCCGGGGGAGACCGTGCTCAACACGAACGCGACGACGCTGGTGCCGGTGGCCGGAGCACCTCGCTACGTCAGCGGCGGCGTGTTCAGGGTCCACAACCTGACGATCCCGGCCGGCAGCATCGTCGTGGGCCAGGGCACCAACCCGATGGTGTTTCTGTGTTCGGGCAAGGTGACGATCGAGGGCACGCTGACGGTGCGCGGCGGCGACGGCCGGCGCGCCGAGCTGTTGGGCGGCCAGTACCGCGGGCCCGGCGACCTCGTCTCGGACCCCATGGCGCTCTACCTCCTGCCGCTGCCTGCGGGCGGCATCGCGCGCTGCGGCGGCGGCAGCGGCGGCCTGGGATCGCCGAGCATGACCGAACGCGATGCGCGCGGCGGCGCCGGCAACGGCCCCGGCGAGGTGCCGGGTGCGGGCGGGCGCGGCGGCCTGCTGGCGTGTGTCGCCGGCTGCTACACCGGCGTGGCCTACAACGGCAGCGGCGGCGGTTCGGGCGGCGGCGGTGGGGCGCTGGCGACGCAGGGCGACCCGCACTTCCTGAGCGCGACGCCGGCGAACATGCAGCCCAACACCGCGCCGACCGCGAACACGGTCTTCCAGCAGAAGCTCGGCTTCGGCGGCACCGGTTGCAGCGGCGGCAGCGGAACGCGCACGGCATTCCTCATCGGCGGCGAACCGGCCGCCGTCGCGTTCACCGACGCGCGCCCCGACAACGACTTCTGGGGCGCGGCGTTCGATGCGCACCGGCAGCTGCGCATCCGCGGCGAACTCACGCTGCCGCGCGGCGGCAGCGGCGGCGGCGGTGGCGGCGACACGTCGCACTCGTTCGACTGCTCCTCGCTCGGCAATCTGCCGGCCACGGACGAACGCGGTGGCGGCGGTGGTGCCGGCGGTGGCGTGATCGTCATCGAGGCGCTCGACGAGATCTGGATCACCGACAGCGGGCGCGTCGTCGCCGACGGCGGCAACGGGGGCGGCGGCTCGCAGCGGGGCGCGTGTGGGGAGGCCGGCGGCGGCGGCGGCGGTGCCGGCGGCATGGTCGTGCTCATGACGGCGAAGGCGATCCGCATCGAAGCCCACGGCGGCGCGCAGGCCAACCGCTTCGCCTACAGCGCCGCACCGGGCGCGCCCTTCCTGGGCAACGACTACACGTTCGCCGTGTCGGCAGATGGGGGCGTCTGCACGACCGGAGGGTTCGGGACCGTCTTCGTGTCCAGCAAGTACCCCGCGTCGGGGCAGACGCCGATCGCGGGCACGTCATACGACGCGGACCCGCTCGGCGGCTTCGGCGGCATGGGCATCGTGCAGCTCATGACGCCGCCGGGAACCAACGCCGACGGCACCAACACGGTGCTCGACGACAACATCCACTTCTACCTGCCGGGCCAGTTGGGCCTCGACCCGTTGCCCGCGCCGATCGCGGCGGCCGGCAAGCGCCAGCTGCTGGGCTGGCGCGGGCTGCCGGACGGCAGCGGCCAGTCGTTCGACGACGCCGGGCAGGTCGTCGACATCGGCGACGACGAAGGGGACATCCGGCCGGCCCCGATCCTGCTGCCCGCCCCGTTCGGCTCGCGCTCGCGCGCGCGTTCGCGCTGGATCGACACGGGCAGCAGCGCGCGCCGCGCGCTCGCCGCACCGGACGAGTTCGCACGCGGCATCGTGACCGGCAACGGCGCGGTCGCCGGCCCCGTGTTCGAGTTCGCCGGCACGGATGCCCAGGGCTTCGCCGCCTGGATGCCCGTCGCCAACAGCGTGCTGCCGGTGGTGCCGGTCGTCGTGCCGGCCACACCGATCGCGGACCTGGTGGCCCACGCGTGGTATCTCGGCGCGCCCGCGTACCGGCTGCGCCTCGCGAGCCCGGTGTTGCCGGCGTCCGGTCGCTACGCGCAGTACGACGCCGAACTGCTCAGCGCATCGAACACCACGCTCGCGAGCTTCCGCATCCTCGCGCACGACGACCGCGAGCTGGTCGTCGACCCCGATGGGCAGCTGCTGCCGGGCAGCGCTGTGCGAGTCCGCGTGGTCGCGCGCTTCTTCGACGCCACGACGAACGGCGTGCGCGCATTGCCGGCTCTGACCCCGGCATCGACGCCGCAGCCGCGCGCCAACGTGCGCATCGGCTTCGCGTTCCACACCGACCCGTTCGGCGTGGACCCGCTCGCCGGCCGCTATCCGGCCACGAGCGAACAGGACTTCGCCTACGACCTCGGCGATCCGGAGCTGCAACAGTGGATCGCGGTGCACCGGCCGCGCTTCGTGCAGTGGGACGTCACGTTCGACCTCGCGTTCGACGCTGGCTCCGGCGCGCCGCCGTTGACCGCGAACCCGCCGCGCCCCGAGCTGCACTCGCTGCGGCTGCCGTTCCGGTTTTGATGCGTCGCCCCGGCCGATGCGTATCATGGCGCCGTGATCGACGACACGCATCCGCGAGTGCGGGCCAGGATGGACGAGATCTTCGCGGCCATGACTCCAGCCGAGCGGTTTGCCGCCATGTCGTCGATGACGGAGTTCGTCTGCGACCAGTCGATGTCGGCCATCGCGGCGACGATGCCCGGAGCTGCACCGATGGCGGTGGCATTGCGCTGGTCGGAACTGCACTACGGTGAGGAACTGACGGCGCGCGTGCGTGACTTCGTGGCCGGCCGACGATGAGCGACGACCGCATCCTCGCGGCGCTGCGGCCGGTGGCGGCCACCTTCGATCGCCTCGGCATCCGCTTCCAGATCGGCGGTTCCGTCGCATCGTCGACGTTCGGCATGGCGCGCTCGACGCTCGACGTCGATCTCGTCGCCGACGTGCGTCCCGAACATGCCGACCCCATCGAGACGGCGCTGCGGCCGGACTTCTACGTCGACGCGCAGTTGATCCGCGACGCCGTGACGCATCGCTCGTGCTTCAACCTGATCTACCTGCCTGCGTACTTCAAGGTCGACGTGTTCGTGTGCAAGGACAGTCCCTACGAGCGCGCCGCGTTCGCCCGTTCGGTGCAGGCGGAGCTGCGCGCCGGCAGCGAGGCGGACACGTTTCCGTTCTCGACGCCCGAGGACGTCGTCCTGCACAAGCTCGCGTGGTTCGTCGAGGCGGGCGGCAACGAGCGACAGTGGGGCGACCTGTGTGGCCTGCTGCGGGCCCAGCGCACGGGACTCGATCTCGGCTACCTGCACCAGTGGGCGCCGCGCATCGGTGTCGCGCCACTGTTGGCGAAGGCGCTCGCGGAGACGGGCCTCGATCGGCGGTGACTCCGCGTCGCCAGCGCGTGGGATCGTGCTCGCCCGCGCCCGCACGAAGCGCGAGAATCCCCGCATGGCCCGAACCGCAATCGGCGCGCTGGCCGCGCTCGTGCTCCCGCTCGCCGCGCCGGCCCAGGAACCGGCCGCGAGCCCGAAGCTGGCCGGCAGCCGGCCGAACATCCTGTTCCTGTTCAGCGACGACCACGCCTGCCATGCGATCTCGGCCTACGGCTCGCGCATCAACCAGACGCCCAACATCGACCGCATCGCGGCGGACGGCGTGCTGTTCTCCAACAACTTCTGCGGCAACTCCCTGTGCGGGCCGTCGCGCGCGACGATCCTGACCGGCCTGCACAGCCACGCGAACGGCTTCATGCGCAACGGCAACACGTTCGACAGCAGCCAGACGACGTTCGCGAGCCTGCTGCACGACGCCGGCTACCAGACGGCGGTGATCGGCAAGTGGCACCTCGAGTCGGATCCCGTGGGCTTCGACCACTGGATGGTGCTGCCGGGCCAGGGCCAGTACTACAACCCCGACTTCCTGACGAAGGACGGGCGCGTGCACCTCGAGGGACACGTGACCGATCTCACGACGGACCTCGCGCTGCGCTGGCTCGACGAACGCGATCCGAAGCGGCCGTTCCTGCTCATGTGCCAGCACAAGGCGCCGCATCGCAACTGGATGGCGGCTCCCGAAGAACTGGGCCTCTACCGCGACGGCGACATCCCCGAGCCGCCGACCTTGTTCGACGACTACCAGGGTCGCGCGGCGCCGGCGGCGCACACCGAGATGACGGTCGCCAACCACCTGTTCCTGCAATACGACCTGCTCGTGCCGCCGACCGAAGCGGAGCACGCCAACCTGCAGGGCGAGGACCGCGCCTGGGACGGCATGCGGAAACGCATGACCGAGGCGCAGCGGCAGGCGTGGGACGCGGCGTTCGCGCAGGAGAACGCGGCGTTCCGCGCCAACCCGCCCGAGGGCAAGGAGCGCGTGCGCTGGCAGTACCAGCGCTACATCAAGAACTACCTGCGCTGCGTCGCCGGCGTCGACCGCAACATCGGCCGCATGCTCGCCTGGCTCGATGCGCATCCCGACGTCAAGGCCAACACGCTCGTCGTCTACTCGTCGGACCAGGGTTTCTACCTCGGCGACCACGGCTGGTACGACAAGCGCTGGATGTACGAGGAGAGCCTGCGCATGCCGCTCGTGGTGTCGTGGCCCGGGCACGTCGCCGCGGGGCAGGCGGTGGCGCAGCTGACCCAGAACATCGACTTCGCGCCGACGTTCCTCGAGCTCGCCGGCGTGCCGGTGCCCGCGAAGATGCAGGGCCAGAGCCTCGTGCCGCTGCTCGAGGGGCGCGAGGTGGCGGCCTGGCGCGATGCGATCTACTACCACTACTACGAGTCGCAGGCCGTGCACATGGTGCCGGAGCAGTACGGCGTGCGCACCCAGCGCTTCAAGCTCGTGCGCTACTACGAACCGCAGTGGGACACGTGGGAACTGTTCGATCTCGCGAGCGACCCGCACGAGCTCCGCAACGTCGCGGACGACGAACGCTACGCGGTCGTGAAGGGGGAACTGCAGCAGCGGCTCACGGCGCTGCGGCAGCAGTACCACGACGACACGGGCGTGCTCGGCGACGGCGCGTTCGCGGTCACGGCGGGCATCGCCAAGGCCGTGCACGAGGGCGGCGCCTGGCGCGTCTGGGCCAACGCCACGGGCGGCTACCTGCTGCACACGGGTGCGCGAGCTGGCACGACGACGTTGACGACGACGATGACGTCGGTCGCGGGCCGGCAGCTGCGCAACGGCTTCGTGCTCGCGACCGGCGGCGAGCCGCGGCACGACCTCGTGCGCGCCGGCATCGAGTTCGGCGCGCGCAGGCTCACGGTCGTCGGTCCCGGCGGCATGCGCGAACGGAAGAGCGTGCCGGTGCCGTGGGACGGCAGGTCGCCGGTCGAGGTGCGCGTCGTGATCGACCTCGGCGAGCACCGGCTCACGGCCGAAGCGCTCGGCGCCCGCGTCGAGGTGGAGCTGCCCGAGGCCTGGCAGCAGCTCGGCGCCTGGGGCTATGGGGCGAGCCTTGCGGAGACGGTGTTCACGGAACTCGTGCTGCAATGAGGTGCGGCGCGGTTACCGGGCGCCGGCCCGTGGCTATGGTCGGGAGTTTGCGCGACGGCCCGGGGAGGTCTTCGCCCCAACGATCTGGAGCGTGATGCCATGCAGACCCGTGCCCGGTTGCTCGCGGGCCTCGCCAGCGCGACGGTGACCCTGGCGCTCGAGCCGAGCCTCGCCGCGCAGGATGCCCTGCGGGCCTGGGGCTCCGTGCGCTTCGCCACCGATGCCTACTCGCTGCCTGCGCTCGACGTTGCCGCGTCCACGACCGGCGCCGCAGTAGTGCGCAGCGACGGCCGGGTCTTCGTGCACGGTTCGACTCTGCTGCCCGACGCGCCGCCGGCACCGGCTGGCACGTCGTACACGCGACTCGTTATGGGTGGCAATGACTACAGCACGGCCTTCGGCTTCGGTCTGCTGTCGGATGGCTCCATCCTGGCCTGGGGCTACGGCGGCAGCGGCCTGCCTGCTCCAGCGCTGCCCGCGAACACGACCTACGTCGACGTGTCGGCCGGTTACGACCACGCGGTCGCCCTGCGTTCCGACGGCGTCGCGGTCGCGTGGGGCGGCAACCTCGTTGGCCAGACGACGCTGCCGGCGGTGCCGCCCGGCGTCACGGTGCTGCAGGTGCATGCCGGCTACCAGCATTCCTTGTTGCGGCTGTCGAACGGCACGATCGTCGGGTCGGGAATCGCCTTGCAGACCGCCGTGCCGGCGTTGCCGGTCGGTCTGACCTACACCGACCTCTGGGCCGGTACGTCGCACGCCATCGCGCGCCGCTCCGACGGTGTGTACGTCTCCTGGGGCAACAACACCTATGGCCAGGGCCCCGCGCTGCCGCTGCCGGCCGGCGTCAGCTACACGACGATGGGGCTCGGCACGCGGCACACGGTAGCGGCGCGCTCGGACGGTGTCGTCGTTGCGTGGGGTGACGACTCGTACGGGCAGGGCGACGTGCCGGCACTGCCCGCCGGTGCGGTGGTTGCCCAGATCGTCGGTGGCCACTACCACACGACGATCCGCTTCACGAACGGGCTCGTCATCGGCTTCGGCGGCACGTCGTACCTGGCCTTCACGGCCCCGCTGTCGATGCTGCCGGCCGGCGAGCGTTGGGCCGGAGCAGCGGCCGGCGCTCCGATGCTCGGCCTGACTTCGGCCGGAGCGGTGGTCATCCTGGGCCAGGATCCGAGCGCGGTGCCCGCGCTGCCTGCGGGCCTGAGCTACGTCGATGTGATCGGGGGCACGGGCCACAGCGTCGTGCTGCGTTCGGATGGCCGCGCGTTGGCGTGGGGCGACAACAGTCACGGCCAGTGTGCGATCCCACCGCTGCCGCCGGGCATGACCTACACCGCGGGCAGCGCCGCCTGGGCGCGCACGGTGCTGCTGCGTTCCGACGGCCAGGCGGTCGAGTGCGGCAATCAGGGCGCCGTGACGATCCCCGCACCGCCGCCCGGCGTGCGCTACGTCGACGTGGCGTGCCAGACGAACGGCACGACGTTGTTGCGTTCGGACGGTGCCGTCACCGTCGTCAACAGCGGGACGGGTCCGCCCGCGGCGCCGCCGTTGCCGGCAGGGGTGCGCTACACCAAGGTGGCTCGAGCCGGCTCCTGCTGTGCCGCGCTGCGTTCCGATGGCGGCATCGAAGTGTGGGGCACCACTCTCGGGGCGCCGTTCCCACCCTTGCCCTCGGGCGTGTCGTACGTCGAACTCGATGGTGGCGAGCAGGTGCTCGTCGCGCGGCGGTCGGACGGGACCGTCGTCGGCGCGGCGCAGAACACGAACAGCACGATCCTCGAGGCGCCCTCCGCGCAGCCCGGAGAGTCGTTCGTCGAGGTCTCGGCTGGTGCCTATGAGTTCGGCCTCGCCCGCGTCGGTCCGACGTGCACCTACGTGTCGTTCGCGACCGGCTGTGCGGGCACCCGCCCCGCGAGCCGCCTCGTGCCGCGGGACACGCCGCGCCTCGGCGCACCGCTCGAGGTGACCGTCTTCGACCTGCCGCAGGACCTGGCGATCGTGGTGTGGGGCTGGCAGCGCGTCGGTCCGATTCCACTCGCGGCCATCGGCATGCCCGGCTGCGCGCAGCAGATCTCGATCGACGCCACGGAACTGCTGTCGGGTCAAGGCGGGCAGGCGAAGTTCACGCTGCCCATCCCGAACGCACTGAGCCTCGTCGGCGTGTCGTTCCACAACCAGGCGATCGTCTTCGATGCCGCCGCGAACGCCGCGGGCCTGGTCGTCTCCGATGCCGCCGAGGGCGTCATCGGCCACCGGTGACCATCACGGAGCCAAACATGCATCGGCGCGCCTCGTTCGTCCTGTTCGCCACGTTCGCCGGGTTCGCCACGTCGCCAGCCGGGGCGCAGTGCGCGCCGCGCTTCGCGGCCGGCACCGGCAACATGGGTTTCTGGAGCGCCACGGGGTCCGCGGGCGTGACCGCGACGTGCGTCTGGGATCCCGACGGGCCGGGTCCGGCCACTCCGGTGCTCGTGTTCGCCGGCTACTTCGACGTCGCCGGCGACGCGCGCGCGCAGAAGCTCGCGACGCTCGATCCGGTCACGGGTGTCTGGGCCGAACTCGGCGGCGGCATGCCCAGCTACTACAGCGCCACGAGCCTGTTGCCGATGGCCAACGGGGACCTCGTCGCCGCCGGCTCGTTCGCGTCCGTCGGCGGCGTGCCCGTCAACGGCATCGCGCGATGGGATGGAACGACCTGGCACGCCTACGGCAATGGGCTCGCCAGCGGGGTGCGCAGCGTCGCAGTGTTGCCCAACGGCGACCTCGTCGCTTGCGGCGACTTCTACCTCGGGGCCCTGTCGTACCTGGCCCGTTGGAATGGCACCGCGTGGACGAGCCTCGGTGCGGGGGTCAATGCGGCCGTGCATGCCATGGCTGTGCTGCCCAACGGCGACCTCATCGTCGGCGGCATGTTCAACCAGGCCGGCGGTCAGCCCGCGGCGCGCATCGCGCGCTGGGACGGAACGACATGGAGTGCCATTCCGGGCCTGCCGCAGAATCCTGGCATGGACGCGGTCGAGGCCCTCGCCGTCATGCCGAATGGGGACCTGATCGCGGCGCTGGGCTGGGGCGTGTTCCGCTTCGATGGCGTCGCCTGGGGTGCGCTCGGCAGCTCGGTGTTCGGCCTCAGCGGTTTTGCCGGCGCGCTGC
Source organism: Planctomycetota bacterium (assembly GCA_036274315.1). Classification (GTDB taxonomy): domain Bacteria; phylum Planctomycetota; class UBA1135; order UBA1135; family UBA2386; genus DASVAL01. The sequence goes on along the minus strand of DASUFY010000114.1, from coordinate 14,510 downwards.
TGGTGCTGCCGAACGGCGACCTCATCGCCGGCGCCAATGCCTACCTCACGAGCGGTGTGTTCAACGGCGTGTACCGCTGGGACGGCACCGCCTGGCAGACCATCGGCGGTGCCTGCTCGGGCCTCGTGCGTTGCCTCGCGCTGCAGCCGTCGGGCGAACTGATCGCCGGCGGCGCTTTCGCCTATGCCGGCACCACGCGCGTCGACTTCGCGGCGAGCTGGGACGGCGCGAACTGGTCGCCGCTGTCGCGCGGCACCACGGACGTCGTCTTCGCGCTGGCCGCAGCCGCCGATGGCAGCCACATCGCGGGTGGCAACTTCACGACGATCGGCGGAGTCGCGTGCAATCACGTCGCCCGGTGGGCCGCGGGGACGTGGTCGCCGCTCGGCGGTGGCGTCGACGGAACGGTGCGCGCCGCGGTCGTGCTGGCCAACGGTGACGTGGTCGTCGCGGGCGACTTCCTCGCCGTGTCCGGCCTCGTCGCGCGCCGCGTCGCGCGCTGGAACGGCAGCGGGTGGGTGCCGCTCGGCGGCGGCTGCAACGGGTTCGTCAACGCGCTCGCCGTCCTGCCGAACGGCGACCTCGTCGCGGCCGGCGAGTTCACGCTCGCGGGTGGCGTGCCCGCGAACCGCATCGCGCGCTGGAACGGCACGACCTGGGCACCGCTCGGCGCGGGCATCGACTACCGCGCGCTCGCTCTGCACGTGCTGCCCAACGGCGACCTGCTCTGCGGCGGCGAGTTCGGCTTCGCGGGCGGAATCGCGGCGCAGAACGTCGCGCGCTGGGACGGCACTGCGTGGTCGCCGCTCGGCAACGGCGTGCCCTTCACCGTGCGGGCGCTGGCCGACCGCCCCGGCGGCGAACTGGTCGCGGCGGGGGAGGCCCAGCCCTACGGCGCGCGCATCATGGCCTTCGACGGCACGGCCTGGAGCAGCCTGCCGAGCGGCGCCGGCGCCGACAACACGATCACGGCGCTCGCATCGCTGCCGGGCGGGGACCTCGCCGCGGGTGGTGCGTTCACGACGATGGATGGCGCGCCGGCCAGTCGCATCGCGCGTTGGAACGGGGCCGCGTGGTCGCCGCTCGGCGCGGGCCTCGACGCCACGGCGCACGCGCTCGCCGTCACCGCGAGCGGGGAACTGCTCGTCGGCGGCGAGTTCACGATCGCCGACGACGCGGTCGCGGCGCGCGTGGCACGCCTGGTGTCGCCGTGTCCGGCCACGGCACCGCCGGTCGGGATGGGCTGCGCCGGTTCCGCCGGCACCCTCGACCTCGTCGCCAGCTCGCTGCCGTGGCTCGGTGCCAGCAACACGTTCGTCGGCTCGAACCTGCCGGCCAACGGGCTCGCGCTGGGCATCGTGGGCTTCACGCCGCAAGCGCTCGCGCTCAACACCGTGCTGCCTGCTGCCGGTCCGACGTGCATGCTCTACGCCACGCCCGACGCGACGCTGCTGCTCGTGCCGACGGCCGGCAGTGTGACCTGGCAGCTCGCGATCCCGGAGGATCCGAGTCTCGTCGGTCTGGTGTTGTACGCCCAGGTGCTCGGCTTCGAGTTCGGCGGGGCCGGGTTGCAGAGCGTCGCGAGTTCGAACGGCCTGACCCCGACCATCGGGTCCTTCTAGGAGACGGAGATCACGATGCGTTCCTCGACCATCCTCGCCTCGCTGCTCGCCTCGCTGTTCGCCGGCACGTGCTCGTTGCCGGCGCAGGCGCATCTGCGTTGGAAGGCCGGCGAAGCGGCGCCTGGACCGACCAACCTCGGTTCGATCTACACCTGCACCTGGTGGGATCCGGACGGCAGCGGTCCACGCGGCGAAGTGCTCGTGCTCGGTGGGTACTTCTCGATCCCGAGCGTGGGTGCCGAGAACCTCGCCACCTTCGACCCGGCCACCGGGACATGGGGCGCGTTCGATGGGCAGCCCAACTACCCCGTCAACAAGGTCGCGGTGCTGGCCGACAACGAGCTCGCGATCGGCGGCTGGTTCACCGCCATCGGCACGCAGGCGATCGGCTTCGTGGCGATCTGGGACGGCCAGCACTGGACCTCGCTCGGCGGCGGGGCCTCGGGCGGGTATCCCGGTGTGCAGGTGCTGCAGACGCAGCCCAACGGCGACCTCGTCGTCGGCGGCAGCTTCACCGTGATCGGCGCCGCCGGCATCGCGGGGCTCGCTCGCTGGGACGGCAGCCAATGGCATGCGTTTCCGGCCTTCAGCGGCATCGTCAACGCCCTGGCCGTGCGACCCAACGGCAATCTCGTCGTCACCGGCACGTTCCCGAGCAACGTCGCCGAGTGGAACGGATCGGCGTGGTCGACCTTCGGGCCGGGCGTGGGTGGGTTCAGTGCCGTGGCCGTGCTGGCCAACGGCGATGTCGTCATCGGCGGCATCCTGAACACCGTGAAGCGCTGGAACGGTTCGACCTGGTCGGCGATGGGCAGCTTCACGGGCTCGCCGCGCGTGCTGATGCCGCTCGCCAACGGCGACCTGATCGCTGCATCGGCCCAGATCATCAACGGCGTCGCCGTCGATGGCGTGGTTCGATGGAACGGCAGCCAGTGGACGTCGGTGGCGCCGCACATCGGCACGGTTTACTCGATGGCGACGCTGCCCAGCGGCGACCTGGTCGTCGCGGGTGCACTGATGCCCGCGCCCGGAGAACCGATCCGAGGCCTCGCCACCTGGGACGGTTCGTCGTGGCACGCGATGGCGCACGGCTTCGACGGCGCGGTGCGTTGCCTGTTGCCGATGGCGAACGGCGACCTCGTCGCGCTCGGCGACTTCCTGTTGGCTGAAGGCGTGCCGATCAGCAAGGCCGCACGCTGGAACGGCCAGGCGTGGTGGCCGATGGCGTTGATGCCCACGAGCCCTGGCTGCGGCACCGTCGACGCCGCCGGTGACCTGTGGGTCGCGGGTTCGCCAACCAGCACGCCGGCCTCCGGCAACATCGCTCGCTGGACGGGCACAGGCTGGCAGACGGTCGGAACAGCCATCAACCAGGTGACGTCACTCGTCATCGACGACCAGCAGCGGCCGATCGTTGGCACGGATGTGTACCCCGGCTATGGACAGGCCGTCGCCGGCTGGAACGGCGTGCAGTGGGTCGGCTACGGCCAGGGCCTCGACGGCCCCGTGCGGGCGCTGCGGCGGCGTGCCGCGGGTGACCTCGTCGCGGGCGGCGAGTTCCTGTTCTCGGGCACGACGTCGGTGTCGCGCATCGCGCGGTGGGACGGCGCCGCCTGGCAGCCATTCGGCCCCGGCCTCGACGGCCCCGTGCGTGCGCTCGCCGAACTGCCGAACGGCGACCTGATCGCCGCCGGCGACTTCGTCAACGATGGCACCCTCGTGCGCCCGCTGCACCTGATCGCGCGCTGGGACGGCGCCGACTGGCAACCGCTCGGCGAGGGGCTCGGTGGCGATCCGGGCGCGTCGGTGCGGACCGTGCTGGTGCTGCCCGACGGCGACCTGATCGTCGGCGGCGACTTCCAGACCGCCGGCGGCTACCCGGCGCGCGGCGTCGCCCGCTGGGATGGCACGTCGTGGCACGAGGTCGATGGCGGCATCGACGGCACCGTGCTGACCCTTGCGCAGCTGCCCGATGGGGACCTGTTCGCGGGCGGCAACTTCGCGGCGGCGGGCGGCCACCACGCAGCCCACTTCGCACGCCTGCGCACGGACTGGCCCGCCGCCAGCGTCGCCTACGGTGCCGGCTGTGCAGGTCAGTACGGCAACCTCGGGCTCGAGGCAGCGACGCTGCCGTGGTTGGGTTCGACCTACCGCGCCGTCTGCTACAGCGTCTCCGCGACCGCGTTCGGCCTCGAACTGTTCGGCCTTTCGCCGACCCAGCTCTCGTTGGCGACCCTGCACCCGGCCGCCGGACCAGGTTGCTCGTTGTTGACGAACCCCGAGCTCGCGATGTTGCGCCTGCCGCAGGGCGGCACGATCGACGCGTCGTTGGCGCTGCCCAACGCCGCGACGCTGCTGGGCGCGCAGGTCTACCAGCAGGTGCTCGTCGGTGAACTGGGGCCGGGTTTGGCCATCACGGGCCTCGCCAGTTCGAACGGGCTGGCGCTCGTGCTCGGCGCGTTCTGAACGTGGTTGCCCAACGGTGCTTCGCGCCGCGGGGCAAACCCGCTCAGGACCTCCTCCCGCGCCGGCGCGCGCCTGCGGCGCGCTTCGGCGGGAGAGAATCCTGAGCCGCGTCCGCTGGCGGCGTGGGGAAGTGGCTCGCGCCGCGGCGCATGCCGTCAGCTGCCCAGCACCGCCGCCAGGAACGCCCAGCGATCGGCCGCCTCGTCGATGAGCTTCGTGGTCGGCTTGCCCGCGCCGTGTCCGGCCGAGGTCTCTACGCGCAGCAGGATCGGCGCGTCGCCACCCTGTGCGTGCTGCAGCGCCGCCGCGAACTTGTAGCTGTGGCCCGGTAGCACGCGGTCGTCGTGGTCGCCGGTCATGATCAGCGTCGGCGGGTAATGCGTGCCGGGCTTGGTGTTGTGCAGCGGCGAGTACGCGTACAACCAGGCGAACTGCTCGGGGTCGTCGCTCGTGCCGTACTCGGGCGCCCACGCGGCGCCGATCGTGAACTTGTGGTAGCGCAGCATGTCGAGCACGCCGACCTCGGCGATCGCCGCGCCGAACAGGTCGGGCCGCTGCGTCAGCATCGCCCCGACGAGCAGCCCGCCGTTGCTGGCGCCGCCGATCGCGAGCTTGTCGGGCCGCGTGAAGCCGTTGCGCAGCAGGTAGTCGGCGCAGGCGGCGAAGTCGTCGAAGACGTTCTGCTTGTGCCCGAGCATGCCGGCCTTGTGCCAGGCATCGCCGTACTCACCGCCGCCGCGCAGGATCGCCTGGGCGTAGACGCCGCCGCGTTCGACGAACACGAGGTTGGCGACCGAGAAGCGCGGCACGAGCGAGATGTTGAACCCGCCGTAGCCGTAGAGGTAGGTCGGGTGGTTGCCGTCGAGCGCCTGGCCCTTCCGGTGCACGAGGAACAGGCACAGCCGCGTGCCGTCGCCGCTCTGCAGGAAACGGCGCTGCGTGACGATGTCGCTGCTGTCGAACTGCAGCTCGCTGGCGCGGAACGTGCTCGTCGCACCGCTCGAGAAGTCGTGGCGCAGCACGATCGGCGCCTGCACGAACGACTGGAACGAGAAGAACGTGATCGCATCGTCGGCGCGGCCCGTGAAGCCGCTCACGCTGCCGAGCGTCGGCAGCTGCAGATCGCCCCTGCTCGCCCCGTCGAGGTCGAACACGGCGACGCGGTTGGCCGCGTCGGCCAGGTAGGTGCAGACGAAGTGGCCGCCGAGCACGCGCGCGGCCTGCAGCGTGTCGTTCTGCGCCGGCACGATCGTCTGCCAGCCGGCCGCGGGATGCAGCCGGTCGACCGCGACGATGCGGCCGCGTTTGGTGTCCTTGTCGGTCGCGAACCAGAACGTGTCGGCATCGTGGCCGAGGAAGTCGTAGTGCGCATCGAAGTCCATGAGCAGCGGCTGCACGGGCCAACCCTCCTGGTTGAGGTCGGCGTAGCCGATGCGGTTGCGTCGGTCGGTGCCGTTGCGCATCGTGATGACCACGAACCTGCCGCTCTCGGTCACCTCGGCGTCGAACGCCCATTGCGGCTCGTCGGGTCGTTCGTAGACGACCTGGTCGGCGCTCTGTTCGGTGCCGACCTTGTGGTAGCACAGCTGCGGGTTCGTGTTGGCCGCCTCGAAGACCTCGCCCTGCTTGGGGGCCGGATACCGCTGGTAGAAGAAGCCGTCGCCGCTGTGCGTCCAGGCGGCGCGCGTGAACTTCGCCCACTGCAGCCGGTCGGGCAGCGCCTGGCCGGTGGCGACGTCGAGCACGTGCCACTCCTGCCAGTCGCTGCCACTGGCTGACGTGGCGTAGGCGACGAGCTTGCCGTCGTCGGTCGGTTCGAAGCCCGCGAGCGCGACGGTGCCGTCGGCACTGAGCAGGTTGGGGTCGAGCAGCACGCGGCCCGCGGCGTCGGGCGCGAGGTCGCTGCCCTCGGCCGTGAACCACACCGACTGGTTCTGCAGGCCGTCGTTGTGCGTCCAGAACCAATGGGTGCCGTGCCGCTGCGGCGGCGTCGTGCGCGGGAAGTTCCACAGCTCCTCGAGGCGCGCGCGGATCTCGGCGCGTGCGGGCAGCGCATCGAGGAACGCGCGGCTCGCCGCGTTCTGCGCCGCGACGAACGCCGCGGTGTCGGCGCTGCCCTGGTCCTCGAGCCAGCGATAGGGGTCCGCGACGGAGGTGCCGTGGTAGTCGTCGGTGGTGTCGGCGCGCGTCGTCGGGGGCGCCTGGAACGGTGGCAGGTCGAGCCGGCGTTGTTCGGCAGTGGTGGGGTCGCCCTCGGTCGCCGAGCAGGCGGCGAGCGAGAGCAGCAGGACGCGCAGCGCCGTGTCGGCGGCGCGAGGGACACACTTCGGCATGTGCGGACCATACGCGTGCCGCGCGCCGGGGGCGAGCACGGGCCGGCGCCCATGTCCCGACTCCGGTGCTGGCTACTGCACGATGATGCTGAGCCCGGCCGACATCGCGACGCCGAACACGCTGCCCGCCGCGGGGTCGAACACGCCCCACTGCGAATAGAACACGAGACCGGTCAGTCCCGGATCGTTGGGGATCGGCACGGTCTGGCTCGCCATGCCGCTGCCCGCCCCGCTGGTCGCGACCAGCTGGAACGCGGAGGCGCCGAGGCCGACGAGCAGGTCGCAGCCGCTGCCGAGCGGGAACGGCAACGGGCCGCCTGCCCAGGTCGTGTTGGAGAAGTCCGCGAGCACGATCGCGGCCGTCGGCCCGAAGGTGTCGCTGACCTCGAGGCTGAAGTCGTTGGTGTTGATCAGGGGTGCGTTGCTGGTGCCGATCGCCGGCACGAAGCCGCCCGATCCAGCGCATCCCTGGCCGAAGAAGTCGACGTTCAGGGAGCCGCAGAAGGCATCGTCGACCCAGCACGTGAACGGAATGCCGGCGAGATTGCTGTGGCGGATGAAGAGCTCGAACTCGTACGAGCCCAGCGCTGGCACCGTCGCCACGGCGTGGAACGACGCGCTCTCGGTGAGGCCCGTCTGATTCGGTGACGGCAGCGTGCCCGTGTAGACGGCGGTGTTGGTCGCCGTGTCGATGATGCGCAGTTCGACGCGGTTCACGCTCGGCGACGGGATCGGTGTCGTGACCTGTTTCTCCCACAGCACGCGGAAGCCGACCGGCAAGGGCGCTGGCGGCAGCACCACCGCGGTCGAGCGATAGGTCGCCGAGCGCACGCTGGTCAGAGTCTGGAAGTCGGCGAAGACCGCTTGCGACGGGCCGTAGCCGGCGACCCGCGCGAAGTCGAAGCCGGTCGTGCCCGACGGATCGTTGAATGCCGTCAACGTCCAACTGGTCGGTCCCTGGTGGAACTCGCCGTTCGGGATCAGGTTCTGGGCGGATGCCGACGTGGAGCCGGCGAGGATCGCGACGAGGAGGATCTTGTGCATGGGGGCTTCGGGTGAGGGCAGGCTCGCAGCGTTCCGGTTGGCTCTCCATCCGGGTGACCCGGTCGATCCGAAGATCGCCCGAGTCCGTCTGTGACGAATGTCGCCTACTTTGCAGTTCGTGCCAATCCCCGTCGGCGGCTCGTCGCAGCAGGCGAAGAGGGCTGGGCGTCGGCGCGCCCTGGGCAGACGCGAGCGAAGCGAGCGTTGGATGCCGTCGCCTCCGACCCTGCTCGGCGTGCTCGCGCTCGAGAGCGAGCCGACCGATCCGCGGCTGTGAGTGCGGCTCCGTGGACTCGCGGCGGTGCCCGTCACGGCACGAAGAACGCGAGCCCGTTCGACCAGGACAGCAGACCGGGCACCGGTTCGAGGCACGCGTGCTGCGCGTAGAAGTGCTGGCCCGCGAAGCTCGGCGGCAGCACGAACGAGAATGTCAGCTCCGCCGGACTGCTCGCGCCCGTGACGCCGCCGAACGTCACGTCGAGGGAAACATTGAGGTAGCAGCTCGCCGTGCCGAACACCGGGTCGAGCAGGAACGGCAACGGCAGCCCGAGGTAGTTCGTGCGGTCGAGGCCGAGCACGAGGATGCCGAGCGAGTTCGCCGCGTGGTTGCCCGACGTCGTGCTGACCGTCGAGCCGACCGCGAACGGACCGGTCGCGATGAGGGTCGCGGGGCCCGATGTCGCGCTGCAACTCGCACCGAACGGGATCCCGTAGCCACCGGCGCCGGCGACGCTGAGGCCGTTGACCGCGTTCGCGGGGCTCGTGTTGCTCGCGAGGAACACCGGGGCTCCACCCGCGCGCGGCACGCGATACACCTGGCCCGTGCCGCCGCCGGTCACCAGGTCACCGTTGCCGTCGATCGCGAGCGCGTTCGGCCCCGGGATCGAGAACGGCGGTGCGACATCGCTGACCGCGCCGCCGGCCGAAACGCGCACCAGCCGGTTGGCCGTCAGCACGGTCGCGAGGATCTCGCCCGTGACCGGATCGAACGCGATCGCCGAGACGAAGCCGCCGAGGCCACCGACGACCAGCGTGCCCGTCGTCGCGCCGTCAGCGAGCCGGTAGATCTCGCCGCTGCCGCCGAGCACCGTGTCGCCCGTCAGCGGATCCCACGCGCCCGAACTCAGCGACGAACCCCACGGCTGCGCGCCGGTCGACAGCTCGGTGACCACGCCGCTCACGGGATCGAGCCGGCGCACCTGGTTGGTGCCCGAGTCGGCGAACACGATCTGCCCCGCGTCGTCCTGAGTCATCTGCGAGACGACGCCGACGCCGTTCGTCACCGGCGCGTAGACGACACTGCCCGGGCCCGTGATGCTCGCGCGCCCGATGAAGCCGAAGCCGCCGACGAGGAAGTCGTTCGGGTGCGCGCGGTCCCAGAGGATCGCCTGCGAGGTCGCGGTGCCCGTGCCCTGGAAGCCACCGGTCGTGTAGCCGGTGACCGTCGGTCCGGCGCTGATGACGCCGAACGCGCTCGTCGAGAAGCCGGTCACGGCGATGTCGCCGGCGGCGACCTGGGCGGGGATGCTCGAGGCGAGCGAACTGGTGAGCAGCAGCAGGATGCGGTTCATGGTGGGTGTCTGCAGCGAGCGGCGTGGTGCCACGGGGCCGATGGGGGCGGCGATGCTACCGCATTGCCCGTGAAGTCGCAGGCCATGGAGTTGGCGCTTCGTGCCCATGCGGCGCACTGCCGAGTATCGTGGCGCGCATGGTCGCCAACCGCGTGCGGGCAGCGTTGCTGTTGTGCCTGCTCGGCACTGGCGCAGCGAGCCAGGCCGACGTCATCAAGCCGACGCACGGAGCCGCGATCGTTGCGCGCCTGTGGGAGCAGGGTGCTGACGAAGTGACGTTCAACATCTACCGCACGGGGATCCGCAGGGTCACGCTCGGCACGCAGCGCCTGCCGGCCAAGGCCGTGAAGCAGGTGCAGCCCGACCCCGATCCGTACCGCAGCTTCTGGAACAAGGCCGCGACGCTCGCGAACGGCAGTGCCGACGACTGGCAGCAGCTCGGCGCCAAGGCGGCGAAGAACAAGCTGCGTGGCCTCGCGCGCCTGGCCTTCGTCGAAGCGCTGGTCCGCGATCCGGCCCACGCGGCTGCGTCGGTGGCGCTCGATGCGCCGGGCAAGAAGCTGCTCGCCGCGGATCCGCGGGCCAACGCGCCGCTGCGCGAACAGTTGGCCGCACTATTGGCGCTGCCCGACTTCGCGGCGCGGCAGGCCGCCTACGCCAACCTGCAGCCGCTCGGGTGCGACCTGCCGTTCGCCTACCTCGAACGCGCGTACCGTTCCCGGAAGGAACCGAAGGGTCGCACCGACGACCGGCTGCTGACCCTGCGCGGCAACGAGTACCGCGGCGTCTACACGCTGTTCGTGCCCGAGGCCTACGACCCCATGCGTGCGACGCCGCTGCTGGTCGGCCTGCACGGCGGCGGCCCGGGTGGCAAGGATGGCAAGCGCGTCGTCGGTTCGGGCAGCAGTGCGATGAACTTCTACGAGGACGGTGCGAAGCAGAACGGCTACCTCGTCGTCTGCCCGACCGCGCTCGCGGCCCCGTGGAGCAGCGACGTCAACGACGGCTTCCTGCTCGCCGTGCTCGATGAGGTGACGATGCTCTTCAACGTCGATCGCAACCGCATCTACCTCACCGGGCACTCGATGGGCGGATATGGCGCGTGGCACTACGGCGTCCAGTACGCGCACCTGTGGGCAGCGATCGCGCCGATGGCGGGGGCCGGCGGCGACGACCTGCAGAAGCTGCGCCTCACGCTGACCGGCGTCTACCTCTACCACGGCGCCAACGACGAGGTCGTCGGTGCCGATTGGGATCGGCGCTCCGCCGAACGCATGCGCGGCGACAACATGGACTTCGTCTACGCGGAGATCCCCGACTCCGGCCACGGCTTCCCGGCCGAGGTCAACCAGGAGATGTGGCAGTTCTTCGCGAGCCGGCGCCTGGCGGTGGCGCCGGGCAGGGCGGCCAAGGGCAGGTTCGCGGTCAGCGAGGAGAGTGTGAGTTCGTTCCTCGACAAGCCGGGCAAGGAGGAGGCGATGTGGTTTGGTGCGTTGGACAAGGACCCGAACGTGCTCGATCACGACGCCGCCGCGCTGCTGCGCTGTCTCAGGCTCGGCGGGGGCCTCGCGCGGCGAACGGTCGCGAAGCTCGTGGCGTTGGGCGATGCCGACGTGGCCAGCAAGGTGGCGGCCGTCGTGACCGACCAGTCCGTGCCGGCCGATGGTCGTGCCTTCGCTGCCGATGCGCTCGGCCAGCTCGGCGATGCGCGCACGGCCAAGGCGCTGCAGAAGGGGCTCGGCGATCCGGACCTCGCCGTCGTCGCGGCGGCCGCGTTCGCGCTCGGCACCGTCGCCGATGCCGACACACCCAAACGCTACGAGGCCTGCCTCGGCGATCTGAAGAAGCGTCTGGACGCGACGATGGTCGGCATGCACATCGACCTGCCCGACTACCGCGCGCATCTCGCGACCGTGACGCGGCTCGCCGAGGGCGCGACCAAGCTCGCCGATCCCGCGTGCGGCAAGGTCCTGGCGCAGGTGGCGCAGGTCTTCCTGCTGCCGAAGTTCGAGGTCGAGTTCTCGGAACGTGCCGGCGACGACCCGGCGGTGCCGCGCCGGCAGCTGACGGGCGCCGTGCTCGCCGGTTGCCGCGCGTTGCCCGGGCCCGCGGTCAAGGACGTGCTCGAGGCGCTCGCGAGCCGCGACGACCTCGGTGTGGTCGCCGAGGCGAAGGAACTCCTGGCGGGCGCGCGTTGAGGCGCGAGCGCGCCACGCGCGCGGTCCCGCGGTTGTTCGTTGCGGCGGCGCCGCGGCAGGAGACGATGCCCGCATGCGAAGTGCCCTCGTCACCGTCCTGCTCCCGACCCTGCTGGCAGCGCAGCACGACCTCGCCGCGCGCGGCTTCCGTCCGCTCTGGAACGGCGTCGATCTCACGGGCTGGCACGGCCAGCGCCACTTCGATCCGTACAAACTCGCGGCGATGACGCCCGAGCAGCGCGCCGCGATGCGCGCCGAGGACGACGCGGAGGTGGCGAAGCACTGGCGCATCGACAACGGCGAGCTCGTCAACGACGGCGAGGGCGCCTACCTGACGACCGACGACTCGTTCGGCGACGCGGCTTTCACGCTCGAGTACAAGACCGTCGCGAAGGCCGACAGCGGCATCTACCTGCGCGGCTCGCCGCAGGTGCAGATCTGGGATGCCACCGAAGCCGGCGGCAAGTGGAACCTCGGCGCCGACAAGGGCAGCGGCGGCCTTTGGAACAACGAGAAGCACGAGCGCTTCCCGCCCGTGGTCGCCGACAAGCCGTTCGGCGAATGGAACCGCCTCGAGATCCGCCAGCTGGGCGCGCGCACGTGGGTGCGGCTCAACGACAAGGTCACGGTCGATGGCGTCATCATGGAGAACTACTGGGACCGCCAGCTGCCGCTGCCGCGGCAGGGCCCGCTGCAGCTGCAGACGCACGGCGGCGCGATCCGCTTCCGCAACCTGCAGGTGCGCGAGATCCCGGCCGACGAGGCCAACGCGGCGCTCGCCGCGCGCGACGGCGACGGCTTCGTGAGCCTGTTCGACGGCAAGACGCTCGCGGGCTGGCAGGGTGCGGTCGACAGCTACGAGGTGAAGGACGGCGCGATCCGCTGCAAGGCCGGCACGGGTGGCAACCTGTTCACGAAGGAGCGCTACGACGACTACGTGGTGCGGCTCGAGTTCCTGCTGCCGCCGGGCGGCAACAACGGCCTGGCGATGCGCTACCCGGGCGAGGGCGATCCTGCCTACACGGGCTTCGAGGTGCAGGTGCTCGACGACTCGGCGCCGCAGTACGAGAAGCTGAAGCCGTATCAGTACCATGGTTCGGTCTACGGCGTCGTGCCGAGCCAGCGCGGCTACCAGCGGCCCGTCGGGGAGTGGAACTTCGAGGAGGTCACGGTGCGCGGTTCGCAGGTGACGGTCGAACTCAACGGCTCCGTCATCGTCGATGCCGACATCAAGGACCTGCCCACGCACCTCGGCGACAAGCACACGGGCAAGAACCGCACTGAGGGCTTCTTCGGCTTCTGCGGCCACAACGATCCGGTCGCGTTCCGCAACGTGCGCATCAAGCGGCTCGAGGCGCACTGACGCGGCGCGCAGGCTGCTTCGCAGCGGTGCCGCGGAGACTGGGCCAGATTCAGCGACTCGGCAGGCGGGCGACGAGTTCCTCCATCACCCGATCGAGAGCGCTGTCCACATCGAACGTCGCTCCGGCTGCGAGCAGCGGCGACAGGTCGGCGCGAAACAGCGGATGCGACCGCTTGGTGGCCAGGTTCGCTGCCATCGCAGCGCGCGTGATCGGCGTGCCGCCGGCGGCCATGCAGTCGACGCACACCGCGACGATTCGCTCTGGCGACGCCCGCGGATCGTCGAGCGCGCGAACCAGATCGAACAGGTCCCGGCCCTTGCGGCGTTGGTAGAGGGCGCGCAGTTTGGTGCCCATCAGTTCGTCGAGTTGGAAGGTGCGAATGCGGGCTCGTCGGGTGAACCAACGCGACGCGACGGCCAGCTCCTCGAAGTGGTAGCCGAGCCGCGTGCCGTGTTCGCGCGTGTTGATCTCGATCTTGAGGCGCACGGGTCGTGACGGCTCGTCTTCGGAATCGAATCGCCAGTTGAGCGTGACGCCGCCGTCGCCGTGCTTCCACCTGGTCTCCTCGAGCCACGTGCCGAGCACGCTGCGCATGCGGTCGAGGTCCGCTCCGATCGGCGCCGGGCGCACCTGCACCAGATCGATGTCCTCCGAGTAGCGGGCGGGTGGCAGCAAGAACAGCTTGTGCAGCGCGGTGCCGCCGCGGAACGCAAGGCGCTCGGCGAGCACGGGGTCGGCAAACAGCTCGACGAGGGCGCGACTGATGACGAGATCCAGTTCGACCTGGGCGTCGTCGGCCCACGGAGCGTGAGCCCGCCATTCGGTGATGTAGTCGCGCGGAATCACGGCGAGAACTCGAGGTCCATGTTGACCACGAGACGCCAGCGATGATCCCTCGATGCACCTGTGCGCCGGGTTGCACGTGAGAGTGCGGCGTAAGAGGGGTGTCGTTCTGCGATCCACGCGGCCAGGGGTGCCGTGACCTGGGCGGGGATCTGGAGGGCATCGAGCAAGTGGCCGAGCCTTTGCGCCCACGCGATCGATGCGTGCTCCGCTTCTGCAACGAGGAGCTGGCCGTCGCAGTCGGGCCCCAACTCTTCGAGTACGGCCGTGACATGATCGAGCCCGCCGCAGCGGTCCGCGTAGCCGATCAACTCCAGTGCCGTCGCCTCGCGGGAGGCGACACGCAGCGAGCCGCGCGGCGTGTTCACCTGGATCGTCGCCGTGCGGTCGAGGTCCTTGCGCAGGATGAACTCGACGCCTACGGCGCCGCACTGGATGGCGCGACGACGGGTCGGACACATGACCTGGAACCGCTGGGGTCGTTGGTGCGCGGCGCCGTGGAGCTCGGCCGCCGTCAGCAGCGCGGCGTAGTAGGGCTCGCCGAGGTGCGCGAAGAGTTGCGGAACGAACTGCGCGGCGGGCAGGCAGGCGAGTTCGCGGTAGTCAGGGGGAACGATGACGTGGAACCCGCGGCAGGGCTGCGCGATCAGCCCGCGGTTGGCGAGGCGCTGCAGTGCGGCTCGGGTTGCCGACAGGCTGCGGCCCGTCTCCCGGGCCGCTTCGTCGGTGGTGAAGTGGTAGCGGCCGGTGCGCGCCAGGTGGTCGAGGAAGTCTGCGGCGGAAGGCATCTGGAAGTACGTCGGTTGCACAAATCTACACGAAACGTCGTATTTTGCAACTGAGGTACCATTCGACCGCTTTGCAGCGGCGCATGGCTCGGCGGGTGTGGGTCGGCGAATGCGAGAAAGCGGCCAGCGAGAATCCGCGCGAACGCGGTAGCACAGCACTTCCGACCAGACCAGAACAGCTGTCATGCCGATCCGACTGCGCACCGCCGACCGCCAGTTCGCGCACTTCTGCCGCACCGGCGATGCCGCGGCACTGGGCCAGGTGTTCGATGTCACGGCCG